>JBGPYB010000145.1:0-11776 GCA_041493035.1 Vicinamibacteria bacterium | reverse complement strand
TGGAGCGGGCCATCAAGGAAAAGATGAGCGTCTACCAGGAGATGGCCACGGCCATGCCCCACGACCTCATCAATGCCAAGCCGGTCATGGCCAGCATCCGAGAGTTCTTCGGGTCGAGCCAGCTCAGCCAGTTCATGGACCAGACGAACCCCTTGTCGGAGATCACCCACAAGCGGCGCCTCTCGGCCCTTGGGCCGGGCGGCCTCTCCCGGGAGCGGGCCGGATTCGAGGTACGCGACGTCCACCCGACCCACTACGGACGCATCTGCCCCATCGAGACGCCCGAAGGTCCGAACATCGGCCTGATCTCGAGCCTTTCGTGCTTCGCCCGGATCAACGAGTTCGGTTTCATCGAGAGCCCATACCGAAAGGTGAAGGACGCGAGGGTTCTCGAGTACTACCAGGTTCTCGACGCCGGTGAGACCGAGTACAAGGTCGGTGACATCGTCGAGCGAAGCGAGATGGAGACGGCCAACGCGACGGCCCGCACCCGCAAGAAGAAGGCGGCGGATGTGGAGCCCTACTGCTTCTATCTCTCGGCTTGGGAAGAGGACAAGTACACGATCGCCCAGGCGAATATTCGCCTCGACGACGGAGGGGCCATTCTCGACGACCGCGTCTCGGCCAGGAAGACCGGCAACTTCGTCCTCGCGAAGCGCGAGGAGGTGGACTTCGTCGACGTCTCGCCGAAGCAGCTCGTGTCCGTCGCGGCTTCCCTCGTGCCGTTCCTCGAGCACGACGACGCCAACCGCGCCCTCATGGGCTCGAACATGCAACGCCAAGCGGTTCCCCTCCTCCGAGCGGAAGCTCCTCTCGTCGGAACGGGGATGGAGCACATCACCGTCAAGGACTCCGGCGCGGCCGTGGTCTGCCGGCGGGCCGGGATCGTGGACTCGGTCGACTCCCGCCGCATCATCATCCGCGTCGAGGCCCAGGAAGGCCCCGAGAAGGGCAAGGAGATCGGGGCGGACATCTACAACCTGACGAAGTTCAAGTGCTCCAACCAGAACACGAGCATCAACCAGAAGCCCATCGTGAAGGTCGGCATGCACGTGGCCAAGGGGCAGATCCTGGCCGACGGGCCTTGCACCGACATGGGTGAGCTGGCCCTCGGGCGCAACGTTCTCGTCGCGTTCATGCCCTGGCGCGGATACAACTTCGAAGACGCCATCCTGGTCAGCGAGAAGCTGGTTCGCGAAGACATGTACACCTCGATCCACATCGAGGAGTTCGAGATCGAGGCCCGCGACACCAAGCTCGGTCCCGAGGAAGTGACCCGCGATATCCCCAACGTCTCCGAATCGCTCCTCAACAACCTGGACGAGAGCGGCATCATCCGGATCGGCGCGAGCGTCAAGCCCGGCGACATCCTCGTCGGGAAGGTCACGCCGAAGGGCGAGACGCAGCTCACCCCCGAAGAGAAGCTTCTTCGGGCGATCTTCGGAGAGAAGGCCGGCGACGTGCGAGACGCCTCCCTCGTATGCCCCCCGGGCATCGAGGGGATCGTCGTGGACGTGAAGATCTTCTCCAGGAAGGGCGTAGAGAAGGACGACCGAGCCAAGCAGATCGAAGACGCCGAGCTGTTCCTGATGGAGAAGAACCTGAAGGACGAGATCCGAATCCTTCAGGACGAACGGGACAAGCGCATCGAAGACCTCCTCGAGGGAAAAACGGTCAACGCCGACCTCATGAGCGTCCGCGGTGACAAGGTACTGAAGAAGGGTCAGCAGCTCACCCGGGACGTTCTCGAGGGCCTGCGCCATTCCGACATCCTGAAGCTCCGCGTCAAGGGACGCGACGACGAGGACGTGGAGCAGGAGCTTTCCGACATCGTCGACAAGACCGAGCGTCAGATCGAGGTGTTGAAGGCTTTGTTCGCCGAGAAGGAGAGCCGCCTGAAGCGCGGCGACGAGCTCCCTCCCGGCGTCATCAAGCTGGTGAAGGTCTTCGTTGCCATGAAGCGCAAGCTGTCAGTGGGCGACAAGATGGCCGGACGCCACGGCAACAAGGGCGTCATCGCCCGGATCCTGCCCGAGGAGGACATGCCGTACCTCCCCGACGGGAGCCCGGTCGAGATCGTCCTCAATCCCCTCGGCGTTCCCTCGCGTATGAACGTGGGGCAGATCCTGGAGACCCACCTCGGGTGGGCCGCCAAGGCCCTTGGCCTCCACTTCGCGAGCCCGGTTTTCGACGGGGCCACCGAAAAGGAGATCAAGAACTACCTGGTGCAGGCCAACACCCGGGAGGACGCGAGCAATCCGCTGCGTCCGAACCTCTTGAACGCCGGGAAATGCACCCTCATCGACGGCATGCTGGGAGAGCCTTTCGAGCAGAAGGTCACCGTCGGCTACATCTACATGCTGAAGCTCTCCCACCTCGTCGACGACAAGATCCACGCCCGCTCCATCGGGCCGTACTCCCTGATTACCCAGCAGCCCCTCGGCGGCAAGGCTCAGTTCGGCGGCCAGCGCTTCGGAGAAATGGAGGTCTGGGCACTCGAGGCGTACGGAGCGGCGCACATCCTCCAGGAGCTACTCACCGCGAAGTCCGACGACGTCTACGGACGCGCGAAGATCTACGAGGCCATCGTCAAGGGGGACACGGTGTTCACGCCGGGGCTCCCCGAGTCGTTCAACGTCCTGATCCGGGAGCTGCAGAGCCTGTGTCTGGACGTCGAGCTGATCAAGACGAAGCACTGAGGGTTAATCCATGAGCTTGATGATGCCAATGCGGCCGAACATCGATATCGGGCGAGTCGTGCCCGACTTCGATGCCATCAAGATCCGCCTGGCCAGCCCGGAAAAGATCCGGTCCTGGTCCCACGGCGAGGTCACGAAGCCCGAGACCATCAACTACCGTACCTTCAAGCCCGAACGCGACGGTCTCTTCTGCGCCAAGATCTTCGGGCCGATCACGGACTGGGAGTGCCTCTGCGGCAAGTACAAGCGCATGAAGCACCGGGGAGTGATCTGCGACAAGTGCGGCGTCGAGGTCACCCAGTCGAAGGTTCGCCGGGAGCGGATGGGCCACATCGAGCTGGCCTGCCCGGTCTCTCACGTGTGGTTCTTCAAAGGACTGCCGTCGCGTATCGGCCATCTCCTCGACATCAGCCTCCGGGATCTGGAGCGCATCCTGTACTTCGAGTCGTACGTCGTCGTGGATCCTGGCGATTGCCCCGAGGTGAAGCGGCAGGAGCTGGTCTCCGACGACCGCTATCGTCAGCTCCGGGAGAAGCATCCGAAGCTCCGATGTGCCATGGGCGCCGAGGCCATCAAGGAGCTGCTCCGCCGGATCGACGTCGAAAAGGACGCCGTCGAGCTGCGCGAGCGGATGCGGACGGAGACGTCGGTCCAGAAGAAGATCAAGTTCGCCAAGCGCCTGAAGGTCGTGGAGGCCTTCCGCAAGAGCGGCAACAAGCCGGAGTGGATGATCCTCGACGTGATTCCGGTGATCCCGCCGGAGTTGCGTCCCCTCGTTCCGCTCGACGGCGGCCGCTTCGCGACTTCGGACCTGAACGATCTCTACCGGCGCGTCATCAACCGGAACAACCGCCTGAAGAAGCTCATCGAGCTGCGCGCTCCGGATGTCATCGTCCGCAATGAGAAGCGGATGCTCCAGGAAGCGGTCGATGCGCTGTTCGACAACGGGCGCCGCGGCCGCGTCCTCCGCGGGGCGAACAACCGGCCGCTGAAGTCTCTCTCCGACACCCTGAAGGGGAAACAGGGCCGCTTCCGCCAGAACCTCCTGGGGAAGCGCGTCGACTACTCCGGGCGCTCGGTCATCGTCGTCGGCCCCGAGCTGAAACTCCACCAATGCGGCCTGCCCAAGAAGATGGCCCTTGAGCTCTTCAAGCCCTTCATCTACAGCAAGCTCGAGAAGGAAGGCCTCGTCACCACCATCAAGGCCGCCAAGGAGATGGTCGAGCAGCAGCGTCCGGAAGTGTGGGACTTCCTCGAAGACGTCATCCGCGAGCATCCCGTGCTCCTGAATCGCGCCCCCACCCTCCACCGACTGGGCATCCAGGCGTTCGAGCCGATCCTCGTCGAGGGGAAAGCCATCAAGATCCACCCCCTCGTCTGCACGGCTTTCAACGCCGACTTCGACGGGGACCAGATGGCCGTTCACGTTCCGCTTTCTCCCGAGGCGCAGATCGAAGCCAACGTCTTGATGCTGTCGTCCAACAACATCCTCTCGCCGGCCTCGGGGCAGCCCATTGCGATCCCGAGTCAGGACATCGTCCTCGGCTGCTATTACCTCACCAAGGAAAAGAAGGGGACCAAGGGAGAAGGACGGGCCTTCGCTGCGATGGGCGACGTTCTCATCGCCCTCGAGCACAAGGAGGTGGAGACCCTCACGCCTATCCGCCTCATGTACACCGGTGAGCTGATCGACCTCACGACCGTCCCGGACGATCAGGACGTCATCCACACCGAGGTCCAGCACGTCAAGAACCAGGTCATCAACACCACCGTGGGCCGCGTCATCCTGAACGATCACCTGCCGGTGGGGACGCCCTTCGTGAACGGGCTCCTGCGGAAGCGCGGGCTCCAGGCCCTGGTGCAATACGGCTACCTGCGATTCGGCCTCGAGAGGACCGTCGAGATGCTGGACGCCGTAAAGGACCTCGGCTTCCGCTTCGCCACACGGGCCGGGATCTCCATCGGCATCGACGACCTCATCATCCCCGAGGGAAAGGCCAGGCTCGTCGGCGGAGCGCAGAAGGACGTCCTCGAGGTCGAGAAGCAGTACCTCGACGGTGCCATCACCAATGGCGAGCGCTACAACAAGGTCATCTCGATCTGGTCGAGCGTGACGGAGAAGGTCGCCGACGCCATGTTCGAGGAGATGGAGGCGCAGGACCGCAAGGGAGAGGAGTTCAACCCGATTTACATCATGGCGGACTCCGGCGCCCGAGGGTCCAAGCAGCAGATCCGGCAGCTCGCGGGGATGCGCGGCCTGATGGCTCGCCCCTCGGGTGAGATCATCGAGAACCCCATCACGTCGAACTTCCGTGAGGGGCTGACGGTCCTTCAGTACTTCATCTCGACCCACGGCGCCCGCAAGGGCCTGGCCGACACCGCTCTGAAGACGGCCGACTCTGGCTATCTCACCCGGCGCCTCGTCGACGTCTCCCAGGACGTCATCATCAGCGACCACGACTGCGGAACCGTCGACGGAATCGACATCCGGCCCATCATCGAGTCGGGCGAGGTCATCGAGCCCCTGCGCGACCGGATCGTGGGCCGCGTGAGCCTCGAGGACATCAAGGACATCGAAGGCAAGATCGTCGTGAAGGCCAACGATGAAATCACAGAGGAGACGGCCAACGACGTCCAGGCCGCCGGCATCGAGAAGGTCCGGATCCGCTCGGTGCTGAGCTGCGAGTCGCAGCGGGGCGTCTGCGCCCTGTGCTACGGCCGCGACCTCGCCACCGGCAAACTGGTGGAGATGGGGATGGCCGTGGGCGTCATCGCGGCCCAGTCCATCGGCGAGCCGGGGACGCAGCTCACGATGCGGACGTTCCACATCGGCGGCACGGCGAGCCACCGGACCGAGCAGACCACCCTCGAGGCCAAGAACGCCGGCGCCATCAAGTTCCACAACGTGACGACCGTCAAGAACAAGAAGGGCGACCTCGTCGTGCTGAACAGGTCCGGCGCGCTCATCATCCAGGATCAGAAGGGCCGCGAGCGCGAGCGGCATCAGGTGGTCTACGGCGCCAAGCTCAAGATCAAGGAAGGGCAGGAGGTCAAGCAGGGACAGCTTCTCGTCGAATGGGACCCCTACTCCTTCACGATCCTCACCGAGGAAGACGGGCAGATCAGCTTCAAGGATGTCGTCGAGGGCCAAACGGTCCACGAGCAGGTGGACGAGAACACCGGGATGGCGGCCCTCGTCATCATGGAGTCCCCCGACGAGAAGAAGCAGCCTCGGATCGAAATCCGCGACGCGAAGGGCAAGATCAGCCGCAAGTACCTCCTGCCCTCGCGGGCCCACCTCATGGTCGAAGACGGCAAAGACGTCTCGGCCGGAGACATCCTGGCCAAGATCCCACGCGAGACCGCCAAGACCAAGGACATCACGGGCGGTCTGCCCCGGGTCGTCGAGCTCTTCGAGGCGCGGCGTCCCAAGGAGCCGGCCGTCATTACCGAGATCGACGGCGTCGTGAAGTACGGCGACGTCGCCAAGCAGCATCGGAAGATCTTCGTGACCACCGACGAAGGCGAGCAGCGCGAGTACCAGCTTCCTCGCGGCGCGCACATCAACGTCCAGGAAGGGGAGCGCGTGAAGGCCGGAGAGCCCCTCATGGACGGCCCCATCGACCCCCACGACATCCTGCGCGTCCGAGGGGAGAAGGAGCTACAGCGGTACCTGGTCGACGAGATCCAGGAGGTCTATCGGCTGCAAGGCGTCAACATCAACGACAAGCACATCGAGGTGATCGCTCGCCAGATGATGCGGTGGGTCAAGATCGAAGAGGTCGGAGACACCGAGTTCCTCATCGACGAAGTGGTCGACCGCTTCCGCTTCCTCGGCCAGAACGAGCGTCTGGTGGCGGCTCAAAAGAGCCCGTCCACCGGTCGCCCGCTCCTTCTCGGGATCACCAAGGCGTCGCTCTCCACGGACTCCTTCATCTCGGCGGCGAGCTTCCAGGAGACGACACGAGTCCTCACCGAGGCGGCCATCAGCGGAAAGATCGACTACCTCCGTGGCCTCAAGGAGAACGTCATCATGGGCCGTCTGATCCCGGCAGGCACGGGCATGGAGTACTACCGCCGCGTGAAGATCCCCGACGAGGTCATCGAGCACGCCGTGGCGGGCCTCGAAGGAGAATACGCACCTGAGTACAGCGTGGAGCCAGAGCACATCAAGGAGGGCGCGGGGGTCTAGGCCGCCTCTCGGGTTCGCGAGCAGCGCCCAGGCCGCCAGCTCGAAAGGGCTGGCGGCCGTTCTTTGTTAGGATGTCCCCCGCGTGAACCCAAACGGTGTCGTTCGAGCGCTCCTCGTGGGCGGGCCAATGTACGACGGGCTTTACGCACGGCTTCCCGCTTTCGAGGCGGAGACCGGGCTCAGAGTCGAGGTCGTGGGCCGCCTGCCGCATCCCGAGTTGAACGCCCGGGTGAAGCGCCTCTTCGAGGCGGAGAGGGACGACGTCGACCTTCTCTCGACCCACACCAAGTACGCTCCGTCCCAGGCGCACTGGCTCTCTTCCATCGAGGACGTCGTCGAAGCCACCGACGTGCACGATCTGGCCGAGCGCCCGGCGGAGCTGTCGCGCATCGACGGCCAACTCGTCCAATATCCCAGGAACCTCGACCTGAGGCTGCTCTACTACCGCCGGGACCTTTTCGAGGATCCGGCGCGGCAGGCCGACTTCGAGCAGCGCCACCGCCGCCCGCTTCGAGTCCCCGAAACGTGGGACGAGCTCGTCGAGGTGGCGATCTACCTGACCGAGCCCGGGCTCTCAGGGTTTCTCTTTCCGGGTCGCGATTCGGGGCTCTTCGGGACCTTTTACGAGCTGCTGGTGGCGGCCGGCGGAGATCTCTTCGGCCCTGATCTGACACCGGCCTTCGACTCTCCGGCTGGCGTCTGGGCCGCCGACCTCCTCACGGAACTCCACTTACGGCGCCGCGTCACGCCACCGGAGTTGCCGGGATGGCACTACGACGACATCTCCCGCGAGTTCCGCGAGGGGCGCGCCGCGATGGTCTGCGACTGGCCGGGGAGCGACTACCTGTACCATGATCCTGCGTCCTGTCGTGTGGCCGATCGGCTGGGTCTGGCACTTCTTCCCGCGGGCTTTTCGGGCCGGCGCGCGGCTTACGCCGGCTGTCACTCCTTCGCGATCCCGAAGCGGGCTCGGAACCGCGCCGGAGCCGCGCGGCTCCTCCGCTTCCTGACTTCGACGGAGTCGCAGCTCGACGAGGCCCGCCGCGGCGGTCTGCCGGTCCGCCGGAGCGCCTTGAGCGAGATCCGCCGCGAGGCCGCGTCCAGTCCCACCCAGGCCAGCCGATTCGACCTCTTGAGCCGGTCCATGGACGGGCTGATCATCCCCCCGCGGTTCGCGAGCTATCCGGCCTGCGAGGACGCGCTGTGGGGATCAGTGCAGAAGGCGATGACGGGTGTTCTGACGCCTGCCGAAGCCGTACACGAAGCCGGCCGTCGCGTGGAGGCCGTCGTGGCCGGCGAGCGACGGCAAAGGAGGGAGACTGGGCGATGAGGCGACGGCTGACGGCGGCGTCCGCGCTGATCGCGGTCACGATGGGATCGGGATGCGGCGGCAGCAAGACCGGCGCCGCTTCGCCTCCGCCCTTGACGATCGCCGTGATACCCAAGGGACAGGTCCATGTCTTCTGGCAGACCGTTCGGGCTGGGGCTGAAGCCGCCGGCCGCGAGGCGGGTGTCGCCATCGTGTGGTCCGCCCCGCAGGTCGAGACCGACTTCAGCGGCCAGGCCTCCATCGTCGAGGACTTCGTCAACCGCAAGGTCGCGGCCATCGTCCTCGCCCCGTCCCACCAGAAGTCCCTCGTACCGGCGGCGGAGCGCGCGGTGGCCGCCGGCATCCCCCTGGTCGTGATCGACTCCCGCCTCGACTCGGAAGCGGTGGCGAGCTACGTGGCGACCGACAACACGCAGGGGGGTGTGCTGGCAGCTCGTGCCCTGGGCAAGGCCCTCGGTGGGAACGGCAAGGTGGCCGTCGTGGGGATCGCTGCCGGAGCCGGCTCCGGGATCGAGCGCGAGACGGGCTTCCAGGAGACGATCCGGAAGGAGTTTCCCGGAATCAAGGTCGTGGGTTTGCAGTACACCGACTCGGACCGCACCAAGGCCCTCACCGTCGCCGAGGACTTCCTGACGCGATACCCCGACCTCACCGGCCTCTTCGGCTCCAACGAATCGTCTGCGGTCGGCGCCTTTCGCGCCGTGGAGAATCGGGGTCTCAGGGGCAAGGTCAAAGTCGTGGGCTTCGACGCCTCCTCGGACCTGCTCCAGGGCCTTCGCGACGGCGCCATCGATGCGCTTGTGGTGCAGAACCCCTACCGCATCGGTTTCGAGGGCGTGCGTGCGGCGGTCGCGGCCGCCCGCAAGCAGCCCGTGGACAAGCGCGTCGACACGGGGACGGTGGTCGTCACCCGCGAAAACGTCGACGACCCCGAGGTCGCCAGGGTGCTCCACCCTCCCGTGGCTTCGCCTCGGGGATGAGGCGCCTTCTCCCTTACGCTGGCCTGATCCTGGTCTGCGTCGGGTTGAGCTTGGGCGCCGCTCGATTCCTGACCCCCGCCAACCTGGCCGACGTCGCCCGGCGGGTCTCCGTCATCAACGTGATCGCGGTGGGGATGACCTTCGTCGTGATCACCGCCGGGATCGATCTTTCCGTCGGCAGCATCGTGGGCCTGGCCGGCGTGGCCGGCACGTGGGCCTTGACGCGGGGTGTGGGAATCCCGGCCGGTGTCCTGATCGGTGTGGCGACGGGCGCCCTGTGCGGGCTCCTGAACGGAACCCTGGTGGGGGGGCTCCGGTTGCCCCCGTTCATCGTGACCCTCGGGACGATGGGCGCCTTCCGCGGTCTTGTTCTCTATCTGACCGACGGACAAACGATCACGGAAGGTGTCCCGCGCGCCCTGGGTGGCCTCTCCGACCTCCGCATCGCGGGGATCCCGATGCCCGTCTGGCTCCTTCTTCCCCTGGCGCTTCTGGCTCACGTCGCGCTCTCTCGAACGCGCTTCGGACGCTACTGCTACGCTCAGGGCGGCAACCCTCAGGCCGCCTTTCTGGCCGGCATCCCGACGCGAACGGTCCTGGCTTCGGTTTACGTGATCTCGGGCGCTTGCGCCGGTCTCGCGGGGATGATGGACGCGGCCCGGATCCTCACCGGGAGCCCGACGGCGGGGCAGGAGTACGAGCTGCGCGTCATCGCCGCCGTCGTGATCGGAGGGGCTTCGCTCTCGGGCGGCAAGGGGACGATCGCCGGGGCGACCATCGGCGCTCTGCTGATGGCGGTTCTCGAAAACGGGGGAAACCTCCTGGGCATCTCCCCATTCGTCCAGCGGATGGTCATCGGCGTGCTGATCGTGGTCGTGGTAGCCATCGATCGAGTGCGCCAGAGCAGGGAGTCCTGAGCCGATGAAGGATCGTTTCCAGGGTCGGGTCGTCATCGTGACGGGCGGAGGTTCAGGGATCGGCAAAGCCACGGCCAAAGCCTTCGCCCGGGAAGGAGCCGCCGTGGCCGTGAACGACAACACGCAGGAGTCGGGGGCGGAGGTCGTGGAGGAGATCACGGCCAGCGGGGGACGGGCCCTGGCGGTGCCCGGTGACGTCTCCCGGGACGAGGACTGCCGGCGGATCGTGAGTGCCGCCGTCGCGGAGCTCGGTGCCCTGGACGTGCTGATCAACAACGCCGGAATCGGCGCCTCGGGGACCGTACTCACGACGGACGAGTCGACATGGGACGCCCTCATGCGCGTCAACCTGAAGAGCGTGTTCCTGATGTCGAGGGCTGCCCTGGCCGTCATGGTCCCCAGGCGATCGGGCGTCATCGTGAACGCGGCCTCCATCGCAGGCATTGCCGGGATCCCGGACCGCGCTGCGTACGTTGCGTCGAAGTTCGGGGTTGTCGGGCTCACGAAAGCGATGGCTCTTGACCACGTCAAGGACGGGATCCGGGTGAACTGTGTCTGTCCAGGAACGACGGAGACGCCCTGGATCGAGAGGCGCCTGCAGGAGGCCCCAGACCCCGCCGCCGCCCTCGCGGCCCTCGTGGCGCGGCAGCCGATGGGGCGGCTCGGGAGGGCGGAGGAGATGGCCGCGGCCTACCTTTTCCTGGCTTCGGAGGAATCGGCGTTCACGACGGGGACGGCGCTGATCGTGGATGGGGGCTTTTCGGCGTAGCTCCCCTTGACACCTACCTTTTTTCGTATAAACTCATCCGGTTGTCTCAACTTCGGGTGGCCGGTCCTGTAAAGGCCCCTCCCGACAGGGTTTCGGAGGTTTCGTGCCCACCGTCAGTCAGCTCGTCCGGGTTGGTCGCCAGAAGCTTCGCTCGAAGACCGACAGCCCGGCTCTCCAGGGATCGCCGCAGAGGCGTGGCGTGTGTGTCCGTGTCTTCACCTCGACGCCCAAGAAGCCGAACTCGGCGCTGCGCAAGGTCGCCCGAGTCCGCCTGACGAACGGCATCGAAGTAACGGCCTACATTCCAGGCGTGGGACACAACCTGCAGGAGCACTCGATCGTGCTCATCCGCGGGGGCCGTGTGAAGGACCTGCCGGGCGTTCGCTATCACATCGTCCGCGGAACCCTCGACGCCGTCGGAGTTCAGGGGCGAAAGCGGAGCCGCAGCAAGTACGGGGCGAAGCGCCCCAAGGCGTAGCAGGAGGGGACGGAAGCAGCTTCCGGCTCAGCGCCGGAGAGACACAGTCGGGGAGATCAGGCCTTCGGATCGAAAGGGGGCTCGGATCCTCGAGGCGGGGCGGTCGTAGGGCCTCAGACGACGCCGAGGGATGTCGGAAAGAGCCGACGCCCCGCGCCGTCTGTTTGTTTTTAGGAGCCGAGGTTATATGCCACGTCGCGGCACGGTACCGAAGAGGGAGGTCCTTCCGGATCCCCTCTACAACAGCGCCCTCGTCACGAAGTTCATCAACTCGATGATGTACGGCGGCAAGCGCGCCACCTCGCAGCAGATCATGTACGGCGCCCTGAACGTGGTCCAGCAGAAGACCCAGGAAGACCCCCTGAAGGTCTTCAAGAAGGCCGTGGACAACGTCAAGCCCTCCCTCGAGGT
>JBGPYB010000240.1:0-5565 GCA_041493035.1 Vicinamibacteria bacterium | reverse complement strand
TCGATTGCGACAGCTGCCACCAGCGGCAGGCGCCCAACCAATACGTCACGACGCCGACCGACTGCGGCTCCTGCCACGTGCAGTCCTTCACCAACGCGCGGTCACCGAACCACGTGCTGGCCGGTTTCTCGAGACGGTGCGAGGACTGCCACCGCGCGGGCGCCACGACGTGGCATGACGCGACCTACCATCACCCCGACACGTACCCCCTCGTCGGCGCCCACGCGTCGGTGCGCTGCGGGGACTGCCACACGTCGAGATACCGCGGGACGCCCCGCGACTGCGCCTCGTGCCACCTGAAGGACTACAACGGCGCGACCAGTCCCAATCATCGCGCCGGGAACTTCCCGACGACCTGCAATTCCTGCCACAGCATGCAGGCGTGGCGCCCCGCCCGCTTCGTGGACCACAACAAGACCCGCTTCCCGCTGACCGGCGCCCACCAGGGGACAGCGTGCAACCAGTGCCACATCAACGGCCGTTTCGCGGGAACTCCGACCGACTGCTTCTCCTGCCACAAGGACAAATACGACTCCACCACCAACCCCAACCACGCCAGCTCCGGTTTCCCGACGAGCTGCCAGAGCTGCCACAGCACCACCAGCTGGGCCGGCGCCAACTTCAACCACAACGCGACACCATTCCCCCTCACGGGCGCCCACAGGTCGGTGGCTTGCGCGAACTGTCATCCGGGAAACCGATTCGCCGGCACGCCGACCGATTGCTACGCGTGCCACAAGGCGAATTACCAGGGCACCACGAACCCGAATCACCAGGCGGCGGGCTTTCCGACCCAGTGCGCCAACTGCCACAACACGAACAGCTGGGCCGGGGCCACGTTCAACCACGACGGGCAGTTCTTCCCGATCGACTCCGGGCGGCATCGGGGTGTGTGGTCAACGTGCGGCGATTGCCACACGAACGCCAGCAATTACGCCATCTTCGAGTGCATCAACTGCCATACCCACAACAGGGCCGACACGGACAGCCATCACGGCGACGTGGGCGGCTATCGATACGCGAGCACGGCTTGCTACAGCTGCCATCCGCGAGGCGTCAAGGGCGACTCAGCCCGGAGACCGGTCCGGAAGCACTAGAGAGAGATATGCGGCCGCAATTCATCCTTGTTCCCCTGGCCATCGTCTTGGCCGTCTCCGGGTACGCGAACGCCCAGGAGAAGCGCATTCCGATCAAGTACCGCTCGTCGGGCAACGTCTACCTCGATGGAGGCAGCGCCGACGGTCTCGCCGTCGGTGACCGCCTGACCGTCCTGTCGCATGGCGACAAGGGCGCCGAGATCGAGGTGGTCTTCGTCTCCGAGCACTCGGCCTCGTGCCGCATTCTTAGCGAGGCTCGACCCGTGGGCGCCGGGGACCTGGCGGTCCTGGCCCCGAAGGCAGCGGCGCCCGTCGAGGCCCTTCGTCCCGCGGCCGAGGCGCCGGCGCCTCCTGCCGAAGCGTCCCCCGAGGTTCGCCTTCCGTCGAAGACCGCTGCCCCGTGGACCCGCGCCCGCGGCGGCTTCTCCGTCGGCTGGTACCGGATGTGGGACGGGACGGCCACGTCGTACGACTTCGAGCAGCGGACCGCCCGCGCCGATCTGAGCCTCTGGGACATCTTGGGGAAGCCGTACCAGTTCAACCTGCGGCTCCGCAGCCGGCAGGACGTCCGCATGCGCCCTCCCGGCTTCGAGGACATTCCGAGGGACCAGCGCAAGGACCGGTTGTACGAGGCGGCTCTGCGCTACGATCCCAAGGACGGCTCCTTCCGGTGGGAAGCGGGGCGCATCGGATCGTCTCCGATGGGGATCGGATACCTGGACGGCGTCCTCGCGGCCTACCGGCCCAGCTCGAGCCTGGAGGTGGGAGGCTTCTTCGGGAACAGGCCCAACATCGAGGGCTATGCGTCCGTGGCGTCCGGAAAGAAGTACGGCGGCTTCTTCCGCGTGGCGAACGGCAGCACCTACGCCCCCGGTGACTACGACGCCCTCGTGGCGGTCGTGCGGGAGTTCGCCGGGTCCGAGGTCAGCCGGGAATACGCGGCATTCCAGGGCCGCCTGGCGAAGATGAATGGACGTCTCACGTCATTCCAATGGGCCGAGGTCGATCTGAACACGGGCTGGCGAGAGGAGCTGGCCGGGCAGAAGGTGCAGCTCTCAAACCTGTCGCTGGCGGTCAACTATCGGGTGACCCCGGAGGTCCAGGCGGGGATCTCGTACGATCAACGGCGGAACTACTGGACCGACGACATCCGCTCTCTCCCCGAGATCCTCTTCGACAAGTACCTGCGTCAGGGGCTGCGGGCCAACTTTGACGTGTCGCGGCCCAACTCCTTCGGCTTCTCGGGCTCCGTGGGGTTGCGCTCCGAGGACAAGACCTCGACCAGCTCGCACTCCTTTGGGGCGGGACTTCGCCACCCGAAGCTTCTGGGGTTGTACGTGAGCCTCGACGGCTCGGGCTACACGAACCCGACCACGAGCGGCTACCTCGGGACCCTCCGGCTCGGCAAGACCCTCAAGTCGGCGTCCGTGGACGTCGCCTACGGCGCCTCATACTACACACTGAAGCTGCTGGGGGGCTCGCGTCTCAACCAGTGGGGGCGAGCGACTGGGCGCTTCAACCTGCCTCAACACTTCTACTTGCAGGGAGATCTCGAGTACGACAGGGGCGACGATATGAAGGGACCACGGGCTCTCGTCGAGCTGGGATACCGCTTCTGACAGCCCATGCCTGAGGAAACGGTCGTCTGGGGGATCGCGGCAGGGGTCGTGGCCGTGGTCTTCCTTCCCTATCTCGTCCTCTTCCTGAGGCGCAACCGCCGCGACCACGCGCGGAAGACCGAGGCGGCACGGCTCGGCACCGACCGCGCGGTGGCGCAGTTCCCATTCATCGATCCTGTCCGGTGCATCGGCTGCGGCGCGTGCGTCGACGCCTGCCCAGAGGGGGACGTGCTGGGAGTCGTCGGGGGGACGGCAACCGTCATCAACGGCCTCAAGTGCGTCGGCCACGGCGCCTGCGAGACAGCGTGCCCCGTCGGCGCCATCGAGGTGGGGCTCGGGGACCTGAAACAGCGGGCCGACATCCCTCTGCTGGATCCCTGGTACGAGACGAGCGTCCCGGGGGTCTTCGTCGTGGGAGAGCTGGGCGGCCTTGCACTGATCCGTAACGCCATCGGGCAAGGGCGCCGCGCCGTTGAACGGATCGCCCAGCGGAAGCGCGGCGCCCCACCCCACGCCGCCAACGGGGCCGTCGACGTACTGATCGTCGGCGCGGGTCCGGCGGGGTTGAGCGCCGCGCTCGCCGCCGTGGAGAAAGGCCTGTCCTACGTGGTTTTGGAGCAGGAGCAGGATCTCGGCGGAACGGTCCTCCACTATCCCCGACGAAAGCTCGTGCTGGTGCAGGAGGTCGAACTGCCGATGGGCGGCCGGCTCAAGAGCGCCGAGTACCCGAAGGAGGATCTGCTGGACCTGATGCAGGGCTTCCTCCGGCAAGCGCGGCTCCAGCTTCGCTTCGGCGAGAAGGTCGAGGAACTGCGCCGGGAAGACGGCGTCTTCGTCGCGCGCTCGAAGAACGGGATCCACCACGGCCGCAACCTCGTCCTGGCCCTCGGCCGACGGGGATCGCCGCGGAAGCTTGGGGTTCCGGGCGAGGACCTGCCCAAGGTCATGTACAAGCTGCTGGATGCCGAGGCTTATCAAGAGCAGCGGATTCTCGTTGTCGGAGGAGGGGACAGCGCCGTGGAGGCGGCCATCGGCCTCGCCCGTCAGCGAGGGAGCCACGTGGTGCTCTCGTATCGGCGGGAAAAGCTCGTTCGCATCAAGAAGGTCAACGAGGATCGTCTCGCGCCCTTGGCGGCCCGGAATCGCCTCCAGCTCCTCCTGTCGTCCGAGGTGAGCGAGATTCGGCGGGATAGCGTGGTCGTCCGCACGCCCGCGAACCGGCTCGAGATCCCCAACGACTACGTCTTCGTTCTGGCCGGAGGAGAGGCCCCGCTGGGCATGCTGCGCCAGGTCGGGGTCCGTTTTGGAGGAGGAGGGAACCCGGAGCCCCTCGGGAACGTAACTTAATGTGAACGACCCGAGGTGACGCGATGCTGGCGCTTCTCTTCCTGATCCTGGTGTTCGGACTCGTGATCATGGTTCCCCTGCTGCTGGTGTCGCTGGTCTTGAAGCTGGCCCTCGGCCTGGCATTCCTGCCGTTCAAAATCTTGGGCGGCGTCCTGCGGCTGGGCTTCGGCCTGATGGGCGGCCTCTTCCGGCTCGCCTTCGGGGCCGTGGGGTTGCTGGCTTTCGCCATGGGTGCGATTTTCTGCGTCGTCCTCCTCCCTCTCCTGCCCTTCTTGATCGTGGGGGGTTTGATCTTCGCCATCGTCCGACTCGCCGCCGGACCCGCCCGAACGCGCGTCGCGTTCTAGTCGGGCGGCCTCGCAGGAGCCGCACAAACCGTTCCGTTTCAATCACTTCCGTCGCCATCCAGTTATTGCACAACTGTGACATTGGAAGCGGGCGCTTCGATGCTAGCGTCGTTCCTCGAACAGCCACGAGAATCGAGGAGCCCTTGACACTGACCTGGAACGCGAAGCGCTTCGACTGGGTGAACGTCGTCTACTTCGCCACGATTCACGTCATGGCGCTCGGCGCCTTCTGGACGTTCTCGTGGACAGGTCTCGCCCTGCTGCTGGGCCTGAACTGGGTGGCGGGCTCGCTGGGAATCGGCGTCACGTTCCACCGGCTCCTGACCCATCGCGGGTACAAGGCCCCCAAGTTCCTCGAATACATCGGCACGATCTGCGGGATGCTGGCTTCGGAAGGCGGCGCCATCACCTGGGTCGCGATGCATCGGATGCACCACACCCTCTCCGACCGCCCCGGCAAGGACCTCCACACCCCGAAGGACGGCTTCTGGTGGAGCCACATGGGTTGGATCCTCTGCGACCTGGGATGGGACCGGCGCGAGATGGAACGCCGGCAGGCACCGGAGCTTGTGGCCGACCCGGTGCACCGCGTCCTGAACCGTCTCCACGTCTTTCCGAACATCCTGGTGGGCCTCGGCCTCTACGCCTGGGGAGGCTGGCCGCTCGTCTTCTGGGGAAGCTTCCTGCGTATGGTGGTCACCCTCCACGTCACCTGGCTGGTGAACTCCGCCGCCCACGTCTTCGGCTATCGCACCTACTCGACGCCCGAGGGCTCGACCAACTGCTGGTGGGTCGGGCTCCTCGCGTGGGGCGAAGGGTGGCACAACAATCATCACGCCTTCCAGCGATCGGCGCGCCACGGCCTCGAGTGGTGGGAGTTCGACGCCAACTGGGTGGTGATCCGCACGCTGATGGCCTTGCGGCTGGTGAGCGACGTGCAGCTCGTCCCCGCCACCGCCGAGCGCTTCAGGCTCGACCGCGCGGTCCTCGAGACGCTCCCCGAAGCCGAAGTCGCCTAGCCTGGATTTCCACGTAGGAGATTCTCCCTAACGTGGGCCGGTCTGTGCTACGGCGGTGAGGCGTAGCTTCAGGCCGTTCCACCACGGCACACTGACAGGCTTGTCGAGCAGTCCTGAGGCCAGGACGATGGGAAGG
>JBGPYB010000182.1:0-8604 GCA_041493035.1 Vicinamibacteria bacterium | reverse complement strand
GTCTGGGTGAATACCCTGAGCGCCGCATGTCCCAGGACGGCGGACAGGAGGACGTTAGCGTCGGCGGCGACTGCGGGGACGGGCTTTTCGCCAGGCTTCGAAGTCACGCAGGGCCTTGGTCTCGCTCACTCCGTGCGCCTTCAAGTGACTCGCAATCCCCGCGCCTAGGCGGGTCAAGAGCTCTCGGTGCAGCTCGACTGGGAGTTCCTGCGGCTCGGTCAGGGGGACCAAGAGGCCGGAAAGTTTTCCGTGGCGAGTCACGAACACGAGCTCATCCCCTTTGACGAGTTCAGGCGCACGGTTTCGAAACTCCCTCACGCCAGCGACGCGCACGGCTTTCCTCCAGCCCAGGAAAGTCTATCTCGAGGGGACTGAGGTATCAACATTTGTGTACACAACTGTCGGGAGGATCCACTGTCGGACCAGAGGTGAGGGCAATAGTTTAGCTTGTTCATTAGTAATGAACGATGTAAGCTACTGAACATGGCGGAAGACACAAGGACGTCACCCTATCTGGAGAACCTCCTCTCGCTGCCCTTCCTAAGCAGGGCCAGCCTCGACCCCGAGCATCGTCAGAAGAGGACGCGGGGCGGCGCCATTCTCGAATTGACGACACCTCAAGGTAGCCGGCGACTGGTGGTCGAAGAGAAAGGCTCTCACCTGAGCCAGGCCCTCGTAAGTGACCTCATCGCACGGGCCTCGTCGAGCGCAACCAGGTCGCTGATCCTTTTCGCCCCGTACGTGTCCCCTGAGATGGGGGCCCTGCTCGCCTCCCACCGGATCAACTTCGTCGACCGGGCGGGCAACTGTCACTTGGATCTGGGCGGCAGGTACGTCGGGCACGTAGAGGGGCGCAAGCTGCGGGGACCTTCCGACGCTCCCGGCGGCATGAGAGCGCCGGGCTTCCGGCTCGTCTTTGCCCTTCTCGTGGAGCCAGACCTCGTGAGTGCCACGGCCCGCGAGATGGCTCGGGCTTCGGGCGTCAGCCTCGGCACGGCGTCCAACGTACTCCACCGACTGGAGCACGACCGCATTGTCGTTCGCACGAAATCCAAGCACCACATCGTGAGGCGAGATGACCTGGTGGAACGTTGGATCGCGGGTTATGCCGAGACGCTTCGGCCGCAACTCTTCGCGGGACGCTTCCAGACGCCGGACAAAGACCCTCGTAGCCTCGAAGAGCGCGTAGCAGGAATCCTCGGCCAGGAAGGGACTTGGGCGTGGGGCGGTGCGGCAGCTGCTTACCGCTTGACGAAGCACTACCGCAGTGACGAGACCGTTCTGCACGTGCAGACGGCATCGGGCGACCTTCCCAAACGACTGAAAGCTCTGCCCCACCGGGATGGCCGGCTCATCCTTCTGGGCGTTCCCGGGCCGCTCGCCTTTCGCGGGAAGGCGCCACACACAGTGCATCCGCTCCTGGTCTACACGGAACTGGTCCTCACCGGCAGCGACCGCGCCCGAGAGGCAGCGTCTGAGCTCCGGGAGCGCTTCTTGAGCGTTCAGTGACGACCTTCCTTCCCGAGCAGATAGAAACGCTTCGCCAGCTCTCCGACCTCTGGCCCGACACGCCCTTCGTCCTGATCGGAGCGAACGCTCTCGCACTGCAGATGGATTTCCAATGGCGCCAAACGAACGACCTCGACTTCGTGATTTCAATCGCTCTCGAGGATTACCCGGCAGGCCTGGCAACTCTGCCCGGCTGGCAGCGCCGCCGCGAGGGTGAGCATGCATGGCTTTCGCCTACGGGCGTCAAGGTGGACATCGTCCCGGCCGGTCCGGGTCTTCTCGCGGCCGGTTCGCTGACTTGGCCCGAGAGCGGCTATCGCATGAACCTGCTCGGACTCCGGTTGGCGTTCGACCACCACGTCCGCATCGCGATCGATGACCGCCACTATGTCGAGGTCGCCACCAGCTCGAGGCCCCTTCGTCTCCGTAGTTGCCTTCACCAAATGGTTGCTGACGGGGTTGGGGTGGTCTTGTCCAACCGAGGCGACTGTCCATGTGCCGTGGACAACCACCTATCGTGGATCCAGATGACAGCAGGGATGGCGTCGTAGCGACCACCTCAAGGCAGTAGAGTTCCGGCCTGGCGACCTCCGATATGGCGGTGAGCGCGGCCGCACTGTCCCTCAACTGTCCCTTTTCTCGGTGAGAATCGGGCCAAGCTGGTGCGGAAGGACCATGAGCTAAGTGCCCTTCGGGTCAGGATCGGGTAGTTTGGAGTCGGCTGGCGTGGAAGGCGATCTCGGCGGGCCGAATGGGCATAATGCTCCTCGCAGTGAGGCTCTCTGCGCGCGACGCTATCATCCCTTCAGACAAGCTACGGGACTACCTCTTGTCGGCGGCGCACCCCGATGGCCGTGGCAAAGCCGAATATCTGGGCGAACTCGGGTACTCCCAGGAGGGATTCAGCCGGCTTGAAGTGGACCTTCGCGAGCAGATCCTGTCCCTCGACGCCCAGCCTGGACGGCTGTCGCCCTATGGGCAGAAGTATGAGATCCTGGGTCCACTGACGGGACCGAACCGCAATACCGCCTGGGTAAGCACGATCTGGATCATCCTCACGGGCGAGATGGCCCCCAGGTTGGTGACGATCATCCCGGCGGAGAAACCATGACTCTCGCGCTCTACCAGCGTGTGGTGCTGACGCAGGACCTGCCGAAGGAAGGGCTGCGCGCAGGCGACGTCGGGGTGATCGTCGAGCACTATCCGGCCCGCGCCGACGTGCCCGAGGGCTACGAGTTCGAGGTCTTCGCCGCGACCGGCCAGACGATCGCCGTCGTCTCGGTTCCCGCCTCTGCCGTCCGTGAGGCGACGGAGCACGAGGTCCTGAGCGTCCGCGAAATGGTGCGGGCCTGACTGGCCCTCAACTGTCCCTCTTCTCGGTGCGAATCGGACCGAAGTTGTCCGAGAGACCGCCCCGAGACCCCCAGGCGCCGAAGCAGCCGCGCCGTCGTGTACCACTCCACACCAGCGTCCTTGAAGTCGCTGTCGTTCGACCACACCGGGACGCCGAAAGCCAGGGCGAGTGCGAGCAAGTCCACGTCGTCAGGATCGCGTCTCGCCATCGCCCGCCTCGCGGCTTCGAGCTTGGGCGCGTACTTGTTCGGTTCACACTCGCGGACGGCCAATAGACGAAGCTGTCCTTCCAGGACCTGGGGAAGCATGTCGTACTGCTTGGCAACGAGCGGAAGGTACTCTCGGACTTCCTGCAGGACGCCCTGTGTTGTCAGCACGCTGACGTCTGTCTGGGTGAATACCCTGAGCGCCGCATGTCCCAGGACGGCGGACAGGAGGACGTTAGCGTCGGCGGCGACTGCGGGGACGGGCTTTTCGCCAGGCTTCAAAGTCACGCAGGGCCTTGGCCTCGCTCACTCCGTGCGCCTTCAAGTGACTCGCAATCCCCGCGCCCAGGCGGGTCAGGAGCTCTCGGCGCAGCTCGACGGGGAGCTCCTGCGGTTCGCTTAGGGGGACCAAGAGCCCGGAGAGCTTTCCGTGGCGAGTCACGAACACGAGCTCATCCCCCTTGACGAGCTCAGGCGCACGGCTTCGAAACTCCCTCACGCCAGCGACGCGCATGCTTTCCTCCGACGTAGGAAAGTCTATCTCGAGGCGACTCGATGTGTCAACACTTGCGTACACAACAGCGCCTTCGAACCGATCGCCCACGCTGCGGTACGCCACAGCCATGAGCTGCCGATCGGCCGACAGGTTGCCGGGCTTGGGCGGTGCGCGGTGGACGATCCCCTGGCGGTGCGCCTTGTCGAGGGCGTCGGCGATCTCGGTGCCAACGCAGCCCCTTGATCGCGACGATGCGGCCGAGTCTTGTGTCGGCGGCGAGCGTCATCGCGGTAGCTCCGTGAGCCAGTTCTGAACGAACGCGATCTTGGACCGGACCGGCTCGCGGGCGCGCTTCACGACCAGCAGCCGCTGGCCGTCCGGGGAGACAGCGTAGGAGCGGCCAGGTGTATCGAGGAAGTCGGTTTCGAAGACCAGCCGGGGCGGCTCCCATGCCAAGTCCGGCGCCAGGCGCGTGATCCGGCTCGCGAACCACTGACGCCCCTTGCGATAGTAGAGCGCGTCCTTGGACCAGAGCGGCTCGAGGCCGCCGTCCGGCGAGACCTGCCTCACCGAGCCGTCGGGGAGGGAGCGGACCCAGATCTCGTTCTGGCCGGTCTCGTCGGAGGAGTAGGCCAGGAAGCGGCCGTCGGGCGAGAACGACCCTCCCCAGGCATTGCCCTTGGTAGGCAGCCACGCCACCTGGCTGCCGCCCCCAGCCGCTAGCACGCCCATGCGTTCCTCGTTCCAGGAGTTCACGGCCAGGCTGCCGCCGTCCCCTGACCAAGAGTAGGCTGTGAGCCGCGGCTGTAGCGGCTTCGCCTCGGCGAGACGCTCGACCGAACCGCCGCGATCGCCGGCCGGGTAACGGTAGAGGCCGGGTTGTGCGCCGCCCGATCTGACGACGGCGAGGCTTTGGCCGTCGGGCGAGAAGATCGGCCAGCCGGCGCTGCCGTCGGCTGTCAACCTTCTGCCCTCGTTCCGGCGCAGGTCGTAGATCCAGACGTAGTCGGTGACGTCGGCGACGTGGACGGCCAGGCGCCTGCCGCCAGGAGCGAGCTCCACGACGCCGTAGAAGCGCTCAGGCGTCGGCAGCAACTCGACGCCGCCCTTGCGATCGACCCATGCCAGCCGGCCGAGACAGCCGTCTCCGCCGGGTACGTACACGAGCAACCCGTTCTCCGACGCAGCGACCTGCGAGTGGCCGAAGAACGACCCCGTGCTGACGCCGGTCACGACCACGAAGGGCTCGCCCTGGACCTCGAGACGTTCGCGATCGAAAGGCACAGCCATGAGGTTCCCGCCACGCGTGAAAAGCAGGTGGCCCGACACGTAGCGGGCGTCGTAGCCCGACTCGATCAGCGGCTTCTCGGCGAGAGTGTCGAGAGCAAGAGCCTTGACCGTAGCGTAGTCAGAGCTGATGCCACGAGAGTTGTCGGCGACCAGCGCGCTGCGACCGTCGGGCAGCACTTGGTTCAGCTTCTTGTCCCGTAAGTGGGCCACCTCGCGTGATGCCCCTCCGCTCGCAGAGACTCGGCTCAGCAGGGCCCCCTCCTGCTCGCCGAAATAGATCAGGTCGTCCCGGGTCCAGCTCGCGCGCACCGGCGTGCGCGCGTTGCAGAGGGTGACCGGAGCCCCGCCGTCGAGCGCAACCTTCTTCACCTTGTCGGCCGTGAGGAAGCCGAGCCAGCGCCCGTCGGGAGAGAAGAACGGGTGGATCGCTCCCTCGGTTCCTGCGATGGGCTTGACCTCCAGGCGGTCCAAATCGCGGAGATAGAGCTGGGTTCCTCCCCCCGGCGTTTCGCCGACATAGGCGAGCCGGTGGCCGTCGGGAGAGACGGCAACGAGCGTGCTCTCGTAGCCGATCGCGGGTAACCGCGTCCCGAGCGCGAGCGCCGCTTCGACCGGGGGCTCGATCACGGCACGGGTCACCGGCGCGGGCGTGGGTGCCGTCGCGCCGCTGTGGCGCGCAGCGATCCGCATCCTGAGAAGCAGGCCCCCACCCAGGCACGCCAGCCCGAGAACCGCGCCTCCGCGCCATCCGGCGAAATCACGCTTCCGCGGAAGAACGTCGACGGCGGACGAGGCCTCTCCGATCTCGATCCGCGCGTCGGCGATGCTGTGCAGGCGCTGGCGCGGGTCCTTCTCGAGACAGCGGCGTAACAGCCGCCGGATGGCTTCGGGGGTCGCGAGTGGCAGCCTCTCCCAGGGCGGCTCCTGCCTGACGATCGCCGCCAGGATGTCCGTGATCGTCTCGCCATCGAACGGCCGGCGCCCGGCCAGGGCCTCGAACAGCACGCAGCCGAAAGCCCAGACGTCCGTCCTCCTGTCCACCGGCCTGCCACGTGCCTGCTCGGGAGACATGTACGCGGCCGTGCCGAGGATCACGCCCGCCTCGGTCCCCCGCGTCAGGGTGGGCGAGTGCGAAACATCAGGCGTCGAGGTGCCTTCAGCGCCGTCCGAGTAGGCTTTGGCCAGGCCGAAGTCCAGTACCTTGACCTTGCCGTCCGGCGTCAGCTTGATGTTGGCGGGCTTCAGGTCCCGGTGGACGATGCCGTGCTCGTGGGCTTCCTCCAGGGCTTCGGCGACCTGCTTCGCGATGGGGAGAGCCTCGTCGAGAGGGATCGGGCCGCGCTTCAGCCGCTCCGCCAGGTCTTCACCTTCCACCAGCTCCAGAACCAGGAACGGCTTGCCGTCGGCCTGGTCGAGGCCATGGATGGCGGCGATGTTGGGGTGGTTGAGGGCAGCGAGGAGCTGAGCCTCGCGTTTGAAGCGGGCCAGGCGCTCAGGATCGGCCACCACGTCGGCGGGCAGGACTTTGATCGCAACATCGCGGGACAGGCTCGTGTCCCGAGCGCGGTACACCTCGCCCATTCCGCCCGCGCCAAGGGGGGCGACGATCTCGTAGGGCCCGAGACGGGTTCCAGAGAGCAGCGCCATCAGGGTGCGGCCTTCCTGCTCTCCGGCGTCCAGTTGACGAGGAGCGTGATGGGAGCCGGCGCCTCCTCGGTGAGTGCGTTGACGAAGATGCGCTGACCATCGGCGCTGACGCCGTAGTGCCCCTGATTGCTACTGATCTTTGGCGGCAAGACCGGGGCCGAAAACAGCGCCTGGGGCGGGGAGGCCTCGAATCGGCCGCCAGCGCCGCGAACGGCGACCGCCACGATCTTCCGGTCCAGCGACAGGTAGAAGAGCTCCTTGCTGTCTCGCCGCCAGATGGGCTCGTCCCCGCCTGCAGTCGAGACCTGCCAGCGCCCGGGGCCGGCGGGGAACGGTTGCACGAACACTTCGGAGCGCCCCAAAGCATCGGACGTATAGGCGATCCATTGGCCGTCGGGCGAAAGCCTGGCATGCGCTTCGTTGGCGGGTGTTGCGAGGAACGGCTGGGGCTTGCGATCACCGAAGAGAGGCAAGACCCCGATGTCGTTGCGTGTCTTGGGGTCCGTGAACTCATACACGACATAGCGGCTGTCGGCGGACCAGTCGTCCACGTACGATTGGTCCTTGTTCTTGAAGAGAAGCTCCTGCGCGCCACTGCCGGCCAGGGACTTCTGATAGAAGCCGTTGACCTCGCCGGGTTTGGCTCCGTTGAACAAGAGCCGGCTCGCATCCGTCGACCACACGGAACCATTGGCATTCAGGTCCTCAAACGTGAAGCGGGACGACTGGCCGCCCCGCGTGTCCAGGAGCCACAACGACTCTGACCAGGCGCCCGGACTGAACGCGCTCACGGCAACCTGACGGTCGTTGGGAGCCAGCGCGATGAGCTCGTATGCCCCCGGTTCACCTGTGAAGCCAAGCTGCCGTCCCGTGCGATCGAACCAAGTGAGCCGCGTCAAGGGCCGGCCGCCTCCGCGGTAGGCCACGAGACCGGCCGCCGATGTTGTGAAGGACGCAAGCCCGAGAAGGTCTGATAAACGCACGTTCTCGGCGACTGGACTCGTCTCGGCCGAAACCGCCAGGCGATCCAGGTCCAGACGGCCAATCACGAGCCTGCCTTCCTTCACGTAGAAGAGGCGGTCTGGCCCCTGGAAGCTCGGTATGGACTGAACGTCCGCAAGCCGCTTTGTCTGGGGCGAGTCGAGCGTGCCGAGATACAGTCCGGCGAGATCCTTCTCGCCCGGGCGCACCAAGTACAGGAACTGTCTTCCCCCGGGGAGGAACTGTGGCCAGCGATGCGACAGTTCGCCGCGCGCCGGGTCGGGTGTCGTCAACGGCTGCGCCACGCCACCGGAAGCGGGGACGACGAAGAGGCCGCTACAGCAGTCCGGCGTGTAGAGGATTTGACCCTGCGGGCTCCACGTCCCGCCGCGCCCGTCAGCCGCGTCGCAGATCGTCTGCGGTGACCCGCCGGTCAGGTCGACTCGCTTGAGCTTGCCGTCTGCGAAGAACGCGAGCTCGCGGCCGTCTGGCGACCAGAAGGGGAGCCCGCCATGATCGGAGCCAGGCAGTGGCGCCGCCGCCTCGGCGTCGAGCGGCTGAACCCAGATCATCGTCTTTCCGTTGCCATCCGTGGCTGGGAACGCGAGACGCCGACCGTCGGGCGACAGAGCGAGGTAATCGCCCAGCACCACTTTCTCGGGCGGAGCGATCCTCAGTCGCAGCGGGTGGCCGTCTGGGGCCGGCACGCCCCCCCGCTTGAGAGCCACCAACAACGCCACGGCGAGCGCGCCGGCGACTGCCCAGGCGATCCATACCTGCACGCGCACACGGACAGCGGCCTTGGCTGTAGCGGCGGGCGACGCTCCAGCCTCAGCGATCCACTTCAGCTCCTGCATCACGTCGTGGGCGGTCTGGAGGCGGTCGTCCGGATCCTTCGCCAGGCAGACCTTGACGAGCCGTTCCAGGTCCGGCGGTGTCAGCGGCTGGAGCGTCGTCATCGGTGGAGGCTCGTGCTCCAGGATCGCGACGATGAGACTCGCCTGGCTCTTCGCCTCGAAAGCGCGGTGCCCCGTCGCCATCTCGTAAAGCACGGAGCCCAGCGCGAAGATGTCGGTCCGGACGTCGGCGGGCTTGCCTTCGAGCTGTTCCGGCGCCATGTAC
>JBGPYB010000154.1:0-10998 GCA_041493035.1 Vicinamibacteria bacterium | reverse complement strand
GTCCCCCGAGGTGTAGCTTCGGACGACATGACCGTGGACCTCGAGTCCGCCGTCGGGTAAGTCCACGACCAGGTGCAACGACGCGCCGACAGGAAAGGCCTTCTCGGCCTGCACCAGCGCGCCCAAGCGCGAGATGGACGTGAGCTGTCCCGCGCAGGTATCCGCCCCCGCCGCAACCTGGACGGGCAACCCAACCGTGTATCGCGGGCTGCGTCGCCGGTCGGACTCGCTCACCTTCCCCCTCCCTCGAACGTGGGAAGCATAGCCGACGGTGGCCCGCCGGGAAACCTCGGGTGGCAGGGGCCAAGAGCGTGGCGCTGGAGTTGGCTGGGAGGCAGGGATTCGAACCCCGATTCCATGGTTCAGAGCCATGTGTCCTACCGTTGGACGACCTCCCAGCAGGCGGGACAGGAAGTCTAGCGAACGGCCTGGGAGCGGTCAAACGACGTCATCGAGCCGGCGACGCCGCCGACGTGTAGATCGCGTTGAGGAGGGCGACATAGGTGCCCCAACTCTGGGCGCGGTACTGGGGGCGAAAGCCGAAGAGGACGACTCGGCCCTTGCCGAGACGCGTCTCAACTAGTGCGGCCTTGCCCTTGAGACCCTCGCCGCCCAGGAGCCAGCCCGAAAGGAGCGGATTCTCGTCGGCGTAGCGGGCCACGGCCCCCTCGCCCGAGACCTCGAACGCGGGGCTCGCCTCGAACCAGATCGACGCGGACGGCCCGAGGCCGTGGGCCAGCGGCGAGATCCCCTCCACCGCTACCCGCAGGATCGCGCCCGGGGCGTAGACGCCATCGGGATCCACCGCCTTCTTGTCGGCCTTCGCGGGCAGCACATCCTTGACCGGCAGGCCGAAGTCCTCGACCGGGAGCCGCGCGGCGCCGTTCAAGGCGATCAGCGTCCCGCCGTTCTCCACGAACGTCTTGAGGTGCTTGACGCCCTCCTCGCCGACACCGTCGGTGTACTCTTCCGGCAGACGTCCCGGTGGATGCCCCTCGACGATCTCCTTCGGCGACTGGTCGGGGAGGACGATCGCGTCGAAGCGAGTCGCGAGGGCGCCCTTCCTCACGTCGGCATCGTGGACCGTCTCGTAGTCGACGCCCACGTCATGCTCGAAGACGAACCGCGTCCAACCCTCGTCGCTCGAGGGAACCCACGATTGATAGAGGCCCACCCGCGGTTTGCGCACCACCAGCGACCGCGGCGTTGCGCCGATGCCGCGAGCTGACACGCCAAGTTCGTGGGCCCAGCCCTGGAGGACATCACGCGCTCCCCAGGGGGCCAGCAGGGTCCCGGCCTCGAAGCGCTGGCCGCGGTCGCTGAAGGCCTCGACCGCCCAGCGCATCGGGATGCCTCGGCGCAGCAGCCGGCCGAGAGCGATCATGTCGCCGTTGCTGTGGCCCAGAGCGAGCCACCGGCCTTTTCCTTCGACGGTGCCGGCGCCCACCGTGGTCTCGCCGTCGAGGACCAGGTCGGCGGCGAACGGGGTGTCCACGGTCCGCACGTCGACGCCCATCAGCAACGGCAGCGTGTGGGCCGTGGCGTCGTAGGGTCGCAGCGGGGGACCGCCCGGGTATTGGCGCAGATCCGGATACTCCTGGCGCTCCAGCACCGTCTTCGCGAAGCCGCTGGCGGGCTGGGCCATGAGGACGAGGTGAGAGCCGGCGGGGAAGCTCTGGCCGAGGGCATCGAACCCCGATCGAGCGCGCCCTATCTCGACACCGCCAGTGCGGAGTACCTGGAGCAAGCGCGCCGCAGCCAGGGGATCCCGTTGCGTGGCGGGCACGACAAAGGCGTAGGGCTTCGACCGGGTGGCGGCTCGGCGGTTCACGTCGAGAAAGTTGCGGAGCCAATAGTCGCGGTGTCGCGCCGCGTGTTCGAGGAGCGCTCGCGTCGCGGCGAGCTGGTAGTCGACGATGTCACGCAGGGTCCATCGTCCTCCGCCCCACGGCAGCGGGAAGTTCCACGAGGATCGCCTCGGGTCGTAGCCGATGCCCCGCTCCAGTTCGGCGAAGGGGACGTCGATGGGCGTCGCCAGGCGCCCCGAGGCGCATTCGCTCAGCAGCCGGATGCCGCCGTGGGTGTGGGGGTAGGCCCGCGACGGCGACCACGCATCGTAGATCCCCTGAGTCACGACGCCGGCCTTTCCCTCGGTCGTGAGACGCGCCGCGATGTGGCTTCCCAGCGCCGTCACCGCGGCGCGCAGGGCCGGATCCACGTTCGGCTCCCACGGGTCCAGGTACGGTGGAAGAAAGATGCGGGCGCCCCGCGTGCCCATCTGGTGAAGGTCGTGGACGATCTGGGGATGCCAACGGTCGTAGAGGTGCGCGACCGTGAGCTGAGTCTCGGCCTGCGTGAACATGTACCAGTCGCGGTTGTTGTCGTGGCCGGTGTACTTCTGGTAGAGGAACGGCGGGTCTTCTCCCTCGAAGGGCGTCCCCAGCGTCTTGCGATACCACTCGGTGACGCGCTGCATTCCATCGGGGTTGTGGGATGGCAGCATCAGGATCACGGTCTCGTCGAGGATCTGCCGGGTCGCGTCGTCCTGGGCGGTGGCCAGCCAGTACGCCGTCTCGAGAGCCGTCTGGCTTGCCGCCACCTCGTCCGAGTGGATGCCGTGGTTGAGCGCCACGATCGTTTTGCCGCTGGCGACGAGCCGTTCGCCTTCGGCTTCGGCCAGGCCGCGCGGGTCCGCAAGGCTCTGGTTCGCTCGGCGAATCTCCTCGAGGCGAGCCATGTTCGCTTCCGAGGTGATCGTGACCACCAGGAACGGGCGCCCTTCGGTGGTCTTGCCCACTTCTTCGACCCGAAGGCGAGGAGATGCGGCGGCCAGAACCTGGAAGTACGCGACGGCCTGTGTCCAGTCGGCGAGCTTCCGGTCCTCGCCGACGCGGAAGCCGAGGAACGATTCGGGTGACGGAGGCTCGGCGCTCCCGGCGGTACGCACGAGGCCCGTGACCAACGCGACTGCGAGAACACCAGCGCGCATCACCATCGTGGCGGTAGAGTGTACGCGAACCGATGAAGGCACTCGACCTGCATCCGTGGCGCGTCTCTTACGAACAGGCCCTGGCCATCCAGGCCGCGCTGCGCCGACGGGTGCGCCTGACGCCGCTTCGCCGCGCCCCGCGCCTCGTGGCGGGCGCCGACGTCGCGTATTCCCGCCCCACCCACCGGATGTACGCCGCCGTGGTCGTGATGGAGCTGCCGTCCTTCGAGGTCGTCGAGACCGCCGAATCGGTATCCATGGCGCGATTCCCCTACATCCCGGGTCTCTTCAGCTTCCGCGAGATCCCGCCGCTGCTCCGCGCGTTCCGGCGCCTGCGGAGCGTTCCCGACGTGATCCTCTTCGACGGGCAGGGGCTGGCACACCCGCGGCGCTTCGGCCTCGCCTGCCATGCGGGAGTCCTTCTTGCGACGCCCACGATCGGCTGCGCCAAGTCGCGCCTCGTGGGGGAGCACGCGGACGTCGGGACGCGGCGCGGCGATCGGGCCGACCTTCGCGTCGACGGAGAGGTTGTGGGCGTGGCGCTCCGGACGCGGCCGACCGTGAAGGCTGTGTACGTCTCTCCGGGGCATCGCGTCGACATTGCCTCGGCGGTCGACCTCGTTCTCGCAACGTCACAGCGATTCCGCCTGCCCGAGCCCCTCCGTCTAGCACATCACGCCACGAACGCGCTCATGCGCCGAACCGATTCGCGCCTCTCGCTGCCCCGCCGAAGAGGCTACCCGGACTTGATCAAGAGCATCCGGACCCGACGAGGCCACTTCCGCCAATAGACTTTCGGAATCACGATGTCTGCTCCCCGCCGCTCGCCGCCCCCGTTCCATCCCGCCGTCCAGGAATGGTTCGACGAGTCGTTCCCGCGACCCACGCGAGCACAGGAACTGGCGTGGCCGGAGATCGAGGCCGGGAACTCGACGCTCGTCCTGGCGCCCACCGGATCCGGGAAGACGCTCGCCGCCTTTCTGGCCGCCATCGACCGCCTGATGTTCGCCGACGTTCCCACAAAGGCCGAGCGGTGTCGTGTCCTCTACATCTCTCCGCTTCGCGCTCTGGCGGTGGACGTCGAACGGAATCTTCGATCCCCCCTTGCCGGGATCGCGCGCGTCGCAGGGCGCCGAGGAGAGGCGCACCACGTTCCCACTGTGGCCATCCGAACCGGAGACACACCCGCCGCCGAGCGAGCCCGCATGGCACGAACACCGCCGGACATTCTCATTACCACTCCCGAGTCGCTCTTTCTGCTGCTCACCTCCGACGCGAAGCGGATCCTTTCGTCGGTCCAGACTGTCATCGTCGACGAGATCCACGTCCTGGTGGGCAACAAGCGCGGCGCGCACCTGGCCCTTTCCCTCGAGCGACTGGCCGAAGTCGCAAAGAAGCCGCTACAGAGGATCGGTCTCTCGGCCACGCAACGCCCGCTGGACGAGGTCGCGCGCTACCTGGGTGGGGGTGAAGGGACAAGGACGTGGAAGCCGCGCCCCGTCTCCATCGTCGACGCCGGTTCGAAGAAGGCGTTCGATCTCACGGTCGAGGTGCCTGTCGAGGACATGTCGCGCCTCGGCGACGAGCTGCCGGCGTCTCGCGACGAGACTCCCGATGGGGACGCCGCCGTCGTCCGCCGCCGATCGATCTGGCCGGCGATCCATCCGCGCCTCCTGGAGCTGATCCGCGGCCATCGCTCCACCCTCCTCTTCGTGAACAGCCGTCGCCTGGCGGAACGCCTGGCGGGTGCGCTGAACGATCTGGCGGGGGAGGAGCTGGTGCGGGCTCACCACGGCTCCATCGCCCGCGAGGAACGCCTCCTCATCGAAGACGCCCTCAAGGCTGGGCGACTTCCCGCGATGGTGGCCACCTCTTCCCTCGAGCTGGGGATCGACATGGGGGCCATCGATCTGGTCATCCAGATCGAGACGCCCCCGTCGGTGGCCAGCGGCATGCAGCGCATCGGTCGCGCCAGCCATCAGGCCGGCGCTGTCTCTCGCGGGATCATCGTTCCCAAGTACCGGGGAGACCTCCTGGCCACCGCCGCGATCACCCGCGCCATGAACGACGGCGCCGTGGAGGCGACCCGCGTTCCCGCGAACCCTCTCGACGTTCTCGCCCAGCAGCTCGTCGGCATCTGCGCCGATGGTGAGCGCGACGTCGACGCGCTCTATGCCCTCGTGCGCAAGGCGGCTCCCTTCGCCAAGCTCCCGCGGTCGCAGTTCGACGGCGTGCTCGACATGCTCTCGGGGCGGTATCCCTCCGACGAGTTCGCCGAGCTGCGCCCCCGGCTCACATGTGACCGCCTTCGAGGACGTGTGCGAGCGCGCGACGGCGCCAAGCGTTTGGCCGTGGCCAACGCCGGGACGATCCCCGACCGGGGTCTTTTCGGCGTCTTCCTGGCGGGAGAGGACACAGGTTCCCCAGCCGGTGCGCGTCGCGGCGCCAGCCGGCGCGTGGGGGAGCTGGACGAGGAGATGGTCTTCGAGAGTCACGTGGGCGACGTCTTCGTCCTCGGTGCGTCGAGCTGGCGGATTCTCGAGATCACGCGCGACCGCGTCTTCGTGGCGCCGGCTCCCGGCGAGCCTGGACGGATGCCCTTCTGGAAAGGGGACCGCACGTCGCGCCCGGTCGACCTCGGCCGCGCGATCGGCCGCCTCTCCCGGGAGCTCAGGGCTCTGCCCCGAGCGGCCGCTCTCCAACGCCTCACGCGGGATCACGCTCTCCAGGCGGTCGCTTCCGAGAACCTCCTGAACTACCTCGCCGAACAGGGCGAGGCCACCGGCGCCCTCCCCGACGACCGGACAATCGTCCTCGAGCGGACCCGCGACGAGATGGGGGACTGGCGCCTCTGTCTCCTGTCCCCGTGGGGCGGGCGTGTTCACGCTCCATGGGCCCTGGCGCTCCAGGCCAAGCTGCGAGCCACGGGTGAGCCCGAAGTCGACACGATCTGGAACGACGACGGGATCGTGATCCGTCTTCCCGATCGCGAGCGGCCGCCGGATGCCTCGGCTCTCTTGCCCGCGCCGGAGGAGATCGAGGATCTCGTGGTGGGGGAGCTGGCCGGAACCGCTCTCTTCGCGGCTCACTTCCGGGAGGCCGCGGCTCGCGCCCTGCTTCTCCCGCGCCGTCGCCCCGGCATGCGCGCGCCGCTTTGGATGCAGCGCAAGCGGGCCCACGACCTCCTCACCGTGGCTTCGCGCTACGGATCCTTCCCCATCATCCTCGAGGCTTATCGTGAGTGCCTTCAGGATGTCTTCGACCTTCCGGCGCTCGTCGACCTGGCCCGCCGCGTGGAAGGGCGCGAGATTCGCCTCGTCACCGTGGACACCAACACACCGTCGCCGTTCGCCGCCGCTTTGCTCTTCGGTTACGTCGCGAACTATCTGTACGAAGGCGACGCGCCTCTGGCCGAGAGACGCGCCCAGGCCCTCGCCGTAGATCCGAGGCAGCTCCGCGAGCTTCTGGGAGCTGCGGAGTTGCGTGAGCTGCTCGACCCACGGGCGCTGGCCGAAACCGAGATGGCGCTTCAGGGCCTGGAGCCACGGCAGCGGGCGCGCAGTGTCGACCGGCTCCACGACCTGCTCTTGCGCTTCGGTGATCTCACGGGCGCCGAGATCGCCGCCCGCACCGAACCCGCAGGTGCTGCGGACGAATGGCTCGTGGTTCTTCAGCGCGATCGGCGCGTCATCGGCTTGACGATCTCCGGGGAAGAGCGCTTCGCCGCGGCCGAGGACGCAGGCCGCCTCCGCGACGCCCTCGGCGTCCTGCTGCCGCCGGGGCTCCCCGAGGCGTTCCTCACTCCTGCGCCCGAACCCTTCGGCGGCCTGGTCGCGCGCTTTGCTCGCACCCATGGGCCATTCCGTGTCGGCGACGTGGCCCGCCGCTTCGGCGTCGGCGAGGCGGTAGTCGAAGCGGCTCTCGTCACTCTCGCCGCGAGCGGTCGAGTCCTGGAGGGGGAGTTCCGGCCCGGCGGGAGCGGACCCGAGTGGTGCGATCCCGCGGCTCTATCGACGCTCCGCCGTCGCTCACTGGCGCGGCTCAGGAAGGAAGTCGAGCCGGCCGAACCGTCGGCGCTCGCCCGTTTTGCCGTGGACTGGCAGGGTCTCGTCCTGCCCACGGTTCCACGCGCGTCTCGCGGAGGCCCCGACGCCCTTCTCGACGTCGTCGAGCAGCTTCAAGGCGCGGCGATCCCAGCATCCGATCTTGAAAGCGACGTCCTCCTCGTGCGCCTTCCCGACTATCGCTCGTCGGATCTGGATGTCCTCTGCGCCGCCGGGGAGGTCGTGTGGGTCGGCGTCGCCCCTCTCGGGGAGCGAGACGGTCGAGTGGCGCTCTTCCTGGCCGACGATCTGGAACTCTTGCACGAGGTGCGTTCCGATCCGCCTCGGGGTGACATCCACGACCGCATCCGCCGCCATCTGACGGAACGCGGGGCTTGCTTTTTCGCCGAGATCCACGCTGCCGTGGGCGGGGGGCTCGCGAAGCCGGTTCTGGACGCGCTGTGGGACCTGGTCTGGGGGGGCGAGGTCACCAACGACACGCCAGGAGCTTTGCGAGCCTTTCTTGCCACTCGAGGCAGCGGTCGCGGACGGGACCGGCGCCGTCCCGCTCCATCCTTCCGGTCGCGTCGTCTCGCTCCGCCCAGCTCCATGGGGCCCTGGACGCGACTCGCGACGACCTCCCCAAGGCCACCCACGTCCACCGAGAGGGCCGCCGCTCGGGCCGAGCTACTCCTGACGCGCCACGGCGTTCTGACGCGTGATGCGGTCCTCAGCGAGGGGGGTCTGAGCTTCGCGGCGCTCTACCCTGTTCTGAAGGCTCTCGAGGAGGCGGGCCGCGCGCGCCGCGGCTACTTCGTGGCGGGCCTCGGTGGCTCGCAGTTCGCTCATCCGGGTGCCTTGGACCGCCTCCGCGCTGTCCGCGATGCGGCGCAAGAAGACGATGCCCCCTCGGCACTCGTTCTCGCGGCCTGCGATCCCGCCAACCCCTACGGCGCGGCGCTGGCCTGGCCGAAGTCAGAGACGGCACGGCCGGCGCGGGCCGCGGGTGGGCACGTAGTCCTGGTGGACGGAGCCCTGGCGGCGTATCTCCCGCGCGGAGAGCGGGAGATGTGGACGTATCTTCCTGCCGAGGAACCGGCGCGATCCGTCCTGGCGCGGGCGCTGGCGGGTGCGCTCGCCACCTGGGCCGTGGCCACGGGGCGCACCGCCGTCGGGTGGGATTCGGCCCACGATGACGACGCGCCGCTCGCAGCCGGAGCCTTGGCCCCGTATCTCGCCGCGGCGGGCTTCGTCCCGTCAGGCACCGGCTTTCGATTGCGGCCGACGCCGCGGGAGTGACCCCAAGGCCTATAATCGCCGCCAATCAGAGGGCGCAAGGAGATCCCATGGCTCAGGACGACGACGCCGAGGCTTCGACGCGCAGCACTCCCCTCGGCCTGCGACTCTTCGCGCTCTACCTGGCACTCTATGCGGGCTACATGGGTGCCACGGTCTTTGCGCCGCGATGGATGGCGGGAACCGTGGCCGGGATCAACCTCGCCATCGTCTATGGCTTGGTTCTCATCGTCGTCGCCCTGGCCCTGGCCCTCGTCTACCTGACGCTGCTGCGCGAAGGACGGTCCGCCCGGTGATCTACGAAGCCTCGGCCACCGCGACCGTCGTCTTCGCCATCTTCGTGGGCGCCGTTCTTGCCCTGAGCTTCTATCTCGGCGCGGCCGCGAAATCCGCGAAGGGATACTTCGCGGCCCACGGCGACATCCACTGGTTCGTCAACGGCATTGCGTTCGCGGGGGACTACCTCTCGGCGGCGTCCTTCCTGGGCATCTGCGGGATGATCGCGTTCTACGGCTACGACGGTTTCCTCTATTCCATCGGGTACCTCGCAGGGTGGATCGTCGCGCTGTTCGTGGTGGCGGAGCCGCTGAAGCGCCTTGGCCGATTCACGTTCGCCGACGCGCTGGATGCGCGCTTCGGCTCCCGCGGCATCAAGCTCGCGGCGGCCGTCAGCACACTCGTGGTCAGCCTCTTCTATCTGATTCCTCAGATGGTGGGCGCGGGAGCGCTCATCAAGCCCCTCCTCGGCTTCTCCCACCACGTCGGCGTGCTCCTTGTCGGTATCGTCGTGATCCTCATCGTGGTCACGGCCGGCATGGTCTCGACGACCTGGGTGCAATTCATCAAGGGATCGATGCTCATCGTCTTCTGCACGATCCTGGCGGGCCTGATCCTCGCGCGCGGTCTCCGGACGCCGGCCGAAGGCGAAGGCTTCGCCGTGCGGCCGGTCTCGTCGGTGACGGGGGCTCCGGGCACACACGTGCTCGCCGAAGAGGGTGCCTGGGCGGGGAAGCCTTACGTCCGCATGGCCGATGAGGGGTCGGGGCGCGTCGCGGTCTGGCGGAAGGCGGGGAGCGATGTTTCGGGGAATGAGCTCCTGTCCGAGGCCCAGGCCGTGACCGTTCGCGCCGGCCAGAAGCTCATCGACGGACTCCCACAGGGGAAGCGCAAAGGAGAGCACGACCTTCGTCCCGTCGGTCACGTGGCCGCGCTGCCTGGGGGTGAGGCAGCGACGGGATCCCTCGGACCGCTGGACTTTCTTCGTACCGTCGGCGGCAGTCAGATCGTGCTCTGGGGATCTGAGAAGATCGCGGAAGGCGACGGCAGCATTACCACCGTCTACTTCCAGAAGCCCACGGCCGGGCGGGACGTCCTCTTGCCGGGACTCAGCCCCACATTCAAGGGCCTGCGCGACGACGGCTTCACCTGGGCGAAGGTCGATTTCCTGTCTCTGATGATCGCCCTCTTCTGCGGCACCGCATCCCTGCCCCACATCCTCATCCGCTATTACACCGTCAGCAATCAGGCTGCGGTGCGGAAGAGCACGGTGGTCGGCATCGCGAGCATCGGCTTCTTCTACATCCTCACGCTCTTCCTCGGCCTGGGCGCCATGACCAGTGGCCGCCTGGACCTCACCGACACCAACATGTCGGCGCCGCTTCTCGCCGAAGGCTTCGGCAAGCTGCTGTTCGCCGTGATCTCGGCCATCGCCTTCACGACTGTCCTCGGTACGGTGAGCGGCTTGATCATGGCCGCGAGCGGGGCGGTGGCCCACGACCTCATGACGAGCCTTCTGAAGATGGATCTCTCGGATCGCGAGAAGGTGCGTGCGGGCAAGATCGCGGCCGTCGTGGTGGGTGCCCTGGCCATGGTCCTCGGGATCCTCTTCAAGGAAGTGAACGTCACTTTCCTCGTCGGCTGGGCGTTCAACGTGGCGGCTTCCGCCAACCTGCCGTCCCTCGTGATGCTCCTCTTCTGGCCGAAGACCACGAAGCAGGGGATCACGGCTGCGATCACCGTGGGGATGGTTTCGTCGCTCGCGTGGATCCTCCTGAGCGCCGAAACCTACTCGAAGGTCTACGGCTGGAAGCCCGAAGCTTCGCCCATGCCCTTCAGCCAGCCCGGACTGGTCACGATCCCGCTGGGGTTCGTGGTTCTCGTCGTGGTCTCGCTTCTCACCCAGAGGTCGGAGGCGCGGGCCTGAGGCTCCGCCCGTGACGAAGGAGCGAAGGCGGGTCGACGTCGTCCTGGTGCTGCTCCTCGTTCTCGTCAACGGTGTCGTCTTCGTCAACGCACGTCTCCACGATCCCTTTGTGGGATACGACGCCACGGCCCACTTCGGTTACATCGGGGCGCTCAGCGAGGGGCGCCTTCCCACCGAACAGGACACCTTCGAGTTCTTCACGCCCCCGCTGGCCTACCTTCCCGCAGCAATTCTTTCGCCGCTCGGCTATCGGAGCCTGCGCCTCGCTGGGCGCGTGGCGCTCTATTGGAACGTCGTCTGGTCGATCGGGCTCACGCTGCTTCTCGTGCGGATCGCGCGGCTCCTGCGCCCCGGAGATGGGGTGGCGCCCAGGCTCGCACTCCTGTTGCTCGGGATGCTGCCGGTCTACTACAAAACGTTCGCCTTCGTTCGGCCGGAGCCGCTTCTCGCATTCCGTGCCGTCGCCG
>JBGPYB010000116.1:0-14932 GCA_041493035.1 Vicinamibacteria bacterium | reverse complement strand
CGAGGCCCACCACGAGCCCCGACGGGCGCCACGCGGTCGGGCTCGTCAGGCCCTGCCAGTTGGACATCTCCTTCGGGAAGCCGAAGAGCCCGTGAAGCTGCTTCAGGAAGATGACGACGCCGACGCCGCTCAAGTAACCCGTCACCACCGGGTAGGGGATGTACTTGATGAGGGTGCCGCCGCCGAGGAGACCATAGACCACCTGGAGGCCGCCCGAGAGGAGCGCGGTCAGGGTCAGGAGCAGGAGCACCCGTTCGGGAGGGGCTCCCCCGCCGTGAGGGGAGCCGAGCTCGAGGGCCAGGGCGCCCATCACTGCGGCCGCGGGCGCGCAGGGCCCGGACACGAGGCGCTCGGTGCCGCCGAAGAGCGGCGCCACGATGCCGATGGCCGCCGCACCCAGCACGCCGGCCAGGGCTCCCTGGCCGGCGTAGGCTGGGCCGAGAGGCGCGTAGATCGCGACGCCGAAAGCGAGGGAGGCGGGAAGAGACACGAGGGTGGAGGCGAGGCCGCCCCACGCGTCCCCGGCCAGGCCGTCTCGCCACGGTTTCGTCACAGGAATGTCATGGTCTCACCTCGCCGCCGAGACTGCTATCGCGTCTCAGCCATCGAAGGTGATTGGCGGCGGAGAAGGCGTGTAGACTCCAACCGCGGATGCCTCTTGCTGCCGGGACGCGCCTCGGACCCTACGAGATCGTCGCGCCGATCGGCGCGGGCGGCATGGGCGAGGTGTATCGCGCCAGCGACCCGCGGCTGGGGCGCGATGTCGCCCTCAAGGTCCTTCCGGAGGCGTTCGCGGCCGACGCGAACAGGCGCGCGCGTTTCGAGCAAGAGGCCCGAGCGGCGTCGGCCCTGAATCACCCCAACATCGTCACGATCTACGACATCGGCTCACAGGGCTCGACCCTTTTCGTCGCGATGGAGCTGGTCGACGGGGAGACTTTGCAGGCTCGGCTGGCGCGCGCGCCGCTTCCGTCCCGGCAGGTCCTGGACCTGGCCTCTCAAATAGCCGATGGTCTTGCCAAGGCCCACACGGCCGGCATCGTCCATCGGGATCTCAAGCCCGCGAACGTGATCGTGTCCAACGACGGCCGCGTCAAGATCCTGGACTTCGGCCTGGCCAAGCTCCTAACGTCGGCCACGCCCGCCTCGAGCGCTCTCTCGAACCTCGCGACGGCGGAGCGGCCTCTCACCGAGCATGGCGTCATGCTCGGCACGGTCGCCTACATGTCTCCCGAGCAGGCGCAGGGCAAGCCTGTCGACCCGCGCTCCGACGTCTTCTCCCTCGGCATCGTTCTCTACGAGATGGCGACGCGACGCCGCCCGTTCAGCGGGGACAACAACGCCTCGATCCTCTCCTCGATCCTGCGCGACACGCCCGCCTCGATCACCGAATCGGACCCCTCGGTTCCCGCGCCCCTCGACCGCATCATCCGCCACTGCCTCGAGAAGGAGCCCGGGGCCCGCTACAAGGACGCGTCCCAGGTGAGCGACGCGCTCAGGACGCTGCGCGACGATCTCGCCTCGGATCCCGCCCGGCTTGGAGTCAAGGCAAGACCGCCACGAGGCCGGCGAATCGCGGCGGGCGCGCTGATCGCGGTGCCGCTCGCGATCCTCGGAGGATGGCAGCTCAAGCGCAGCGCGCGGGAGCGCTGGGTGCGGAACGAGGCGCTGCCCCAGCTCCAGGGCATCGTCGACCGCATCCAGTTCCTCGACGAGGGTCGCGAGAGCTGGGACGCGTTCGTGCTCGCACGGAAGATCGACGCGGCCGCCCCCGGCGATCCGCTGCTCGAACGGCTCCGCCCGAAGTTCACCCGAAAGATCACGATCACCTCCGACCCGCCCGGGGCCGCGGTCCGCATGAGGTACTACGACGAGCCGGACGCCGAACCGATCATGATGGGAACGACGCCGCTCGAAAAACTGCCCTATCCACGGGGCTTCACGCGCATCGAGCTCTCGCTCGCCGGCCGGCGCAACGTGGACGACGTCATGGGGAGCGCCGAGCTGGTCGGCGACACGTGGAGCTACCGCCTCCCTGCTCCCGGCGAGGTACCGGATGAGATGGTCCACGTTCCCGCTGGGGCCTTCGAGCTGTACCTGCCTGGCCTCGAGAATTTGAAGACAGAACCCACGACCGGGTTCCTGATGGACCGCCACGAGGTGAGCCAGCGCGAGTACAGGCGCTTCGTGGACGCGGGTGGATACACGGACCCGAAGTACTGGCAACAGCCGTTCGTCGACGGCGGCCGGACGCTGAGCTGGAACGAGACGGTGGCCCGTTTCACCGACCGCACCGGTCGGCCCGGGCCCGCGACCTGGGAGGTCGGCTCCCACCCCGAAGGTGGCGGCGATCTTCCCGTCGGTGGCGTGAGCTGGTACGAGGCGGCCGCTTACGCCGAGTGGGCCGGCAAGAGCCTGCCCACGATCTTCCACTGGAATCGCGCGGCCTACACCGTCGGCAGCTCGAGGATCGTCCCGCTCGCGAACCTGGCCGGCAAGGGGCCGGTGCCCGTCGGCAGCACAAAGAGCATGAACCGCTTCGGGGTGTACGACCTCGCGGGCAACGTGCGGGAGTGGACCTGGAACGCGAGCGGCCGGCGCGAGGGCCGCTTCATCCTCGGCGGTGGCTGGAACGATCCGGACTACGCATTCGCCGACGCATACGCGCAGCCCGCCTTCGACCGCTCGCCGACCAACGGCTTCCGCTGCATCCGCTACCTCGAGCGCGATCCGAACGTGGCGGAGCTGCAGCGCGCCATCGACCGGCCGTTCCGCGATTTCCGCGCGGAGAAGCCCGTGCCGGACGCGGTCTTCGCCCAGTACCTGCGCCTCTTCGCCTACGACAAGACGCCGTTAGGCGCCGTGGTCGAGGAGGAGAAGGAGACTCCCTCGGGAATCCGCCAGAAGATCACGTTTGGCGCGGCCTACGGTGGCGAACGGATGATGGCCTATCTGTTCCTCCCCACGGAGGGCAAGCCTCCCTACCAGGTCGTGGTCGCCTTTCCCGGATCGGGGGCGATCGACGCCCGCTCCAGCGCGTCGCTCGAGCTGGGCCGCGTGGAATTCCTGCCGAAGAGCGGACGCGCCGTGATGTATCCAATCTACAAGGGCACCTACGAACGCGGAGGTGATTTTCACTCGGACAGCCCCGCCGAGACGACGGCCTACAAGGACTACGTCATCATGTGGGGCAAGGACCTGGCCCGGTCGATCGACTACCTCGAGACGCGCAAGGACATCGACACCGATCGGGTCGCGTACTACGGGATGAGCTGGGGCGCCGAGATGGGAGCGATCCTGCCGGCGGTGGAGAAGCGCATCAAGGCGAACGTGCTCTACGTCGCCGGTCTGAGCTTCCAGCGAGCGCTCCCCGAGGCCGACACGATCAACTACATCGGCCGCGTCCGACAGCCGACGCTGATCCTCAACGGCGAGCTGGACTTCTTCTTCCCGGCCGAGACGTCTCAGAGACCGATGTTCGAGCTGCTCGGCACGCCGCCCGAGCACAAGAAGCGCCTCGTATTCCCCGGCGGCCATTCCGTACCCCGCACGGAGCAGATCAAGGAATCGCTTCTCTGGCTGGACCGCTACCTCGGTCCCGTGGGATCCGGCGCGGGATCCTACTAAAGTAGTAGGCTGTTCTGCTCCGGACTCCGGCAGCGCGGAGTCGTGGGAAGCGACGGAAGAGGGGGTGCGGGCCGGGCCAGCACCCCCGAGTTTCTTCTACGTCGCTTCCCGTTTCTCGGGCTTCTTGCCTCCCACGGTCACCTTGAGGTCGAGCGGTTTGCCGTCGCGTTGCACGGAGACCGTCGCCTCCTTGCCAGGCTCCAGGCCGTCGACGGCGTGACGGAGGTCGCTCTCGTCGGCGACGCTCCGGCCGGCGATCTTGAGGACCACGTCGCCCGCCTTGATGCCCGCTTTGGAGGCGGGGCTGTCGGAGTCCACGTGCACTACCAAGATCCCCTCGTCCGACGAGAGATGGAAGTACTGGGCGAGCTGTCCGGAGATCTCCTGGAAGCGGATCCCGAGCTTGCGGGGACCACCGCTGGCGCCTCCGTGACCATGCCAGGAGAACCCAGGGAGAGGCGGCATCTCCGGGGCCTCGGGCGCTTCCGGCGGCTCCGGCATTCGCGGCGGCACGAGGTCCGCCCAGGGTCCGTCCTCCCCTCCCAGCATCGTTCGCGAGCCCTTTCCGCGCTCCAGTGTCGCAGTCAGTGTCTCTGTGCCGGCGCCTCGATTCACTTCGATGGAGACGGGCCGGCCGGGAGGCGTCTCCTCGACCACGCGGCGGAGCTGTGCGGTGCTTCGCACTCCTTCGCCGTCGAACTTGACGATGACGTCCCCGGACTTGAGCCCGGCCTTGGCCGCGGCGCTGCCGTCCTGAACGTCCTTGACGTAGGCACCGCGCGCGGGGGGATCCACATCCTCCACGGTGGCGCCCAGGCGGGCCCCGCCGCCAATGATCTTGACGATGCGAACGTCCCGTTCCTTTTCATCGGCCTTCACCGGGGGGGAAGCGACGGACACCCCCGCCGCAAGCAGGGCCGCCCCTCCGAGAACGAAGCTGAACCAGCGTGACATCGATGGACCTCCTCTTGGAATCCGCGCCTTCTCCAAAGATTAGGACGACGAGCCCAACCCAAAAGTCGGTCCGCCACCGTAGAATAGAGAAGTGTTCCGCGCTGGCCTGGGGTTTGGGGGTCGGCTGGAGACCCCAAGGTAATGGTCACTGCCCTGAAGGCTTTGTTGCCGCGATCCTCGTGTCGATGCTCTACGTGACCCCTGTCGCGAGCGTACACATCGCAATGGCGACTTACGTGCTGATCCGGCTCTTCCGGCTGCCGGAGGGTGCTTCGCTCGATTCTCTTCTACTGAGACGCTCCTGACCATGGACGAATCCTTCCTAAGGCGCCGGCTGATCGGACCAATCCTAGCGCTGCTCCGGCAGGGGATCACCCCGGAGAAGATCGCCCTCAGCATCGCCCTCGGCGTCGTTTGCGGCCTTTTCCCGATCATGGGGGCCACCACCATCCTGTGTGTGGGAGCGGCGCTGGCGCTGCGCCTCAACCAAGTGGCCATCCAGGTGGTCAACTACCTGATGTCCCCCCTCCAAGTGGCCGGCATCCTGCTCTTCGTGCGCTTCGGAGAGCGGCTCGTCGGCGCGGAGCCGGTCCCGTTCTCGCCGGCGGAGCTGGTCCGGAGCTTTCGCGCCGACCCGACGGCCTCCCTGGCGCGCTTCGGATGGACCGGGATCCACGGCATCCTGGGGTGGGTGGTGGTGGCTCCGTTCGTGGCGGTCGCGCTCTACTTCACCGTGGTTCCGGTGCTGAGGCGGGCCGCGGCCCGCGTCGGACAGGAGGCGCCGGCGCTGCCGTGAGTCCCGTCGCCCTGTTCCTCGCGGTCTCCGTCAGAGCAGCGCGCTTGCGCCCCATGGTCTTTTCAGCCATCCTGACCACGTGCCCCCACAGTCCGTCGTCCGGGACCACATCCGGATCCTGGGCGAGTTTGTGCGGCAACCGGTTCACACCGGAACAGTGGCGCCCAGCTCTCCCTGGCTGGCCGAACGCCTCGTCGAGGACATGGGCCTGGCTGAAGCACGCACCGTGGTCGAGCTGGGGCCCGGAACCGGACCCTTCACCCGCCTCATCTCGGAGCGCACCCGGCCGAACACGGTTGTCCTCGCGCTGGAGTTGAACGCGCGCCTCGCTGCGGAGTTGGTGGGCCGCTTCGACCACGTGGAGGTCGTCAACGACTCCGCCGAACACCTCCCCGATCATCTCCGAGCCCGGGGCCGCGAGCACGCCGATTGCATCCTGAGTGGCCTGCCGTTCGCCGGCTTCACCCGGGACTTGCAGCGGCGACTTCTCGACGCCGTAGTGCGGTCGCTTCCGGACGGCGGGCGCTTCGCGACCTTCGCATACGTACACGCGGCCTGGCTCCCTCCGGGGCGGCGCTTCCGCCGACTGCTGGAGTCGCGGTTCGCTCGCGTGGCGACGTCGCGGATCGTGTGGCGGAACCTACCTCCCGCCTTCGTCTACCGCTGCGAGAAGTAGCCTCGCTTCAGCGCGGGGCGCGATGGCGGTCGACCCACGCCGCCCAGACGAGGAGGAGCGCCGCGCCGAGAAGCCCGGCCCACGCGACGGCCGCGGGACTCGGCGGCGGCGGGCCGAAGAGGTTCGCGACGTAGATTACGACCAGGAACGCCACGAACGCGCCAAAGCCGAAGCGACCGACAGCGTCTCTCGCGCTCGTGGCCGCGAGGTAGAGAGTGACACCGCCCACAAACAGGGCCGCCTCCACGACCATCGTCGCCCGGACGGAGCGCCAGAGCCCGAGGCCGAGGAGAGTGCTGTTCCAGGGGGAGAGCGGCATGTCGGGGCGATGGCTCGCCACGTCGAGGACCCAATGACTGACCACGAGCAAGCCCAGAACGACGGCGGCTCGGGGCCTCCGCCGCGCGGCCAAATGAAGCGCGCCAAAAGCCAGACCCCACAACGCCAGTGTCAACAGGCTGTGGGAATACGGGTAGCTCTCGAAGCGGAGCGGCGTCACCGCCGTGTCCCCCGGCGCCACGGCCACGCGCTCGACGCCGGTCAGGACGAGGGCGGGCCAGACGACGTCGGCGAGCTGCGCCGCAGTGAGGGTCGTCGCCAGGGAAACCCCGGGCTCGATCTTCTTGGCGGCGAGGCCGAGGGCGAAGTGGCCGAGGAACATGCGCGTAGTAAAGTACGCGCCGGAACCATGCCATGTCCATCCTGAAAGTCGCACGCATCGGAAACCCCATCGTCCGGGCCGCCGCGGTCCCCGTCACCGAGAAAGCCATCCGCTCGGCGGAGATCCAGCGCCTCATCGACGACATGGTCGAGACCATGCACGAATACGAGGGTGTGGGCCTCGCGGCGCCACAGATCCACGTGGGGCTGCGACTCGCCGTCATCGAGATTCCGGCCGACGACGAGCGCGCCGAGAGCGGAGTGCCGCTCACCGTCGTCGTCAATCCCGCCATCAGGCCTCTCGGCGAAGAGACCGAGGTTGGATGGGAGGGATGCCTCTCGATCCCCGATCTGCGGGGAGAGGTCCCTCGATTCACACGCCTGCGCCTCGAGGCGCGCGATCGCCAAGGAAAGCCCTACGCCGTCGAGGCCTCGGGGTTCTTCGCCCGCGTCATCCAGCACGAGTGCGACCATCTCGACGGCGGCGTCTACCTGGACCGCATGCAGGGAATGCGCAGTCTCTCGTTCCAGAGAGAGCTGGACCGTCACCTCGAAACCGAGGAAGAGGAGTGAGCGAAGACACCGTTCTCACCGCCCCGCCGACGGTGACGCTGCGGAGCGCCTCGGCCAGGCCCTACGACGCGGCGGTGGCGGCGGCGCGGACCTGCTACTCGCCGCGGGTCATCGGCGTGGACGAGATCACAACGGCCCAGCGCGACACCATCGGCCCCCTCACTTTCGATGGCGGCCATCACACCGTCTTCCAGCACGCGCACTTCGAGTTCGGCCTCGAGAACATCAGCCGCCAGTTCGTCTGGTCGTTCCTCCACTCGCACCCCTTCTACAACTCCGAACAGTCGAGCCAGCGCTTCGTGCGGCTGGACGAGGTGCGCGCGTTCGTTCCGGAGGGGTTGTCGGCCGAGGCGCGTCGCGTCTACGACGAGGCGCTGCTCACGGCTTGGCGAAGCTACCGTTCCCTCGCGGAGCTTCTGAAGCACGATACCCACGCGATCCTCTCCGACCTTCGGCACCTGACGCCCGCCGCCTCCGAGAAGCGGCGCAAGAAGGTGGCCCGCGAGGCGGAGAAGAAGGCCATCGAGGTCGCGCGTTACGTGATTCCCGTGGCGGCCTTCACGTCGATGGTCCACACCGTCTCCGGCATCGTCCTGCACCGGCTCCACCGGATGATGCGGACGGGAGACACGCCGCGGGAGAACGCGCTCGTCGTCGAGGCAATGGTGCGGAAGGTCCGGGAGCTGGATCCGGCGTTCTTCGAGCGCGTCGGTGACGGCCCCATCGGAGAAGAGGACATCGTCGAGACGCGCCTCCCGAGGATCGAAGGGGACGGCGACGCCGTCGCGGCAGCACTGGAAGCGCGGCTCGGCGGATGCACGTCCCTCCTGGTGGACTACATGGCCCAGGGAGAGGCTACGACGGCGGACGCCGTCCGCGCGGTTCTCGGCGTGACGCCCGAAGCTCTGTCCGACGCCGCGGCTCTCGATCGCGTCCTGGACCCGGGCCAAAACCGCTACCGTCTCGAGACGCTCCAGCTCTCGGTGCACTCTCCCCTCTCTCGGGCGCTCCACCATTCGAGCTACACGTTCCTGAAGCGCCTCTCCCACACCGCCGACAGCCAGGACCAGCGGCACAGGATGGTGCCGGCCTCGCGCCCGCTCATGACGCTCACCGACACGAGACGCCCCGACTTCATCACGCCGCCGCTCATGGCCGCCAACGCTGAAGCCCACGCGATCTACACCGAGGCCATGGACCGCGCCTGGAGCGCCAAGAACCGCCTCCTGGAGCTGGCAGTGCCTCTCGAGTCCGCCCTCTATCTGCTGCCGAACGCCAAAGCGCTCCGGTTCCACGAAACCGGGAGCCTCCTCTACCTGGCCCACAAGTGGGTGATGCGGACCTGCTTCAACGCACAGGAGGAGATCTATCGCGCTTCGATGGACGAGCTGGATCAGGTGCGCGCGGTGCATCCACGCCTGGTGCGCCACATGGGACCGCCGTGCGTCCTCCGCGCCGGCCGTATCACACCCACCTGCACAGAGGGGGAGCACTTCTGCGGCGTGCCGGTCTGGCGGAGCTTCCCCAACGTCGAACGGCGGTTGTAGTCGGCCGTGTGTGTGGCGTGCCGCAGGCTGGCATGATAGCATGATGGCATCCTGGAGGTTTGACCAATGCCGATGGCCAGCGGCGCAGAGATCAAGGTGGTGGGAAAGAGCGGGCAGATCTCCCTCGGCAAGCGTTACGCCGGGAAGACGCTGCGCGTCGAGCGCCGACAAGACGGCGCGATCGTCCTGACAGCCGTGGCCATGGTGCCCGAGAGCCAGCTCTGGACACTGGAGCAACCGCACAGGTCGAAGATCGAGCGAGGCCTTGCGTGGGCCGCCCAAACGAAGCCCCGAGAGACGGACATCGACACCCTCCTCAAGCGGCGAGCAGGGCAGACGAGACGCCGACGTGGCCAGTCCCGCTAGCCGCGTCCGACTCGACCTCAACAGCCCTGACTTCCAAGACGACTTCTTTCGGCTCGAGGCGCCCGAGTTGAAGCAGGTCGTCGCCGCCCTCCGACGCTTGCGGGAGTTGGACTGGAGCACCCTCTATCGGCACACGGGTTTCCAATGGGAAGCGATTGTCCATATCAGGACGCCCAACGGGGAGAAGGCTTACTCGGTTCGCCTCAGCCAACGAATTCGGGCCGTGGGTTATCGAGACGGCGCCTTCCTGCGGCTCCTGTCCCTTCACCCCGATCACGATTCCGCCTACGGCCGATGAACGCTGCGCATCGTCCGTGGCCGGTCCCGGAACGGTCCTGGATCATGGCGCAGACGTGGCGGGATCTGCTCTTTGCGCATTGGCCAATTGCAGCGGAGGCGCTGCGGCCGCTGGTGCCGGCCACCCTGGAACTGGACAGCTTCGATGACAGCGCCTGGGTCGGTGTGGTGCCGTTCCGCATGACCGGAATCCGGGCGCGATGGCTGCCACCGGTGCCGTGGCTCTCGGCATTCGCCGAGCTGAACGTCCGAACGTACGTGACCGTCGGCGGAAAGCCGGGCGTCTACTTTTGGAGCCTCGACGCCGCGAACCCGGTCGCGGTCGCCACAGCCCCCCGCTGGTTTCACCTGCCCTACATGAACGCGACCATGTCCTGCCACGCGGACGGTGACGCGGTCGTCTACTCCAGCCGGCGGACACATCGCGGTGCACCTAGAGCGGAGCTACAGGCGCGCTATCGGCCTCTCGGGACGGTCGCTCTTTCGGTGCCGGGATCCCTCGCCCATTGGCTCACCGAACGCTATTGCCTCTACACCCTGGGCCCGCAGGGGCAGGTCATGCGTGGCGAGATCCACCACGCGCCGTGGCCGCTGCAAGAGGCGAAGGCCGAGATCACGACGAATACCATGGCGGCAGCCGCGGGCATCGTGCTACCGGCTGACCCTCCCGTACTTCATTTCGCCCGGCGCTTGGACGTCATCCTCTGGCCGCTGCGAGCGGCTGGACACGTGACCGACCCTAGAGAGTAGCGAGCGTCTTCGATGACTCCTTCCGAGGAACTCGTCTTCGACCTTTGCAGTCGGTCGTTTCTGTCCCTCTGGAGTTATGCCAATCCAAGACGGCCGGATGGCCGCGAACTCTGCGATGTCCTCCTCGTGTTCGGCAAGCGAGTCGTCGTGTTCTCGGTTAAGGAAGTTCTCTTGAATGAGCAGGCCGACCCAGACGTCGCGGCCAAGCGTTGGATTCGGGAAGCAGTTGATGGATCAGTCGCGCAGCTTCGCGGGGCACAGCGCGAGATGACCCAGATGAATCGCATCATTCGTCACGATGGTTCCGATGGTGTTGACTTGCCGCCCATCGAGAGCCGACGTGTCCATCTTGTGGCAGTCGCCGCAGGAGGCAAGCGTAGCGTCCCATTTGTCGGCGGCGGCAAAGACGGCAGGGGCTACGTACATGTCATGGAAGAGGAAGCGTTGCGCGAGATTCTCGGTGAGCTCGACACGACCGCTGACTTTCTTGACTACCTAGAAGCGAAGGAATCATTTTCCGGCGCAATCATTTGCGAGGGCGAGGAGAATCTTCTTGGTTTGTATATACACGCCGGCCGGAAGCTCCCGACCGAACTTGACGCTCTCATGGCGGAGGACGGAATTTGGAACAAGGTGCGGTCGAAGCCGGAATTCCTCGCGCGTAAGGAGGAAGACCGCATCAGCTATTGGTGGGACAAGCTGATTGAAACGTTCATTGACGACTACGAGATGGGTTTGGAGGGCGGCCCCACGTCTTCGGACCACGAGAGAGTAGTTCGAACTCTGGCCGCAGAGAATCGATTCGCACGCCGCGTGCTCAGCGCTGGCTGCCTGGATTGGCTGCACCGGAAGCAAGCCGGAGCGCGGAACCTAAAGTCGCCTTCGGGAGTCGGATACGTCTTTGGCGCCTTTCCGCGCAATTGGGAACGTGGGTATCGCGTGGCTGAACTGTCGGCGCGCTGCTTGGTCGCACGCGGTCCGTCGGTGATGGATTGTCCGACTGTTGTCGGGCTTGGTACCGAAGTCTACGACCCCGCAGGATATTCGTTCGACGCCGTGTACTTGCACATGCCCAAATGGACGGCACAGGACGAGGAGGTCGCGCAGGAGGCCCGGAAACGATTCGGCATCCTGCAGGAGCCAATTGTTCGACATATGCCCATGGACGAGTTCCCGCTCCGAGCGCATGGGCCAAAGACGCGTGTGGCACGGAACAGGGAGAAGCGGGGACGCCGAGAGCGACGCTAGCCCGGTTCACGACCGGGCCGACGCCATCACGAGACGGGCGGCCTCACGGCCACTCCGCACAGCGCCCTCGATGGTCGCGGGCAGACCGGTGCGCGTCCAGTCGCCGGCCAGGAACAACCCTGCGACCGGCGTCGCATTCGACGGCCGCAGCAACTCCGCCGCCGGGTCCGAGGCGAACGTCGCCTCCGGTTCGCGCATGACGAGGGATCGCGTTACGGTGGCGCCGGCCATCGCCGGAAAGTACCGGCGGAGCGCGCCTTCGGCTGCCGCCACCAGTTCCGCATTCGGCCGGGGGACGCAGCGATAGGCCGCGCTCACGATGAAGGCGAGATGCTGCGGCGCACCGGCGCGGCCGTGAAGGCTGCCTTTGTCGAAGACCCACTCCACTTCGCTGTCGCGCAGCCCCACCATCCTGCGGTCGACCACGATCCGGTCCAGCCACATCTCGATGGAGACGATCGGCGACGCGGCGATGCGCGCCACGCCGTCGAAGGGAGGCGTTGATCGAAGGGCCTCCGGCAGCAGCCCCCCGACCGCGCCCCAGGGAGTGGCGAGGACGACGGCCTCTGCGGGAACGACGACCGTCTCCGCGCGCTTGCCCCGCTGGATCTCCTCGCGCTTCTCGGCGCGCTGGGAATAGCGGACACGGACCGCGCGCCCGTCCTCGATCTCGACGGATTCCACAAGTGCGCGCCGGCGCAGCTTCCCACCGCGGGCCTCGAAATAGGCGCCCAGCCTCTCGTGGAGCGCGCCGTAGCCCCGCTTCAAGAAGACGAGGCGTGACGCGCGGGAGCTCGTCAGGAACGCCTCGCGGTAGACGTTCCAGAAAAGGACCGCCGCCGCACGCTCCGGCGTCTCGTTCAGGATGGCGATGGCCAGGGGGTCCCACAGGAGGCGGCGCGCCTCCGGCGACTGGCCCGTGCGTCGGAAGTACTCGGCGAGCGTGATGCCGTCGGGGCGGTGGCCGAACCGCACCGCCAGACCGAGGCGCAGAGCGTCGAAGCGGACTCGCCACGGCACCCGCAGACCGAGAAGACCCGCAAGCAGGTGAAGAGGCGCCACGAGTCGCGGGCAATCGAGGGACGACACGCCCTCGTCGTCGACGTAGTCGATACGCAGGTCGTCCTGAGCGAGGATCAGGTCTTCCGCCCCGGCGGTGCGAATCAAATCGAGAGTGGCCGAGTAGGCGCCGATCATGAGGTGCGTGCCATTGTCGACCTCGTCGCCGGACACGGCGTCGCGATACGAAGTCGCGCGTCCACCGAGAACGCCGCGGCGTTCGAGAAGGAGCACGTCGTGGCGCCGCTCCTGGAGAGCGATGGCCGCGGCGAGGCCGGCAAAGCCGCCACCGACGACCACCGCTCTCATGCGAGGGCTCCGCGGGCCGCCTTCACGAGCGCGATCCACGCCTTGCGCGTCTTCGAAAGAGAGACGCGGCGCGTCAGGGGAAATCCCTGCCGGACCACCTTCTCGAGGAGCGCGCGATAGATGCCGCCCATGACCTCGGCCGACGTCATGGACTTCCGATCCTCCGCCGGCAGGAGAGCGCTCGCGCGTCGATAGTGCTCCCGCGCCCGCTCCGCCTCGAACGTGAGCAGGGCTGCGAGGCTGGTGGGCCGCGCGCCTTCCCCCTTCGCGGCCGCAAGGAGCGCCGCCTCGCTGACGCCAAAGTGCGAAAGGTCCCCGAGAGGGAGGTAGATCCGGTGCAGTACGGCATCACTGCCGACGTCCCGAAGGATATTTGTGAGCTGAAGGGCCAGGCCCAGCTCCGCGGCGTACTCGCGCGTCCGCGCGTTGGTGTACCCGAAGATCTCGATGCTCGCGAGGCCCACGGCCGAGGCCACGCGGCGGCAATAGACCTTCAGGTCATCGAAGGTCTCGTATCGCGCGGTCGTCAGGTCCATGCGGCAGCCTTCGATGATCTCCTCGAGAGAGCTGCGCGGGATTGGGAAACGCCCGAGGGCCAGGGCGAGGTCGCGTCCGATATCGGTCGTGGGCGCGCCCTGATAGCAGCGCCCCACCTCGGTGAGCCAGCGGTCCAGACCCGCGGCGCCGCCCCCTTCCTTCTCGTCGACGCAGTCGTCCACGACGCGGCAGAAGGAGTAGAGAGCGTGGATCGCCTTTCGCTTTGGGGCGGGGAGGATGCGGAAGGCGTAGTCGAAGCTCGTGCCGCTCTGGCGCGTGACGCGGTCGGACGCCGTCTCCATCAGCAGCAACGGCGAGGTCGAGAGTAGCGCGCCTCGACCGCGGCGGCGGCGTTCGCTTCGCCACTCAGGCGATGGGCGGGAAAAGCAAAGAGACCGCGCAGCAAATCCAGGAGCGACGCCAAGCAAGAGCGCGGCCCCATCAACTCTCCTTTGGGGCGGCGCCGGAGAGGGCCGCCCGCCCCGATGCAGCGAGAACGGCGACCACGAACCCCAACAGCAACCCGGTCAGGCCGGCGGTCAGAAACGCGTTCTGGGTTGCTCGAGTGGTGGCCGCCACTCTCGCCGCGGCCAGCGCGCCGACGCGGGGGTCCGCGGCGAATATCGTCTGGAGCGCCGCCACGAGGACGACCGTGCTCACGATGGTCATGGGCACCGCAGTCACCCAGGCGTATCGTCGATGCCGCTTCAACATCACGACCGTCGCCAAGGCCAGGGCGATCACGGCCAGGAGCTGGTTCGCCGTGCCGAACATCCGGATGAGGGCGCGGGTCCCGCCCTCGCGGTCGACGATCCCCCACGAAAGGATCAGCCCCCATCCGACGACGGCCAGGACGCTCGTGACCCAGATGGGGAGGCGGCGCGGTGCGGCGCCTCTCCCGCGGAGGACCGCGATGTCGTCGAAGAGCTCCTGCACCACGAAGCGGATGACGCGAGTCCCCGAGTCGAGGACCGTCAGGATGAAGACCGCCTCGAACATGATGGCGAAGTGGTACCAGAAGGCCGCCCAGGCACCGCCGAGGGTGTTCGAGAAGATGCGCGCCATCCCCACGGCCAGAGACGGACCGCCGCCGGCACGGTTGTAGAGGGACTTTTCCTCCATCTGCGCCGCGAGCGCCTCCATGTCCCCGGGCGTGATCCGGAACGCGGGACCGTAGGCCGAGACCTTCTCCGTGAACTGCGTCGCCACCGCCGCCGGCAACGTCCCATCGCGGTTGGCCCCCGGCGGCGCCGGGATGTTCATCGCAAGGTAGACGCCGGGAACGAGCGTCACCGCCGCGATCAGCGACATCACGCCGACGAAGCTCTCGGTGAGCATGGCGCCGTAGCCCACCACCCGCATGTCACTCTCGCGGTCCACGAAGCGCGGCGTCGTCCCGCTGCAAATCAGGGAATGAAAGCCCGAGATGGCGCCGCAGGCGATGACGATGAAGCAAAAGGGGAAGAGGCCGCCGCCGAAGATGGGCCCGCTGCCGTCGACGAAGCGAGTCACCGCCGGCATCTGCACCGCGGG
>JBGPYB010000146.1:0-11657 GCA_041493035.1 Vicinamibacteria bacterium | reverse complement strand
TTCAGTATTCGCGCCTCCTTCTTCTCTTTCATCCCCGGCAGCGTTCGGAAGCGCCCATCGCCGATCGCGGTTTCGAGATCGGCGGGGGACGCGACGCCGAGCTTGGTCCAGACCAGGTTGACTCCCTTGGGTCCGAGGCCCGGGATCTCGAGAAGGTCCAGAAGCCCCCCTGGGACTTCGTCCAGGAGCTTGCGGTGGTAGTCGCAGTCTCCCGTCTCCACGATCTCGCGGATCTTGGCGGCGATCCCTTCACCGACGCCCTCGATCGTGCGGAGGTTCTCGCCCCGTCGAACCATCCCCGCCACGTCTTGGCTGTGGGCCTCCACCGAGTCGGCGCCCATGCGATAGGAGCGGATTCGGAACGAGTTCTCTCCCTTGATGTCGAGAAGGTCCCCGATCTGGCGGAGGACGCCCGCGACGCGCTTGTTGTCCACTCAGTCCTCCCCTGAGGCCGAGGAGGGAAGCGTCAGGGTGACTCGCGTCCCTCGCCCGACCTGGCTCTCGAGGCTGATGCTCCCGCCGTGCTCTTCCACGATCCGCCGCGCGATGGCCATGCCGAGTCCCGTGCCTCGGGCCTTGCCGTGAGTGAAGAAGGGCTCGAAGACGCGCGGCTGCACCTCCTCGGGAATGCCGCGCCCGGTGTCTTCCAGAATGAGCTGTACCGAGGGGCCCACGCGCGCCGAAGACAGCGCGAAGACTCCGCCGGCGTCCATCGCCTCGATCGAGTTGTTGGCGATGTTCAGGATTGCCCGCGTCATGCGTTCCATGTCCACCAGGACAGCGCTCCCGCAGTTGAGCTCGGCCCGAAACTCGATGCGCCGAGCCAGGAACGCCGGCTCCACGAGCCGGCGGACATGGGCCGCGAGGTCCTCAACGGGAACGGCCGCGACGTTCAGGCGAATCCGCTCGCCCCTCGAGAAGTCGAGCACCTCCTCGATCATGGCGCTCATGCGGTCGCACTCTCCCTGGATGAGGCGGCCGCATTCCCTCTCACGGTCACGAGGGAGGTCGAACTCCTCGAACATTCCCGCGTAACCCTTGATCGCGGTCATGGGGTTGCGCAGGTCGTGAGCCAGGGCCGAGATCATTCGTCCGATGGCCGAAAGACGCTCCGAAGCGACCCGTTCCCTCAAGAGACGGACGTTGTCGAGGCTCGCCGCCGCCTGGTCGGCCAGGATCGCCAACGTCTCCTTCACCTCCGGATCCTGGGCGGGCGCCTCGGGCAGGAGTATGTAGCCCAGCAGGCGCTCGCCGTGGCGCAGAGGCAACGCGGCGACACCGGGCGACGCCACCGCGTCCGCGCCGGCGCCGGGGGTGCGTGCGAGCGAGGCCGTGAGCCGCCGGCGAAACTGGGCATCGACTAGCGGCTCGGGGGTCTCCGACCAGAGCACCGGCCCCGACGATCCGAGCGTCGCGACGGTGGCCACGTGAGCCGTCCGAGCGAGGGAACGCGCGGCCTCGGCCACCCGCGCGAGCACCCGACCCGCATCGGCGGCCGAAGCCAGGTCCCGCCCCACGTCGTGAAGGGCCTGCAAGTCCCGCCCGCGGCGCTCGAGCCGCTCGTGGTGACCCTCCAGGTCGCGTCTCAGCCGGTGCTGGGCCAGCAGGCTGTGGATGGACATGGCGAGGTCCTCGGCCTCCCACGGCTTCTCGATGTAGCGGTCGAGTCCGGCGTGGTTGATGGCGCGGATGGCCGAGTCGAGGCCCCCTTGGCCCGTGAGGAGTACCTTCATCACCTCGGGATGGACCGCATGCACCGTCTCGAGGAATCGATCTCCCTTCATCCCGGGCATGACCTGATCGCAGATCAACACCTCCACCCGGTCCCCGGCCGCGAAGATCTCCTTGATGAGGTGGAGGGCTTCCTCGGCCGACTCGGCGCACTCGACTACGTGGGTGGCTCCGAAACGCCGGGTGAGCTGGGTCGAGAGCTGGTTGAGAACGGCCTGGTCGTCGTCCACGCAGACGATGGTGCCGCGCCCGCTCATGAGGTCGCCCCGGCCGGGCGCGCTTCGCCCGCGAGGGGGAGGAATACTTCGAAGATCGTGCACCCGGGCTCCGATTCGACGGCGATGCGACCCCCGTGGCGCTCCACGATCTGGTGGGCGATCCCGAGACCGAGGCCCGTGCCTTCTCCCTGGTCCTTGGTGGTGAAAAAGGGATCGAAGATACGGCCTCGGATGGCGTCCGGGATCCCCGGGCCCGTGTCGGTGATGCGGACGACCACGCCCCCGTCCTTTTGGCAGGTCTCGATCGTGATCTTGCCCATCCCTTCCATGGCCTGGATCGCGTTGTGGATCAGGTTGGTCCAGACCTGGTTCAGCTCGTTGGTGTTGCAGACGACCAGCGGGAGGCGCGAGTAGCGGCGCTCCACCACGACACCATACTTCACCTGGTTTCTGAGGATGGTGAGGGTGGTCTCGATCCCGTCATGAATGTCGGCTTCGGCCATCTCGGCCTGGTCGGGATGTGAGTAGCTCCTGAGGGCCCTCACCATGCGGGTGATGGCGCCGGTGGAAAGGCGCACGTCGCTCACCGCCAGGGCGAGGTTCCCGAGGGTCCCCAGAAAATCGAGAGCCGGGCCGGAATCGCCGCCGTCACGGGCCGCAGCCACGAGATCCGCGATCTCCGTGTGGAGGCCGAGACGGGCGAAGGTCACGGCCAGCTCGCGTGGCTCAGGGATGCCGCCCTCCGCCAGGGCCGCTTCGAGAACGCGGCTCCGCTGGCGGACTTCGGCGGTCGAGGCCGGGCTCTGCCGCACGTCCGCCGCGAGCACCCGGTCGAGCAGCGCATAGAAACCCTCCGCCATGGGTCCCGGGACAGCGGCGGCAGCGAGCGCCCGGACCCGGCCCGTCAGGGCCTCCAGGTCTCCGGTCATGTTGACGATCGCGGCGCCGATGGCCGAGGAGGGGGTGTTGATCTCGTGGGCGACGCCCGCGACGAGCTGGCCCAGACTCGCCATCTTCTCCCGCAGGGTCATCTGCGTCTCGGCCTGCTGAAGGCCGGCGTACGCCTTCACGAGGGCGTCGTTGGCGCGGCTCAGATCCGAGGTCCGGAGGCGCACCTTCTCCTCGAGGCTTCGGTTCAGCTCGCCGATCGCCTGCTGGTTGGAGCGTATCTGCTGGACCATGTCGTTGAAGTTCCCCGCCAGCTCCTCGATCTCGTCGCCGGTCCGGATGTCGATCCGCGTCTCGAGGTCTCCGGCCGCGGCGCGGATGGTGCCGGCCACCAGATTGGACAGAGGGTCGGTGATCTGCCCGGCCATGGCGAAGGACCCGAGAGCGCCGAGGCCCGCCGCCAGGAGGCCCACGGCGAGAAGCGTTAGACGCGTGTCCCGGATCCGACGATGCATGTCCTCCGTAGAGAGGCGGATCCGGACCGTCCCCCATTTCTCGTCGCTCCCCTCGATGAAGACGGGTATGGCGATGTCGAGGCCTCGTTCAATGGCGCCCGGGACGTCCTCGCGGGGGATCTCGACGGGCACGACCAGGTCGACACGGGCGGCAGCAACCTGCTCGGACACGGGATCCATCAAGACGGTGCCCTGGCGTTCCGCGTGCTCGCTGTAGGCGGCAACCCGGCCTTCCTTGTTCAGGATGATGACGTCGGCGATCCCCTCTTCATCGCGCTTCGCCCGTTCCGCGCTTTGGGTGAGCGCAACGTAGTTGTAGGAAACGAGGGCGCCCTGGGAGACCGCGGCAAGGTTTCTCGCGATGGAGAGACCCCGCTGCTCGGCCTGGCGCGAGATGATGTCTCCCATGCGTTTCTCCACGAGGAGCGCAATGGGCACCATGATCGCCACGATGAGCGCCGTGAAGTAGAGGATGAAACGGGTCTGCAGGCGGATGCGAGGGAGCAGGGAAGGACCTCGGCGCTCTTTGTAGCACGCCAGTCCTGGCGCGGCAACGCTCGGCGGAGGCGGGGGCTATAATGAGTCCCATGCCGGATCCGCGCAACGAAGGGGCGGTCCGCGCCGAGCCGCGCTCCGAGCTTCTCCGTGGTCAGTTGCGCCAGTGGATGGAGCAGGTCCTGGCCGCGGGAACGACCGCCGACCTCTTCGAGTTGGAGATGTGGCTTCGGAGCTTCGAGCGCTTCTTCCGCATCAGGAATCAGCCCCTCTCCGAGAAGGAAACCCGCCAGCTGGCACTCCGAAACTGGTCCGAGGAGTTGCGCCTCGTCGACAACGTCGTGGTGCGTGTGGTGCAACTCTGCACCTCGATCTTGAGCGAGGACCAGGTCAACCTCACACGTTTCGACAAGTACATCGAGGGGTATCTCAAGAAGGACGACGTCGTGGACCCGTACATCGAGAAGCTCGTCCGACAGACCACCGCGGAGGCGGGGCTGACGCTGCTGCGGGAAGCGTTCGAGGACATCCACCTCCTCCTGACCGACCTGACGCGACTGTCGCGGATTCCTTACGTCACGTTTGGGGCCCTGGGGAAGGTGCTCTTTAGAGAGGTCCGGCGGAGCGATCTGCTGGCGCTCCTGATCGACAAGAAGTTCAAGCCCATCCATGACCGGATCGCGAACCCCGCCATCGCCGCCACCATCCGCCGCATCGAGGAGCCGCGCCAGCGAAAGCAGGCGGCCAAGGTCTTCCTCGAGTTCTTCCGTCTCCTCCACTACCTGGAGTACGCGGACCCCGAAGGCGCGGACGAGGAGACACTCAAGAACACCCTCCTGATCTTCAGCCTCATCACGTCCGAGACGCGACTCCTGCTGGCTTTCATCGAGCGGAAGGTACTGAAGACCCTCGACCCCGACACTCCTCTCTTCCAGCTTTACGACTCCTTCGTTTACTGCGCCCCTCTCGAGCTCAAGAAGGTGATCAACACCGAGCTTCTCGACATCTCGGTGTCGCGACAGTCCGACAACATCCGGGCCAGGGTAGAGAACAGCCACGGCATCCTGAAGGACTGTTTCCAGCAGTCGATCGTGCAGCTCGCCCAGGCCTTCGACGCCATCGAGGGAAAGGCGATCTTTCCCGATTTCACCGCCAAGCTGGAGCAGTCGGTGCACCTGCGCGACGGCCTCGCCCGCCTCGTCAAGTCCCTCAGGGAGTTCCAGACCAAGCGCGATGACGGGAGCGCCCTTCGGATGAAGGAGGACATCTCCCGCTTCTACGACACCAGCATGAAGTACCTCATGTATCGGGACTGGTCCGGCTTCGAGCTCTTCTTCATCGAGATCCTGAAGTGCCCCAGCCTGCCGGCGCTCCAGCAGATCGGTCACCGCTTCGAGACCTTTCTGGTGACCCTGCTCCGCGAGGTCCAGAAGCGATCGATCCTCCAGGACATGCCCCTTGCCGAAGACCTCCGTGGAGTCGTGGAAACGCCAGCGTAATCTGCTACACTCCCGCCCCGAAGCTTTCGAGCATGGCCGCCGACAAGAACCCCTTCGCCAAGTTCCTGACCCACTTCCGCACTGGTCACGTCCTCTTCAAGGAAGGGGACGAAGGCGAGGAGATGTACATCATCCAGACGGGCCGCGTCGCCATCAAGAAGAAGGTCAATGAGGGCGATACGCTCCTGGCCACCCTGGAGAAGGGGGATTTCTTCGGCGAGATGGCCATCCTCGAGCGCCTGCCTCGATCGGCCACGGCCGAGCTCGTCGAGGACGGTGACCTCATCGTCATCAGCGGCGAGACGTTCGGGGACATGATCAAGGCGAACCCCGAGATCGCCGTCCGGATGCTCCGCAAGTACTCCATCCGCCTCCGCGACGCCGACAGGCAGATCGAGCAGATCCTCGCGCGGCAAGGTGGGGGACCCGCTCCCGCCGCCGTGGTCGAGGAATCGTCGCCCGCAAACGCGGGGACGCTCCAGGCCGAGGCGCTGGCCTATTTCATCTCAGCCGCGACGGGCAACGTCTTTCCGGCCTTCAAGTCGGATTCCCTCCTCGGCCGCTTCGACTCCGTAACGGGGATGCGGCCGGAACTCGACCTCACGGGCGAGGATCAGAGCCGAAACATCTCGAGGCGACACGCCCGGTTGGTCATCAAAGAGGGAAAGTTCTTCGTCGCCGAAGAGATCGGCACGATGAACGGGACCTTCCTGAACGGGAAGAAGCTGGCCAACGGGGTGCTGACGCCGATCAAGGACGGCGACGAGTTGATCCTCTGCCGTCTCGTTCTTACCTTCAAGACCCCGGCGGCCTAGCCCGGCCCTCGAGAATCGCGTCGTCCAGAGGGCGGGGCCTCCAGCCGAGCTCGCGCATCGCCCGGCTCGAGTCGAGGGAGACGTCCTCCGGCCGAGGAGTCCCATCCTGGCGCTCGGCGGCACGCACGGCGTCGATGAGCCCCTCGTCGAGCCCGAGACGTCGCGCCGTTCGCAGGCCAAGGGCATGGCGGCTCACTCGCTCTCCGCCACCCAGATGGAAGAGGCCAGTCGCCGTTCCTTCGAGCAAGAGGCAAAGAGCGTCGGAGACCGACTCCGGGTCGACGGGTGTGCGGAACTGGTCGGTGAAGAGGCGTACGCGCTTCCCTTCGCGAAGGCTCCAGGCAACGGACTCGGAAGCGGTGGGACGGGAACCGAAGCCCTGGCCGACCACGAGAGCTATCCGGGCCACGACGGCCGGATGCTCGGCGAGGGTGGCTTCCTCGCCCCCGAGCTTCGTGCGGCCGTAGGCCAGCAGGGGAGCGGGCCGATCATCCTCGCTCCAGCCGGGCCTTTCTCCCGGGAAGACGAGGTCCGTCGACAGGGCCACGAGGCGCAGTCCGCGCGATCGGCAGAGCCGAGCCACGAGCGCCGAGGCGTTGACGTTCAGAGCTACTGCCGCAGGCACGTCGCGCTCGCAACGGTCCGGGTCGGCCAGGGCCGCCGCGTGGACGACGGCAAGGGCGGCGCTCCGGTCGAGGGCGCTCTCGACCGACTCCTGAGACAGGAGGTCCAGCGGCACCGTCTCGATGCCGTCGGGCGTCGGTCTTTGGTGGAGGCCCGCGACAACCGAGTGCCGCCCGGAGAGCAAGGCCGCAAGGCGACCGCCGAGCAACCCCCCCGCGCCAGTCACCAGAACCCTCACGCCGCCCCTTTGCCCCCTTGGGTCAGGTGCCGTATCATCTCACCCTGTCACCAGACAGCGCCCATGAAATTCCCCGGTAGCAAGCTCCTGCATCACTGGGACCTCGAGACGCAGAAGCTCTCGCTCGACGACCTTCTGCGATCGTGTCAACAGGTCGGTCTGACCGGCTTCGCCGAGCTGAAGCTCCCGGAGGCGGTCGGGATGATCTTCTACTATCTCGGCGGCGAGGTGAATGCCCTCTACCGGGAGGGAGCCGTCGCGTATCACGGCCAGGCGGCGCTCGAGCGCCTCCGGACGGGTGTGACCGGTGACGAGGGCGTCATCTCCGTCTTTGAGCTGCCCCTCGACATGGCGCACCTTCTCCGAGGGATCACCAACCGGCAGAAGCTTCGCGAGACCCTCAAGAGCAAAGGGGACCTCGTCGAGCTGCTGCGGCGGATGGAGAAGTCGGAGCACACCGGGACCCTCGAGATCCAGACCCCCACGGGCTCCTCCATGATCCTCCTCGTCCGGGGGCGGGTTTCCAACACCTATTGGGAGACCGCGGGAGGGCTGACGTTCGAAACGGGAGAGGCCCGACAGAAACTCGAGGAGTCTCTCGGAAAGGAGGAGGCGCAGCTCTTCCTCGCCGAGTTCTCGCGAGACATCTGGAAGACGCGTCATGAGGTGCAGGCGTCGGTCAAGAGCCGCCTGGAGCGCCGCGAGGAAACGACGCTCCTTGCAACGGACCAGGTCGCCGCCGAGGAGAGCGCCCTCCGGACGCAGATTCTCGAAGAGCTGCACCAGCTGGTGCCGTCCCTCGTGCAGGCTTTCATCTTCGATCTCATGACCGGCGTCATCCTGGCCCGCAAGGGACGCGGGACGTCGGCCATCCGGGTCGGGCTGCTCGCCGAGAAGGTGCCGTCGCTGACCATGTACCTGCGGGACCTCGTTGCCACCGAAGACGCGGACCAGGTGGAGTTGATCGAGCTGTCGACCGAGCGGGTGGCGACTCTCGTGGCCATCGTGGCGGAAGCGCAAGAGGCGATCGCGGTCCTGGCCGACAAGGCTCAGCCCACCGCCCTTATAGGCGCCGCGCTCAGTCGCGTCGTCCGGACCTACGCCTCGCGGCTGCACCCGGCGCGAGGCGCCGTCACATCGTAGGCGGACCCACTCACCGGAGCCTCAGTCGGCCATCACTGCGCCGCCGTTGACGCAGAGGATCTCCCCGTACAGATAGGACGACAGCCCCGAAGCGAGGAACGCGACAGGGCCCGCGATCTCCTCGGGTGTCCCCACGCGGCCCACCGGGATCGGTGCGAGGGCTTCGGCTCCCTCCTTTCCGTCGAGGGCGTTCCGCGTCATGTCGGTCATTACCCAGCCCGGGGCCACGCCGTTCACGCGGATCCCGTGTGGGGCCAACTCCGACGCCAGGGACTTGGTCAGGGCGATGATCGCCCCCTTGGTGGCGGAATAGTGGGCGTAGTGGGCTTCGCCCCGCTGGCCGGAGGTGGAGGCGATGGTCACGATGGTTCCGGACTTACGAGGGATCATGACGCGCGCCGCATGGTGGCAGACGGCGTAGGCGCCTCCCAGGTTCACCCGGATCGTCTCGTCCCACTCGGCCGGCGTCATCTCGTGGATCGAGGCCCGTTTCCAGATGCCGTGATTCACGACGAGGATGTCGAGATCGCCCAGTCGGGCGACCGCTTCCGAAACGAGTCGTCCGGCTTCCTCCGGCTTCGAGACATCGGCCTGAATCGCGAAGGCTTCAGCACCCCCGGCCTGAGCCAACGCCACTGTTTCTGCGGCCGCTCCCGCGTTGCCGACGAAGTTGACGCACACGCGGGCGCCCAGGCGGGCCAGCAGAATCGATATGGCCCGGCCGATCCCACGGCCGCCGCCCGTCACCAGCGCCCCTTTCCCGTCGAGCCTCAGGTTCATGGATGCTGTAATTCACCACAAAGCCACCGAGGACACAAGGTGCGCCGCGCTAGAATGGCGGAATGACGTTCATCACGTTCGAGGGAATCGAGGGGAGCGGGAAGAGCACGCAGGTGCGCCGTCTCGCTCGGCTCCTCGGGCCCGACACGGTCGTGACTCAGGAGCCCGGCGGCACGTCCATCGGTCGGTCGATTCGCGAGGTGTTGCTCGACCGGCGAAATCAGGGGATGACCGCGGAGGCCGAGGTCCTGCTCTACTTCGCCGATCGCGCCCAGCACGTGGGGGAGGTCGTGAGGCCGGCCCTTGCGGCCGGGCGCACCGTGATCTCCGACCGGTACACCGACACGTCCATCGCGTATCAAGGGCACGGGCGGGGGATCTCACTCGACCTCATCGACGCGTTGGCGCGGGCGGCCACCGGGGGGCTGCGCCCCGACTTCACCGTCTTCCTGGACGTGCCGGTGGACGCGGGACTCTCGCGTGTGGGGCGCCGCGGGGCGACCGACCGGCTCGAGTCGGAGGTGAGGGAGTTCCACGAGCGTGTGAGGGACGGCTACCACGCCTTGATGTCCCTGGACCCAGGCCGATGGATCCTGATCGACGGCCTCGGCGATGAGGACGTAGTGGCGGGTCGGATTCTGTCGGGCCTCGCGGCCCGAGGCTTCGCCGTTCCGGAGCAGACGCGTGTTCGCTGACATCCTCGGCCACGAGCGAATCCGGGAGCCGCTCGAGCGGGCTGTCCGAAACGGGCGCCTTCCTCCCGCCCTTCTGCTTTCGGGCCCCGAGGGGATCGGCAAGAAGACGCTGGCGCTCGCTGTCGCCCGCGCGATGCTTTGTGAGCGCGGCCCGGGTGAAGCTTGCGGCGAGTGTACGCATTGCCGCCGGCTGGGCCGAGGGGTGGCGGCGCTTCCCGCGCGGCGCGCCGACGCCGCCGACAAGACCGACGAGCCGGATCGTCTCAACCACCGGCTTCATCCCGACGTGGTGCTCGTGGAAGCGTGGCGAACGGCGACGCGCACGGAGATCAAGGTGGCGCAGGTGCGCGACCTCGTGGGGGAGGTGGCGGCCCGTCCGTTCGAGGGGCGCGCCCGCGTCTTCATCATCGACGACGCCCACGCCATGAACGACCAGGCGGCCAACGCCCTGCTGAAGAGCCTCGAGGAGCCGCCGGCCAGTTCCCACCTGATCCTGGTGACGCCGTCCCCACAGTCGTTGCTGCCGACCATCCGCTCACGCTGCCAGGCCTTGCGCATGGGGCCGCTCCCCACGGGCATCGTCGAGGCGTATCTGAGAGATCACGCCGGCGCCCTTCCCGCCGAGGCGAGTCTCCGTGCGGGTCTCGCCGAAGGAAGCATTGGTGCCGCCCTCTCCTTCGAGTCCGACGCGTATCGGGAGCTGCGCGACGAGATGCTGGCGCTCCTGGAATCGTCCGGGGAGGGGGGGACGATCGAGCGGCTCGAGTCGGCTGAGCATCTGGCCGAGAGCGACGATCCCGTCCTTGCCCTCACGGTGCTGCGATCGCTCCTGCGCGACGTCGTGGTCCTGCGCCACGGCGGCGCGCCGGAATCGCTGCTGAACGCCGACGTGGCCGGTCGCCTGGGATCGCTTTCGGGCGGAATCGTTGGAGAACGGGCTCACGCGCTGGCCGAGACAGCGGCTCGGACGCGCGTAGCCCTCCGCGGCAATGCCAACAAACTCCTGGTGATGGACCTCCTGGTGGAGGGGCTCGGGTAGCTCTCTCCTTGCGTGCCGGAGAGGGGCGTGCTAGAACCCAGAGTAAGTCCACTCCGTCCGGGAGATCCCAGAAGGCGCGTGAGCCGCGGCGTTCTGCACTCGGCCTCTCTCGCGTCCTCCCCGGACCGCTCGCCGCCAGGAGGTCGGCTCGCATGAACCGTAAGCTGATTCGCCCCGATCTCTCGGAGCTCAAGGAGCAGTTCCAGTCCTCGGGAAAGGCATACCGCGCTCGGAAGCCCATTCCCCCGGAGCAGACGAACGCCGAGAGCTTCTACTACCTGAAGCAGATGACCAACAAGACGCGCCTGGTGATCATCCTCAAGGATGGCGAGGAGATTCGCGGCGTGCTCGAGTGGTACGACAAGACGGCCCTCAAGGTCCACCGCCTCGACGCCCCGAACATCCTCCTCCTGAAGGACAACGTGAAGTACATGTACAAGGAGAACGAGGACAAATCGCTGGATACGGACTGAAGCTCAGTAAGTCACCGGGAGCGAGCGGCATCCGAAACCCGTTTGCATCTCACGCCGTGAAGACGGAGCGACCCGTAAAGACCGAGGGCCGGAGAGCCAGTACGCATGAGCACTGACTCCCCGGTGGTCCCTCGTGCAGCGGGACTACTTTAGAACCCGTTCCCCACAACCGTGTCTTGGTTCGGGGTCGTCGCAGCAGGATCCGTCGCGAGCCCGGGATGACCACGGAAGTCAGTCCAGACAACGTGTGCGCTGCCGTTCAAATCGACCGCAACGCCGGTGTAGTCGCCGATGAAACTGCCCGAGAACTCGGTGTACGGATTGGACGACTCTGTGCTCACGCGCGTTTCGCTGGCATACCCATCGGACGAACTGCTAATGGCGTAGTCCAGGCAGACGGGTGCGAGATCCACGTATACGGGCGCGGAGAAGGGATAGGTCGGATCGCTGGTGTCCAGGAACCCTCGTCCACACGAACGGTCACTCGCGGTCGGCGTTGGTGAG
>JBGPYB010000006.1:0-58145 GCA_041493035.1 Vicinamibacteria bacterium | reverse complement strand
TGTTGGCGGAGATGGTTCCCACCTGGGCGATCATCTTCCCCTTGACCGGCTTGCTGAGCTTCTTCAACTCTTCGGTAACCGCCGCCACCGCCTTCTCGATGCCGAGCTTCAGCTCCATGGGGTTGGCGCCGGCGGTGACGTTCTTGCTGCCCTCGCGGTAGATCGCCTGGGCCAGGACCGTGGCCGTCGTCGTGCCGTCACCGGCCACGTCGGAGGTCTTGCTCGCAACCTCGCGGACCATCTGGGCTCCCATGTTCTCGAGGGCATCCTTGAGATCGATCTCCTTCGCCACCGTGACGCCGTCCTTGGTGATGAGGGGGGAACCGAACTTCTTGTCGAGGACGACGTTGCGCCCCTTGGGCCCGAGGGTGACCTTCACGGCATCGGCCAGCTTGTTGACGCCGCGCAGGATCGCCTGGCGGGATTCGTCGCCGTACGTGATCTGCTTCGCCATTTCTGCGGATCTCCTTAGATCTTGTCTGAAAACCGTGCGTTAGGCGAGAACCGCGAGAACCTCGTCCTCGCGGAGGATGAGGACTTCCTCGCCGTCGATCTTGATGTCGGTCCCGGAGTACTTGCCGAAAAGGATCTTGTCGCCCACCTTGACGTCGAGGGCGACCTTCTGGCCGTTGTCGAGGATCTTGCCGTTGCCGACAGCGAGCACCTCGCCCTCCTGGGGCTTCTCCTTGGCCGAGTCGGGGATGATGATCCCTCCCTTGACCGTTTCCTTCTCCTCGATCCGACGGACCAACAGGCGGTCGTGAAGCGGACGAACCTTCATAAAGCTTCTTGCCTCCTCAAAGTGTCGATGTCCCTAAATCATTCGGGGAAATATAGATACAGGCACCAGCCAAGCTCCACGCGGCCTCCTGGCACTCGCGCCCGATGAGTGACAATATAGACCTCGCTCTGGCACTCTGTCAAGTTGAGTGCTAGAGGCTAGAGCTTGTACTCTTCGATCTTCTTGCCGAGGGTGTTGCGGTGGATGCGAAGGTCCTTGGCCGCTTTCGAAAGGTTGCCGCGGTGGCGCTGGAGCACCCGGGCGATGAACCGCTTCTCGAACTCGCGGCGAGCCTCGACGAAGAGGATTCCCCTGTCCACCATCTGCGAAACCAAGGACTCCAGCTCCTGCTTCACGCCATCACACCCTCACGATGCGAGCTTGCCTCGGGGTGACCGCCGGCGAGGTGAGCGCCCTCACCGCGTCCCCGCAAGAAGCTCCAGGGCCTCCTCGTACTTGTCCCGCGTCCGAGCCACGACGTCGCTCGGCAGCGAAGGTCCAGGAGGACGTTTGTCCCACTGGAGCGACTCGAGGTAGTCGCGGACGTACTGCTTGTCGAAACTCGGCTGGCTGTGTCCCGGCTCGTAGGAGTCCTTGGGCCAGAAACGCGACGAGTCGGGAGTGAGAGCCTCGTCGATCCAGACGAGGTGCCCCTCGCGAACGCCGAACTCGAACTTGGTATCCGCGAGCAGGATGCCTCGGGCCTCGGCGTAGGCGCGGGCGCGGGCGTAGAGATCCAGGCTGACGTCGCGCAGCTGCCCGGCCCGATCGGCACCCACGGTCTTCTCGACCGCCTCGAACGAGATGTTCTCGTCATGGCCAACTTCCGCCTTGGTGGACGGAGTGAAGAGCGGGACCTCGAGGCGATCGGACTCCTTCAGCCCCTTTGGAAGCGGGATGCCGCACACCGTGCCGGTCGCCTTGTAGTCCTTCCACCCCGAGCCGGTGATGTAGCCGCGCACGACGCACTCCACCGCGAGCGGGTCGGTCTTCACGACCAACATGGACCGCCCCTCGAGTTGCTCGCGATGGCGCCGGAGCCCGGCGGGGTAGTCGTCGACCGCGCTGGAGATCACGTGGTTCGGGACGACGTCGGCGAGGAGACGGAACCAGAAGAGAGAGAGCTGCGTAAGGACGACGCCTTTTCCGGGGATTCCTGTCGGAAGCACGACGTCGAAGGCGCTGATCCGATCCGTCGCAACAATGAGGAGCCGATCCCCCAGGTCGTAGACGTCGCGCACCTTCCCGCGGCGCCAGAGCGTGGCCTCTGGAATGTGGGTCTCAAGAATCGGCGCGTCGGACTTCAAGCGAAGCACGGTCTCCAACCAGGAATGGAAGGCGGGAGTCTACCGGAAGGCCGAACCGGGACGCAAGGCGAAACGGACGCGAAGGACCTTCAGTCCTTGACGGCTGCTTCTTTCTCTCTCGGCTCCACGGTCACGTCACCGTGTTCGGCTTCGAGGACGACGGCGGCGCCTCCACCCCCGACGCGGCCGGACGCCTTTGACGCCGTCTTCTCGCTCGAGACGAAGTCGGTGAGCCCGACTTCGACGTTGCCGGGCCGCGCCCAGGCCGCGAGGTCGAATCGGCTTCCGGCGTCGACCTGGAGTGTGATGGTGCCGTGCTCGGTCGTCACCGACAGGGGCTCGGTCAGCGGACCTCGGGGTTCCAGGTGGACGCTGCCTCGACGCGCCTCGACGCGGACGGCGCCGCGGAAGCCGTCCAACGTCACGTCGTCGCCTGTCGCTCGGATCGTGGCTCCCTTGGCCAGGTCGTGACCCTGCACACTGCCGTGATCCACTTTGACGTCGGCATGCCCGCCGATGTCGGTGAGGCTCACCCCGTCGAATGAGGCCTCCGCCCGGATGGCTCCCTTGATCTTCGAGGCTTCGATGGCTCCGTGCTCGGTCTTCGCCTCGACATCCTCGGCAACATCCTCGAGGTGGACGTTCTCGAAGCTCGTATCCACCCTTGCATGGCCCGAGACATGGGCGAGCTTGACGGCGGCGTGCTCGCCTTTCACTTCCGCGCTGCCCCGGACGCTCTCCGCCTCGGCGTTTCCGAACTTCAACGAGAGGGTCATGGCCCCCACGCGCTCCAGCTTGACGTCGCCGTGCTCGACGTCCAAGGCGACGCGCCCCTGGGCGTCCCTCACTTCGACGTCGCCATGACGCTCAGACAGCGTCAACGGCCCTCCGACCGACGAGACGCGGATGTCTCCGTGGCGCCCCCGCACGACCGCCTCTCCAAGGACGCGATCCAGTGTGATCGGCTCGAAGGAGCCCTCGACGTCGGCCCGCGCCACCTCGGAGACGTCGATCTGTCCATGCTCGTTCTTGACTTCGACCCGTGTTCCCGAGGGCACGGTCACTTCGAGGTGTGTCTCGAGGCCGGCCTCGCCGAGGAAGCCGTCCCTTTGGAGGTCGCCGCGGGTCGTGGACAGGCGGAGGGTCGAGCCGGCGTTCTCGGTCACCAGCTTGACGCGCTCACCGAGTGCCCGGGCCGCAGCCTCCGTGGGCAGATACACCACCTTGCGCAGATGGACGCGGACCAGGTCGCCGTCGCCTCGAGAGATTCGAACCCCGCCGAACTCGTTCGACACCAGGACCGCTCCCGCCGTGGGGAACGTCTCGGTCTTGTCCTCCTCGAAGGTGAAGGACGGACCGTAGAACCTCCCGCCGAGAACCCGCCATCCCAGCGGTCCGAACTCCACGTGGTCCCTCACGCGCCAAACCGTTTCCACGGAGGCGCCGAGGCCGAGGATGAGGAGCAGGAAGAGGATCTTGTGGGCTTTCAATCTCGCCTCCCGCCCGCGCGAGCCGCGAAGGTGTTGTAGAGCTCGGCCAGACCCCAAACGACCAGGCTCGCTGGCCACCACGTGTGGACCACCGTCAGAAGGTCCACCGCGCCGCTGCGAGCCAGGGTGCCGAGGACACCCAGGGCCACGAGGCCAAGGCCCACCACGAGCCTTTCGGGGCTAAAGCGAAGACCCATCGCCCTTCTCGATCCTGTTGCCCTTGCGCATCGACCGATAGAGGACGGCAGCGCCGACGACGATCAGCAGAGCGGGCCACAGGCGCGACAGCCGCGAGAGGTCCAGCCAGCCGAGGTTGTGGAGCAGGAAGACGGTTCCCAGAATGATGAGGCCCGCGCCCCAGGCGGGCGATTCCGCGACGTCCTCCTCCGGCAGAGCCGCGGACGTCCCGCGGTTGTTGATCACCACACCGGTTCGCCAGGCATCGACGATGTTGTAGAGGTAGACGAAGGGGATGAACAGCGCGAAGGGCATTGGGTTGATCTCGACCACGGCATAGATAGCCGAGACGAACGCGAAGAAGAAGCCCAGGGCCTTCGCTGGCTGCCCGTTGTAGATCTGTCCCATCCCTGGGAAGAGCAGCGACAGCAGGAAGGCCAAGCCCGGGCTCTTGAGCTGCACGTGGACCGCAGGTGGAGCGGGGGGGAGCGCGGGAGGCACCGCTGCGCTCTGAGGGTCGATCACTGGGGTGGTCATGCTTCACTCCTTAGGCGCCGAGAAGACCGTCCCGGGCGCTCGATAGCTCTAACGATGAGACCCTGCGTGCGGTTCGAAAGGAAAAGGTTTCTTGGAAAGTCGGCCGTTCGAGCGGACCTGACCGAGTCCGCTTCGCTCTTCGGCGGACCGCTTCTCTTCTGCTCCTGCTCGGTCGCGCGGCGCTTCTCCAGGAGCCGCCTATAGTCGTCCATGCGGTCGTTCACCTTGTCGAGGCGTCCTTCGAAGGCCGTGCTCACGACCACACGCAGCAGGCGGAAGTCCTCCACGGCCCGTTCGCCGCGTTCGGAGAGATAGGCTCCCGCATTGGTGGTTCGTTCCTTGATTCGCGACCCGGGCCACGCCGCGAAGAGCACGACCCCCGTCACCGCCATGGCAAGGGACGCCGCCAGGACCTGGAGTCCCACCGGCAGGCCGAGGTCGGGCCATCGGAGGACGACGCGCGGCGCCGGCTTCGAGTGCGCGAGTGCGAAGGCGGCGGCACGTTCCGCCAGGCCGGCGGGCGGCTCGAGCAGCGGATAATTCTTGAGCGTCTTTACGACCTCCCCCAGAGCCGCGCGTAGCGGAGGACACTCGACGCACGTCGCCAGATGAGCATCGATCGCTCGCGCGGTCGCTGCGTCGAGCGAACCCTCCAGATGATCGGACAGCAGATCCTGGGCCTGAGCGCAGTCGATGGCGCGGGTCACGATCGCACCTGGTGCGCTTCGCGCGACGCCATGAGACGTTTGGCCAGCTCGATGCGCCCCCTGTTGATGCGGCTCTTGACGGTGCCGAGGGGAATCCCCAGTGTCGTGGCGATCTCGTCGTAGGGGATCCCCTGAAGATCGAAAAGGATCAGTGGCTCCCGGAGATCCCCCGGCAGAGCACGAAGCCCGCGGTGGACGAGGCTCACCCGTTCCTCCCGTTCCAGGCTCCGGAGGGGGCTTTCTTCCCTCGAGGGCATCTCCTCGAGAGCCGCGGGGTCGTCGATGCCGCGAAGACGTTCGGTTCGACGTCGGCGATAGTGGTCGATGGCCTGGTGCCGCGCCACCGTCATGAGCCATCCCGGAAAGGCTCCTTCCGCCTCACGGTAGGAATCCAAGCTCTGAAAGACCTTCACGAAAATCTCCTGGGTCAGATCTTCGGCTTCGTCGACCCTGCCTGAGAAGCGATAGGCGAGCCCGAAGACCTTGCGCGTGTGGCGACCGACCAGATCGCCCCACGCTGCCTGGTCTCCGCGCCGGCATCGGTCGAGTAGGTCGCTATCGCTTTCGCTCACGGCCTTGGTCGTCTCCGAGCCTCGCGTCTCATCGGCTGAAACGGCGATGGCACGCCGTCAGTTCAGTTTTTCAAGGCGGTGCCCCCTTCGGGCACCTGCGGCTTGGTTTGACGTCCGAGCCGGCATTGTAGTAGAGTGCCGCGTCTCGATCAAGTCTATGAGGAGCAACGTGTTGCGCGGCTTTGGGACCGCCTGGTGAAGGCTGACCGTGCCTGGCGACTGGCCGTCGGCGGGCTGGTCGCTGCGATCCTTCTCTTCTTCTTTCTCCGCGGCCTGGCCTGGCGTGAAGTCGCGCAGGCGATGCGTTCCGCGGATCGGACGGACCTGGCCCTCGTCCTCCTCTCCACGGTGTTCGTATACCTCTTCCGTGCTTGGCGTTGGGGCTACCTTCTCGCGCCGCTGGCGCGGGTCCCCTTTCCGCACCTCTTCTCGGCTACCCTCGTGGGTTTCATGACGGGCCTGGTTGTGCCTCGGGCCGGAGAAGTCGTTCGCCCCTACCTCGTGTCGCGTCGCCATGCCGTCAGCACCTCGGCCGGCTTCGCCACGATCATCCTCGAGCGGCTCCTCGACCTCATCACCGTTCTGAGCCTCTTCTTCCTCTACCTCTACGTGCTTCCGATGCCCGCGGCCCAGACCCGCGGCCCGCTCATCGGTGTCTTGAAGGCCGCTGGCGGGCTGGCGGTGCTCGGCTCCTTGGGCGTCCTCGGCGTGCTTTTCGCCTTCCACGTCCACGCCGAGAAGGCCACGGCCGTCTTCGATCGTCTTCTCGCGCGGTTGCCGGAGACGCTCGGACGTCCCCTGAGCGCGCTGCTGCGGGCGTTCGGCGAGGGATTGGGTGTGCTTCAGGCGCCGCCGATGCACCTCGTCGCGATTCTCGCCCAGTCGGTTCTCGTCTGGCTGGCCATCGGTACGTCGATCTACCTCAACAACCGCGCCTTTGGCATCGCCCTGCCGCTCCGCGCCTCGTTCTTGATCATGGCCTTCCTCACGGTGGGCGTCGCCGTCCCGACTCCGGGCATGGTGGGGGGATTTCACGAGGCGTTCCTCCTGGCGCTTACCCAGGCGTTTGGCATCGAGAAAGGCACCGCCGCCGCCGCCGGCATCGCGATGCACGCGCTCTCGAATCTTCCGGTGCTCGTCGGAGGCCTTGCGCTCCTTCCGAGCGAGGGCCTGACTCTCGGCCGCGTCGCCGACATGACCGACAAGGAGGGCGAACGATGAAGTGCCCGTTCTGCACCCATCTCGAAGACAAGGTCGTCGACTCGCGCGAAAGCAAGGAAGGCGATGTCATCCGGCGCCGCCGTGAGTGTCTCTCCTGCGGGAAGCGCTTCACGTCCTACGAACGGATCGATCAGATCCCGCACCTGGTGGTCAAGAAGGACGGCCGTCGCGAGCGCTTCGACCGCGAGAAGGTCCTCGCGGGGCTGATGCGGGCCTGCGAAAAGCGCCCCGTTCCCATCAAGAGCCTCGAGCTCGTCGTCGAGCGGGTGGAGGCCATGGTCCAGGAGAGTCCCGATCGCGAGGTCCCGAGCCAGCAGATCGGCGAATACCTCATGGAGCGCCTGCGTGAACTCGACAAGGTGGCTTTCGTGCGGTTCGCTTCGGTCTACCGGGACTTCAAGGACGTCGACCAGTTCATGGCGACGCTCAAGGGGCTGCTCGAGACCCGGGAGTAGCCGGCGCCCGGCGTCCGGAGGATCGGACCCAGCGATGTGACGGTCAGGTTCTCAGGAGGGCGAGGAGCCTCGCTTCTGGTCCATGCGGAACTGCAGGCTCGTCTCTCCGACCTTCAAGACGTCCCCCGAGTTGAGCTGAGCGCGGGTGACCTTGCGCTCGTTGAGGAACGTTCCGTTGGTGCTCCTGAGGTCGTGAACCATGAAGAGCCCGTTCTCCGGGCGGATCCGGCAGTGTTGGCTGGAGATCGCGACGTCCTCGAGGACGATGTCGTTGGCCTTCGCCCGGCCGATCGAGGTGACGCTCTCGAGGCTGAGATTGAAGACCTGCCCCAGGCTGGCGCCGGCGGTGACGAGGAGGATCGGCTTCTCCTGAAGGGTGATCGTCTTCTCGAGGTACTCCTCCGTGGAGCTGAGGCGCGCCACGACGGTTTCCGAGAGCGCGCTCTCCGTAAGCGGGGTTTCGGCCGAGGAGCCGGACAGGGCCTCTTCCGCGGCACAGAAGGGGCATTCCGAGAAAGGAGTCGCGAGGACGCGGTTGCAGCGAGGGCAGCGCGGCGCCGGTTTGGCGCGTCCGAGCGCCAGCCAGGCGAGAGCCCCGGCCACGATCAGGCCGCCCACGAGCGCGGCCCAAAGCAGGAGCGGGGACCGCTGCGGCTCAGCCGACGAAGGCCGGGCCGCGGCAGGGGACGGATTCGCGATTGGAGCCGAGACCGGTGGCGCCGAGGGCGGCGGTGCCGAAGGTGCGGTCGACGGGAGAGGGCGCTCGAGGATCTTCGCGGCCAGCGCGGGACCGTGGGCCTCGGTCGCGAGAAGGTATTCCCCGCCCGTGAGCTTCGCAATCCTCCGGAGGATGCGCTCCTCCACGTGGCCGACCCCGACCGCGTAGACGGGGATCCCGTTCTCCTCCGCCACGCGGAGACCGTCCTCCAGATTCAGGGAGCTGTTCTCGTCTTTGCCGTCGGTGACGAGAACGATGGCTTTGCGCGCCGCGGGCGCATCGCGCAGGTACCGGCTCGCATCGTAAAGGGCATCGTAGAGCGCCGTGTATCGGCCGGCGATCTTCGCCTGGTTGAGAGCCTTCCGAACCTCGGCCGGTTGGGTGGTCCGGGGCTGTACGAGCCGCGACTGGTCGTCGAACGTCAAGACCGCGACCTCGCTCGTCGGCGGGAGGCTGCCGAGGATTCCTAGAGCCAGTTCCCGCGTTCGCGCCAAGTCCTCTTCTCCGACGCTCCCGGAGGTATCGAGTGCCAGAGCCACGACCACGGGGGGCCCAGCGGCAGCGGCGGCAACAGGCCGCCCGCCGATTGCGCCCGCGGCCGCAAAGGCCACGATTCCCAGCATGAGCCGCCGCTGCATCTCCTTGTTTTCCAATGGACTAGCTGTCTTACCACGCCGCGGAACGCCGGTCAACGCCACTTGGGCGAGTGTGGCCGCCACGCTACAATGTGAGATCCCGTGCCCGCCCGACGCCCGTTCCGGAACAACACGCGTCTCGTCCTCGCGTCGATCGCGGGTGTCCTGGGGCTACTCCTCGTCGTGGAGGTCCTGCTCCGGAAGAGTCGCGATTTTTCTCCGGACTTCCTGGCCTCGGTGCTGCTCTACGGCCTCACCGTCCTCAACCTCACCCTCCTGCTGGGGCTGCTCTTCGTCCTCGGCCGCAACCTCGTGCGGGTCCTTCTCGAGAGACGCCGCGGGGTTCTCGGCGCACGCTTCCGTCTGCGGCTTGTCCTCGTCTTCCTTCTGATGGCGGTCGCCCCGGCGCTGCTCCTTCTCGTCGTCGGGAGCGACCTGATTCAGCAGACGGTGGATCGTTGGTTCAACGTCGACGTGGAGCGCATCCTCTCCTCCTCCCAGGCGCTCGGGACGGCGCTCCGTCAGGCGGCGGCCGACAGGAGCCGGATGAGCGCGTCGGTCCTGGCCCGCGAAATCGAGACCCGCGGGCTCCTCGAGCCGCGCGGCCAGGGACGCCTCCGCCGCATCGTGGAAGCGCGGGCGGGGGAGATGCGCATCGACATGGTGAACGTCCTCTCGCGGGAGGGGGAGGTTCTCGCTGTAGTCAACTCCCGGCTTCCATCGCCCCCGGACGCGGCGGCCTCCGCGGAATCGCTGGCCGAGGCCGCCCTCGCCGGGCGCGAGACGACCTCTTCGCTTCCGTTCGCCGGAGGGGAATGGGTGCGGGTGGCGGTGCCGGTCCGCGCAGCATCGGGGCCCGTCGTCGGCGCCGTCCTCGTTTCGACGCTCTTGCCCGGCGCGGTCGCGGCCGAAGCCCGCGAGGTCCAGGATCGCTACCTGAAGTTCCGTAAGACGGAGGCCTTCCGGGATCCGATCAAGGCCGTCTACCTTTCGCTCTACTTCTTCCCCGCGCTCCTCATCCTCTTCGGGGCCGTCTGGCTCTCCCTGTACCTGGCGCGGCGCATCACCGCTCCGTTACGACTCGTGGCCGAAGGGGCCGAACGCATTGCCGCGGGGGAGAGGGGCGTTCGAGTCGATTTCTCCACGGGCAACGACGAATTCACGGCGCTCATCGCCTCCTTCAACCGGATGTCGGAGCGCCTTGCGCGGAGCGAAGAACAGGTGGAGCACAGCCGGAGCGGCCTCACACGCAAGAACCAGGAGCTCGAGGAACGCCGCCGGTTGATGGAGACGGTTCTGGAGACAGTGGGTACCGGAGTCCTGGTCGTTGATGCCGAAGGGACGGTCACGGCGCTCAATGCCGCGGCCTGTCGCCTCCTCGACATCGATGCCGAGGCCGTCTGGCGCCGCCTCGGCGAAGTGATGACAGGACCGGGACGGGGCGAGATCTTCGCTTTGGCGGAGCGCCTTCTCTCGGGGAGGACCACCCGGCAGGAACGAGAGGTACAGATCCCTTCTCGTGGGCGCGACCGCCACCTGGCCGTGACGATGGTGCCTCTCCCCGGGCCCGCGGGCCTCCCTCCCGGAGCGGTGATCATCGTCGACGACCTGACGCCCTTGATGCGCGCCCAGAAGGTAGCAGCGTGGGGAGAGGTGGCCCGGAAGCTGGCCCATGAGATCAAGAATCCCCTCACGCCGATACAGCTCTCGGCCCAGCGCATCCGCAAGGCTTACCTGAAGTCGTCCCCCGACTTCGAGAGGGTCATGGCGGAGTGCACGAACGCCATCGTCCAGGAGGTCGACGCGCTCAAGAACCTCGTGGACGAGTTTGCGCAGTTTGCTCGGCTTCCGGCGGTCAACCTCGCGCCAGGGTCGCTTCAGGAGGTCATCGAAGAGACGCTTTCGCTCTACGATGGGCTCTTCGCCGGCGTCGCCTTCGAACGGCGATTCGCCCTGGACGTCCCGTCGCTCCGTATCGACGGCGAGCAGATGAAGCGCGTCGTCATCAACCTCGTGGACAACGCCATCGAAGCCGTGGCCAAGAGGGGGACCGTGTCGATCGCCACAGAGTACGATCGTCCCCTGGGGCGCGTCCGAATGGTCATCGCCGACGACGGCCCCGGCATCGCCGCGGAGGACCGCGACCGGCTCTTCGTTCCGAGCTTCTCCACGAAGAAGCGAGGGAGCGGTCTCGGCCTGGCGATCGTGAGCCGCATCGTCCAGGAGCACCAGGGGACCATCCGCGTCGAGGAGAATGCGCCGCGGGGAGCGAGGTTCGTCGTGGATCTGCCAGCGTGAGGCCATTTGATGCGTGAATCGATTCTGGTCGTCGACGACGAGGCGGGCGTTCGGACGTCCCTCACCGGGATCCTGGGCGACGAGGGTTATCTGGTCGACGCCGTGGAAAGCGGAGAGGCGTGTCTCATCGCCCTCGAAGGCCGGCGCTACGACCTGCTTCTTCTCGACGTCTGGCTCCCCAAGATGGATGGCATCGAGACCCTGACGCGAGTCCGCGCACTGGATTCCGATGTCCCCGTCGTCGTGATGTCGGGGCACGGGAGCATCGAGACGGCGGTCAAAGCGGTGCGCGTGGGGGCCCAGGACTTCGTCGAGAAGCCCCTCTCCCTCGAGAAGACCCTCCTCGTCGTCAAGAACGCGTTGCGGCAGCGCCGTCTCGAGGCGGAGAACCGCGCCCTCAAGCGGCAGGTCGAGCATCGCTGGGTCATGGTGGGGGAGAGCGCGGGTATCCGCGAGCTGCGCGGCCAGATCGCCCAGGCGGCCCCATCCAACGGGCGTGTCCTGATCTTCGGCGAGAACGGCACGGGGAAGGAGCTGGTGGCCCGGAACATCCATCACCTCTCTCTGCGGGCGCAGGGTCCCTTCGTCGAAGTGAACTGCGCGGCGATCCCCGAGGAGTTGATCGAGAGCGAGCTCTTCGGTCACACCCGGGGAGCCTTTACGGGGGCACTCACGGCCAAGAAGGGGAAGTTCGAGGTCGCCGACGGAGGCACTCTCTTCCTCGACGAAGTCGGGGACATGACCTTGAAGACGCAGGCCAAGGTGCTGCGTGTACTTCAGGAGCAGAAGATCGAACCCGTGGGCGGAACGGCGTCCGTCACGGTAGACGTGCGGGTCATCGCCGCCACCAACAAGCATCTCGACGAAGAGATCCGGAAAGGGGCTTTTCGAGAAGACCTCTACTTCCGCCTCAACGTGATCCCCTTCGAGGTGCCGCCGCTCCGGGAGCGACGAGAAGACATTCCTCCGCTGGCGCGCCACTTCATTGCGGAGTTCTCCGAGGAATACGGGAAGCGCGCCAAGGAGCTCGCCCCCGAAGCCCTCGACCTATTGACGGCGCTCCCGTGGCCGGGCAACGTTCGTGAGCTGCGCAACATCATCGAGCGGCTGGTCATCATGACCCCGGGAGACCTTATCGAGGCCCGGCACCTGCCCGCGCCGCTTGTCGGGGCCCTGGTTCCAGCCGGTGATGGCGCCGCCGCGGCAGTTCTCTCCGACTTTCCCTCGCTGGCCGAGGCGCGAGAGGATTTCGAGAAGCGGTATATCCGGAAGAAGTACCAGGAGTGCGGGGGAAACATGAGCCGCACGGCCGAGGCGCTCCAGGTGGAGCGCTCGAACCTCTACCGCAAGATGAAAGGCTACGGGCTCATACCCTCACGGAAAGGCGAGCCGACAGAGCAACCGTGACGGAGAGCGACCCCCGCCGTCGCTTCAGCGCCGTGGCCGACGTGTACGCCCGGTATCGGCCGTCCTATCCCGCCGGGCTCGTCGACTGGATCCTCCACACGGCTGGCGCGGCGCCACCCGCAACCGTGGCCGACATCGGCTGCGGCACGGGAATCGCGACACGCCTCTTCGCCCAGCGCGGCCTCGACGTGGTGGGGATCGACCCCAACGAGGAGATGCTCGCGAAGGCCCGCAGCTCCGGGGGAGCCTGCTATATCCGCGGCGAGGCCGCGGCGACAGGCCTCGGCGTCCGGAGCGTCGACCTCGCGATCGCGGCGCAGGCATTCCACTGGTTCGACATCCCCGCCACTCTCCGGGAACTCGGCCGCATCCTCCGCCCCGGTTGTTGGTCGGCGGCCTTTTGGAACATCCGCGCGCTCCAAGGGGCGTTCATGGAGGAGTACGACGCGCTCCTCCGCCACTGGAGCCAGGAGTACGCGGTGATCGAGAGCCACGAGCAGACGAAAGAAAAGATCAAGATTGCTCCAGACGTCGCGGACTCGCGGGAGGCGGTCTTCCCCTTGGCGCAGCGCCTCGATCACGAGGGGTTCCTCGGCCGGGTCAACTCCAGCTCGTACGTCATCCACGGCGTCGCAGATCACGCCGGCTTCGAGCGGGCCCTGTCGTCGCTCTTCGAGCGCCACGAGAGCGCCGGCATGGTCGAGCTGCGCTACGAGACCGTTGCGATCTGCTGGCGGCTCGCTACTCGGTCTCCCTGATCTTCCGCTCCAGGACCTGTGAGGCGTCGAATCCTTCGAGGCGGAGGAAGTGATCGGCAGCGTCGAGAAGCGCTTCCGACGGGACCAGGCCCACGACTTCGCTCCCGATGACCCGCACGCCGTAGCGCTCGGCCTCCGTGCGAACGGTTTCGAAGACCCGATGAAGGGGCGTCCTCTTGAAGTCGGTCATGTTGATGGAGACCTGGGCGACCTTGCGCTCCTCGAGGAGGAGCCCCATGGCCTTCACGAACCGGTAGCCGCCGCTGCTGTGACGGATCGCCTTGGCGATCCGCTTCGCGACCTCGACGTCGGCGGTGCCGAGGTTGATGTTGTACGCGATGAGGGGCATCCGCGCGCCCACCACCGTCGCTCCTGCCGAGGGGTGAGGCGCTGCGGGACCGAAGTCGGGAGCCCAGAGAGGATCCTTCATCTTCATCGTGAGTCCCTCGAACTGGCCGCGGCGAACATCCTCGAGGTTCCGCCGATGAGGGGACGTCGCGGCGTCCTCATAAAGAAAGATGGGCACGCCAAACCTCTCGGCCGCCGCCGCTGCCACTCTTCGGGCGAGGGCCACGCAGTCGACCATTGACGCCCCCTCGATCGGGATGAACGGGACGACGTCCACCGCCCCGAGGCGTGGATGCTCTCCTTGATGAGACCTGAGGTCGATGCGGGCGACCGCGACCTCGAAGAGACCAAGGATCGCCTCCTCGAGCCCAGCTTCATCCCCGACCAACGTGAGGACGCTTCGGTTGTGGTCCTTGTCCGACTGGACGTCCAGGACCCGGACGCCCGCGCCGCGCTTCAAGGCGTCAACGGCCTCGCTGACGATCCCGGGTCTTCGTCCCTCACTGATGTTCGGAACGGCTTCGATGATCCGTGGCATGCGCCTAGTATCGCGCTTTCACCTTGAATCCGCCCGAGGCTTTTCCCATAATGGAGGCGACCAGGGGAGGTTGAGAATCGTCTTGCAAGGCGCCGCGGAAGGCCGCGTCCACAGCATGCTCGCCGAAGCGGCAGGTCTCCTCGATGCGGGGCGAGGCGGTGAGGCGGCCGACATCTTCGGCCGTGTGCTCCTTCTCGATCCCGCTTGCATCGAGGCACGAAGCGGCCTCGATGCCGCTCGCGCCGCGTTGGCCGAGACGAGGCGTCGTCTGGATGGTCGGCTCGATGAAGCGCAGACCGCGATCCCGCACGATCCCGAAAGGGCCCGCGAGATCCTCGACGAGGTGGTTCGCGACGGCGGGGATCGCGACCGCGCCCACGCGCTCTTCGACCGCCTCGACGGTCGCTCCGGTCGGCTGGACGCTGGACCTTCGCCTCGAGATTGGAACGGCGAGGCCGGCAGCATGGAGCCGCCGCGCCGGCGGCGATCGCCCCTCTCCCGCCACGCCTTCATCGCGGGCTGCACCATCGCCTTCGTCGGCCTGGCGGTCGGCCTGGCGTTCAGTTGGGAGCGGATCGTCTCGGGTCTCGTCAAGAACCCGGCGCCGAGCCGGAGCCTCCCGCCGCCGTCGACGGGGGTCCCCGAGCCCGCTGCGGGAGATGCGGCTCTCGTCCGCGCGCGGGAACTCATACGTCAGGGCGATCCCGCCCGAGCGCTCGCCGCTCTCGATGCGGTCTCTCCCGATGATCCCGCTTATCCCATGGCTCGCCGCCTTCGGGCTGAAGCCCTGGCCGCGATGGGTCCCCGAATCCGATGAACTGTCCCGCGTGCAGCCAGAGCGTTCCCTCGGGTCGGGAGCGCTGTCCGTCCTGTGGAGCGATGGTGGCTCCGCTCACGGAGGGATCTCTGGCTCCGGACACGCTCGGCGTTACGCCTCCGGCTCGCGCGAAGACCGAGCCCCTCCGGGAGATCCCTGGGTTGAAGAAGAAGGAGAAGGCGGCCTGGAAGGAGGAGGTCCGCGAGCGCGTCCGCCATCGTCGTCGGCGGGGGAGCGAACCGCTCCCGCTCTTCGACACCCCGGAGCCGGCTCCCGAGGACGATTCCGGTCCTACCCTCCCGAACGAGGCAGCCGTCGCGCGGCTCCCACCTCCTCCGGCCCTCGGACCTGTAGACCTCTCGGACGACGATCTTCCTCTGCGACCTCCGGAAGCCCCCTCTCTTGATGACGAGGTGGCCCGCGCAGTCGCTCTCCGGTCCGAGCCTGTCTTCGACGGCGCCACCTCCGAGACCAGGTCGACGCAGTCCGATGACTGGTCGATCGACGCCGGCCCCCCACGGGAGCTCCGGCCGGTCGAACGCCCAGCCAACGTCGCGGAACGGGCCCAGGCGGCTGCGATCGACGCCGGCCTCCTCCTTGGGCTCGCGGCGTTCGTCGTGTACTTTGCGAGTCGCGCCGCCCACACCACGGTGTTGGGCTTGCGCCCAGCCTCGCCCTTCCTACTCGGATATCTCGCGTTCCTTGGGCTCGTGTACGCGACGTACTTCACCGGCACCACGGGCCAGACCCTTGGGAAGATAGCGGTGGGCCTTCGGGTCGTCGACCGTGTGGGGCATCCGCCCGGCTACCTTCGCGCCCTCGGTCGCGCCACCCTCGGCGCCCTTGGGATCCTGATCGCCTTCGCCGGAGTCGTCCCGATGGTCTTCGACCCCGCGCGTCGTGCGCTCCACGATCGGATCTTCCGGACCCGAGTCGTCAGGAACTGAGCGCGTCGCCGCGCGGCGGGTGCTTCCCTGGACGCTTTTGTCCTCGACCGGCTCTTAGGCGAGATCGCGCCGATCCTCCTGGGCCGGACGCTGCGTCGCCCCCGCGCCGCGGGAACTCACGCCGTGTCCTTCGAGATTTCGGCCGAAGGCGCCCCAGCGCTCTGGCTCGATGCCGGGCGACCAACCGCTGGGATCTACCTCGTAGAACGAAACGATCTCCGCCGCCTGTCCCGTGAGGCCGAGGCAGCCGGGCGGACCCGCCACGCGCTTCTCGTTCTCAGAAAGCAGCTCGAGGGATGCCGCATCTCGGCCGTTCGCCGGGTTGTCGGGCAGCGGACGCTGCTGCTGGAAGCGGGTCGCGTCGTCCTGGCGCTCCGCCTCTCGGGAGCGCCGGCGGCCACGCTGGCCTTGGATGGCGTTCCCGTTGCGACATTCGGAGAGGGGCGCCAAGCGTGGCCTCTTCCCGAGCCCGATGCGGAGCGTGAGGCGAGTTGGCTCGCGCACCAGGAGGCTCGCCCGTCTCTTCGCGTTCCGGCGCCTCTTGAGAGCTGTCACGACGCCGACCTCATGGCGCCGCGCGCCGTGGCTCTTGCTCCGCAAGAAGACGCCGCGCGTGGTCACATCGTCCATTGCGCGACATGGCGCGAAGCGGCGGCATGCTTCCTCGAAGCACAGATTCGCGGCACCCGCTTCGAACGCCAGCGCACGGGCGTCCTCGGCGGCGCGAGGAAGGAATCCCGTCGCCTCGTGCGTCTCGAAAGCCATCTGGAGAGAGACCTCGCCGCTCTCCCCGCGCCTCTGGCACTGCGCCACGCCGCCGAAGCTCTTCTCGCAGCGCCGCCAGGGTTGCGCGTCGCCCATGAAGATGCCGGGGCCGAGGCCGAGATCCCCGACCCCTACGAGCCGGGTCAGGTCATTCGCGTCTCTCTCGACCCGCGGCTGTCCCCCGCGGTCAACGCGGATCGCCTTTTCGAGAAAGCGCGGCGTATCGAACGTGGCCGCGATCAGATAGAGGCGCGCCTCGCCGGGACCCGCGGGGCCCTTGTCGTGGCGAGGAAGCGGGAAGCTCGTGCCGCGAGCGCCCGCGATCTGTCGGATCTCGACCCCCCGCTCGCCGATCGGCGGACCTTTGCCGGCGACACTGCGTCGGGCCCCCGTCACTACCTCACCTCTCGCGGTCTCTCGATACTCGTCGGGCGCGGAGCCAAGGAGAACCACCACCTGACCTTCGCTGTCGCGCGCCCCGAGGACCTTTGGCTCCATGCCCGCGACGTCCCCGGAGCTCACGTCATCTTGCGCGACAACGAGGGCCGGGCCGCTGCCGACGACCGCCGCGAAGCCGCCGAAGTCGCCGCGTTCTACAGCGACGCTCGAAGCGACGCGAGCATCGAGGTCCACGTGACGCGGCGCAAGCACGTGCGCGCCGCCCGCGGTGGCCCCGGTCGGGTCACCATCGCCTACTCCGAGACCCTTCGGGTCGCCCCGCGGGATCCCGAAGGACGATTGAGGCGACGGTAGTCGGGCTATGATCCAGAGGTGAGCCAAGCTGGGCCGCCGGGCGGGCGGCCGTCCCTTCTCCCCGCCCTCGTCGCCACTGGTTTTGGCTCGGGCTATTCGCCCTTCGCCCCCGGCACCGCGGGATCTGCCGTCGGTCTTCTCCTTTGGTGGCCGCTCGTCCTCACGCCGCTCTGGGTCCAGGCAGGAACCATCATCCTGGTCTCGCTCGTCGGGGTGTTCGCCGCCACCCACGTGGCTCGGGCCGTCGGCCTCAAGGATCCGGGGATCGTGGTCGTGGACGAGGTGGTCGGGATGTGGCTGAGCCTCTTCGCCCTCCCGTTCACGCCGTGGACCGCGGCCGTCGGCTTCTTCTTGTTCCGGGCGCTGGATGTCTGGAAGCCTTTCCCGGCTCGGCGTCTGGAGTTGCTTCCCGAAGGTTGGGGCATCGTGGCCGATGACCTCATGGTGGGCCTCTACGCGAACATCCTTCTCCGCGCAGGCCTGTGGCTCTGGCGGCCTTTGTGAGAGCCGAGATACTCGCCGTGGGGAGCGAGCTGCTCACGCCCCTGCGGTCCGATACCAACGCCCTGTACCTCACCGCGAAGCTCCTGGAAATCGGCATCGCGATCGGTGCCCGAGTGACGGTGGCCGACGATCCCGAGCTTCTGGCTTCAGCCTTTCGGACCGCGCTCGGTCGGGCTGACGTCGTCATCTCCACCGGCGGCCTCGGACCCACCGAGGATGACTTGACCCGCGAGGCCGCGGCGACCGCCCTGGGCCGGGCGCTTCACAGAGACGCCGCGATCCTCGAGGCCCTCGAGGCTCGTTTCGCCCGCTTCGGCCGCGTGATGGCACCGGTGAACCTCAAACAGGGCGACGTGATCGACGGCGCTACGGTTCTCCCCAACGATCGGGGAACCGCGCCGGGACAATGCGTCGAGGAGGGAGGCCGCCTTCTCGCTCTCCTTCCCGGACCGCCGCAGGAAATGAAGCCGATGTTCGAGGAGCAGGTCCTGCCGCGCCTTCGCACCCTCGCCGGCGGCGTGGTCCTCCGCACCCGGGTTCTGCGCATGGCCTCGGTCTCGGAGAGCGACGTGGAGCAGGCCGTGGCACCGCTCTACACGACCTTCACCAATCCGCGCACCACCATCCTCAGTGCACCCGGGCAAGTCGAGCTTCACTTGACGGCGGAAGGGACTTCGGAGGCCGACGCCGAGGCACGCATCGAGGCCTTGGCGTCCGGGATGCGTGAACGTCTCGGCGCACGGATCTACAGCGAGGACGGCCGCGAGCTGCCCCAGGTCGTGGCTGCCCTTCTGCAAGAGCGGGGGTTCACCCTGGCCGTGGGGGAGTCGTGCACCGGCGGCCTCCTGGCCGCGCGCCTCACTGACGTGCCGGGGGCGAGTCATTTCTTCGAGCGGGGCTTCGTGACGTACAGCGACAAGGCGAAGACGGAGCTGCTCAGGGTCGAGCCGGCGCTCATCGATTCGGCCGGAGCCGTTTCGGAGGAAGTGGCTCGGGCCATGGCCGCCGGTGCTCGCGGGACGGCCGGAACCGATGTCGGTGTGGGAATCACGGGGATCGCCGGACCCGACGGCGGCAGTCCCGAGAAGCCCGTGGGACTCGTGTTCATTGCCATCGATGGCGCCGCCGGGGCGCGGGTGCGTCGGGCCCAGTTCCCCGGCGAACGGGATCGTGTTCGCTACCAGGCCTCTCAAGTCGCTCTCGAGATGCTGCGCCGAGGGCTCCTGGGTTTACCACCGCTGTGAGCCCCCCGGTCCGCGCCTGTGACTGAGCCCGTGGCGATCGCGATCACCCTCGCCGCGGCCTACCTCCTCGGATCCATCCCTTTCAGCTATCTCGTCGCGCGGCGCTTTGGTGTTGCGGACGTGCGTGACGTCGGAAGCGGCAACGTCGGGGCTGCGAACGTGATGCGTGCCGCGGGAAAGACCGCGGGCTTTCTCGCATTCGCTCTCGATGCGCTCAAGGGTGCCCTGGCCGCCGCTCTCGCGCGTAGGCTGTGGCCCGGTGGAAGCATCCCCGCCATCGCGGCGGTCGCGGCGATCCTCGGGCACATGTACCCCGTCTGGCTCTCCTTCCGCGGGGGGAAAGGGGTCGCGACGGGAGGGGGGGCATTCCTCCCGTTGTGCCCCGGCGCCGCTGCTGGCGGCTTCGCCGGCTTCCTGGCCGTCACGTTGCTGACGCGCTATGTGTCACTCGGATCCTGTGCGGGTGCTTTGACCCTCGCCGCTCTCACGTTCGTGCTGCGTGCCCCCGAAGCTGTCTCTTGGTGTGCGACAGGTGCGGCCGCGCTCATCGTCTGGAAACACCGTGGCAATCTGGCTCGCATCGCGGCAGGAACCGAGCGCCGTCTCGGGAAACCGAAATGAAGGTTGCGATCGTGGGGGGAGGCTCTTGGGGCACCGCTCTCGCCGCCCACTTGGCGCGCTCCGGCCACGCGGTCTCCCTGTGGATGCGCGATCCGGCTGCGGCCCATCACGTCCAGCAGCGACGCGAGAACCCCGCCTACCTCCCCGGCATTTCGCTCCCCGCGGAGATCCGTGCGACCGCCGATCTCGGCAAGGCGCTTGCGTCGGCCGATACCGTCTTCATGGCCGTCCCTTCGGAATCGGCGCGTGACGCCTACCGGCAGGTGCAGGCTTTGGCGCCCACCGGGACACCCCTCGTCTCCGCGACGAAAGGGATCGAGATCGAGTCTCTTCGCCGGATGAGCGAGGTGGCCGCCGAGGAAGCGCCCAGCCACCCCCTGGCCGTCCTGTCGGGGCCGTCTTTTGCCGTGGAGGTGGCCCGCGGGCAACCCACGGCCGTCGTGGTCGCCTCGTCCAACCCGCTTGTGGCCGAGGCGGTCCAGCGAACCCTGGCGAGCCGCACCTTTCGCGCCTATTCGAGTGACGACGTCGTCGGGGTCGAGCTGGCCGGAGCCCTCAAGAACGTGATCGCCATCGCCGCGGGCATCGTGGACGGCCTCGGCTACGGTCACAACACCGTGGCCGCCCTCGTGACCCGTGGTCTGGCCGAGATCACGCGCCTCGCGGTCCGAGAGGGAGGGAGGGCCGACACTCTCGCTGGCCTGGCGGGCCTCGGCGACCTCGTGCTCACGTGCACCGGTGACATGTCCCGCAACCGTCGGGTCGGCCAGGCGCTCGGTCGAGGCCTTTCACTCTCGGACGCCGTGGCGCTGACCCGCACGGTGGCCGAAGGGGTAAGGACCACGCGGGCCGCGGCGCTCCTGGCGGCGCGGGCCCAAGTCGAGATGCCCATCGTCCAGGCGATGAACGCGGTCCTGTACGCAGGAAAGCACCCGCGGGAGGCCGTCGACGAGCTGATGCTCCGGAGCCTGAAAAGAGAGTAAAATATCAGGATCCGATGTATCGCCTGACCTACACCGACAACGATCAGCCGCAGGTCCACACCTTCACCACGGGTGAGGTGGTGCTCGGCCGCTCCCCAGAATGCCAGGTGGTCCTCAAGGACTTCGGGATCTCCCGGATCCACGCGAGGATCGTCGTGGGCGAGGACGGCGTCCGCATCATCGACAACAACTCGAAGAACGGCACGAGGGTGAACGACGTCCAGGTCGTCGAGGCGGCCTTGAAGGACGGCGACAAGATCCATCTCGGCAAGCTCGGCTTGACGTTCAGCCGAAGCCTCGAGGGGAAGGTCGTGCTCGATGACGAGCGGCCGCTCTCCGAGGAGTCGTCCGGCACGATCATCCGCAGCGTTGGAGAGCTGTCCAAACTCCTCGACACGGGAGGCGCCGGCGGGACGAGCGCCACGTCGCCCGACGCCGCGGCCCGCAAGCCCGCCGCCCCCGACGTTCAGGAGATCGAGAAGACCAACCGGATTCTCAAGGTGCTGCAAAAGTTCTCCGAGACGCTCATCGCGGTGCGTCCTGTGGAGGAAGTGCTCCAACAGGTGATGGACATCGTCTTCGACTATGTCCCCGCCGACCGCGGCTTCCTGATGCTCAATGAAGAGACGGGGGAACGGAAGCTCGTCCCGATGGTCATCAAGCAGCGGGGGCAGGCCACGGCCGATTCGACCAAGATCACCGTCTCGAAGACGATCGCCGACCGGGTCGTCCGGGACCGGGTGTCGATCCTCACCTCCGACGCCATGGTCGACCCGCGCTTCAGCGCGGGTGACTCGATCCGAATCAACGCCATCCGCAGCGCGATGTGCGCCCCGCTCTGGAACAAGGAGCAGGTGATCGGCATCATCTTCGTGGACTCGCTGATGCTCACGAACTGCTTCACCCTCAACGACCTCGACCTCCTCACCGCCCTCGCGAACTACGCGGCGGTGGCGGTGGAGCGGGCTCGGTTGAACCAGAAGATCGTGGCCGAGGAGAAGAAGCGCGAGCGGCTGGGCCGCTTCCTGTCTCCCCAGGTGACCGCGCGCATCATAGCCACCTCGGAGTCCCAGAGCGCCTCCCTGGGCGTTCCCGAGGTCAAGGAGGTCTCCGTCCTTTTCGCCGACATCGTGGGCTTCACGTCCATGTCGGAGAAGATGAGCCCCTCGGCCGTCTCGCTGCTCCTGAACGACTACCTCTCCCGGATGACCGACGTCGTGTTCAAGTACGAGGGGACTCTCGACAAGTACATCGGAGACGCCATCATGGCGGTCTACGGAGCGCCTCTCGACATGGAGGACCACGCGGCGCGAGCGATCCGGTCCGGCCTCGAGATGCAGGAACGCCTCCAGGAGTTCAACGCCGAGCGGAAAGAAGGTCCCCTCATCCGCATTCGGATCGGGATCAACAGCGGCAACGCCGTCGCCGGAGAGATCGGGAGCATCAACAAGAAGGAATACACGGTCCTGGGCGACACGGTGAACATCGCCAGCCGTCTCGAGAGCTCGGTGGCCAAGCCGGGAATGGTCGTGATCGGCGAGAACACCCATGAGATGGTGAGGGGCCTGTTCGAGTGTCGCAGCCTCGGCTCGGCGACTCTCAAGGGGAAGGAAAAGAAGGTCTCTGTCTTCGAGGTGATCCGGCCCCTCGACGCGGGAGAGGCCGCTCCGGTGGAATCTCCCGCGCCGGGCACGGGGGTGTGAGCCCCGTGCCCACTCGGCCTCGCGCCCAGCGGCGCGGCACCATTCTCATCTCACTGCTGCTCCTCCTCTTCGTCGTCGGCGTCGTTCCACTCCTGTGGACCTCCTATACCCTGGTTTCGAGGAGCGGGGAGATCCTCGAGCTCGACCAGAAGTCGATGCAGCTCGACAAGGCCCGGAGCTTGTCGCAGGAGGTCGCCGTCTATTCCCAGAGCTTGCAGGCGCAGATCGTCGCCATCGCTCGGACCATCGAGGTCGACACGGAGGCGGGCGGGTTGCAAGCGCGTGTCGCCCGCATCCGTGATTCCAAGGCCCTTGAGCGGTACATAGGGGGGAACAGCAAGCTCTACTGGATCAGTGTCGTGGACGCAGCCGGGACGGGAGCCCGGGCGGGTGCGCAGCTTCCCGAGCCCGCCATCCAGGACCTTCTCCAGGAGGGGTACCTTCGGGGCCTCGAGGGGAAGCCGATGATCAGCGAACCGATCATCTCCTCGTCTCTCCAGGAGCCGGTCACCGTGATGACCGAGCCCATCAACCCGCGCGGTCTCGGCGTCCAGGGAGTAGTCCTGGCGGTTGCAAGCCTCGGTCCGCTTTGGAACATGACGAAGCAGATGGGAGAGGAAGGGCTCGTCGAGGTGTACATCGTCGACAGCCGCGGCCACTTGATCGCACACTCCGACCCCAAGCGCCTCGTTTCGGACCCCGACGTTTCGCGGGTCGAGATCGTCCGACAGTTTCTCGAGACACGGGGCCGGGCCGCTGCCACGGTGCCGTTCGCGATCCCGGCGAAAGGCGGAACCCTCAAGATGCTCGGGACTTTCACGCGGGTTCCCGACGACTCGGGTTGGGGTGTCATCGTCCAGGTCGACGAGAAGAAGGCCTACTACCAGGCGACCGACATGTTCAAACGGTCGGCCCTGGTCGTGGCCCTGGTGGCGCTCCTCGCCATCGTCCTGGGTTCACTCTTCGCCGGGCGGATCACCTACCCGCTTCAGGAGCTGGCCCTGGGCGCCCGCCGCCTCGCCGGCGGGGACTACGCGACCCGGGTCTCGGTCAAGAGCAGCAACGAGGTGGGGATGCTCGGGGAGGCTTTCAACCAGATGGGAGCGGAGATCCAGAAGGTCATCGAGGAGGTCCGCAAGCAGGCGGCCCTGAACAAGGAGCTCTTCATGGGCTCCATCAAGATGCTCGCCAACGCCATCGACGAGAAGGACCCCTACACGCGGGGCCACTCCGAGCGGGTCGCCTTCTACTCCGCGGTGATAGCGCGGCATCTGGGGATGTCCCCCGACGAAGTCGAAAAGGTCCATCTCTCCGGGATCATCCATGACGTCGGCAAGATCGGCATCGAGGACAAGATCCTCCGCAAGGCCGCGGCCCTCACCGAGGAAGAGTACGAGATGATGAAGCAACATCCGACGAAGGGAGCCCACATCCTGAACGCAGTGCCCCTTCTGAAGCAGATGGCCGGAGCCGGTCTCATGCACCATGAGAACGTCGATGGGAGCGGCTACCCCGACGGGTTGAAGGGGGACCAGATCCCTCTTCTCGGGCGGATCGTCAGCGTCGCCGACGCTTTCGACGCGATGACGACCGACCGGCCCTATTCGAAGGCCATGACCTATGACGCGGCGCTGGCGCGTCTCAGGTTCCTGGCGGGCAAGAAGTTCGACTCCAAGTGCGTGGAGGCGATCGTCCGCGCCCACGCCGCCGGGGACTTGACCACAGCCAAGGCTCGACGGGCCGCGGTGGTGGCCCGTCAGCAACCGGCCGCCGCCGCTCAGTGAGGGAAACATCATGATCTCGGAGACCCCAATCCGCCGCGGAATCGCGACGGCGGTGCTGATGCTCCTGCTGGCGCCCCACGCGCTCCGCGCCCAGCAGAGCGCTCCGCCGGTCGACGGTGAGACCCGTTTCAACAACGGCCTCGAGCATCTTCGGGCCGGACGACTCGAGATGGCCCTCGAAGAGTTCAAGATGGCCGTCAAGCAGGACCCCAAGAATCCCTATTTCTGCAAGGGGCTCGGCGTGGCCTATTCCCAGCTTGCCGACCGTTGCCCTGCGAAAGACCAGAGCTGCCGCCAGAAGAACCTCGCCGAGGCGGTCCTTGCGGCCCGCAAGGCCATCGAGCTCAACCCCTACTACGCCGATGCGCGCAACGACCTCGGCACGTTTCTCATCCGATCGGGAAAGCGCGAGGATGGCAAGAAGGAGTTCCAGGCCGCGTTCGGCGACGCGACCAACCCCAGCCCCGAGCTCTCCGCCAGCAACTTGGGCCAGGCCTTCTTCGAGGAGAAGAACTACTCCCAGGCCGCGAGCTGGTTCCAGACGAGCCTCGGCAAGAGCAAGACACACGCCCTCGGCTATCTCGGTCTCTCCGACTCGCTCCTCGCGATGGGAAAGGTCGACGAGGCGATCGTTCAGCTCGAGACCGGGGCGAAGGCTCTTCCTGAGAATTGGGAGATCGGACTCTCTCTGGGCGAGGCTTACTACCGCGCCGGGCGGTTTGGCGAAGCTCGAACGCGCCTCGAACTTGTCGCCGGGAAGGATCCCACCGGCTCGGCGGGTCGTCGCGCCGTCGAGCTCCTGAAGAAGTTCCCCAAGTAGCCCTTTTCGCGCGATGCCCTATCAGAGCCTCCTCGACTCGCTCGTGCGATCGGTCGACGGCTCTCGAGGGGCTGTCCTGCTCGATGCCAACGGGGAGGTCGTGGTCGAGTCCGGAGAGCGCCACGAACGCCACCGGCTCATCGGAGCCTATCAGGGAATCGTCCTGGCCCGCGCGAGGGACGTGAAGGACCGCTACGCGATGGGGGAGATCCGCCACATCGTCTGCCGCTACACCGAGGGGCACGTGGTCTCGAGGCCCCTCCGCGATGGCTACTATCTGATCCTGGCGTTGAGCACGTCCGCGAACGTGGGGCAGGCCCTTCACCGCTCGGCCGAAACCGCGGAGCGGATGAACGCCGAGCTGTGAGCCTCGCGACGCAGCGCCCGTTCGATCGGCAGAATGTCGCTCTTTGACCGGCTGAAGAGAGGGCTCTCGCGGACGCGGGCCGTCCTGGAGATGCCCGCCCTTGACCTCGTTCGCGGCCGGCGGCCCTTGGGCGCCGCAGACCTGGACGCGATGGAAGAGGCTCTCATCGCCGCGGATCTGGGGCTCCCCGCGGTGGCCGAGGCCATGGAGGCGCTCCGGGCGAAGAGCGGTGGAATCGCCGCCGGCGGCCTACCGGCGATGCGGGAGGTTCTCAGGGAGGAACTGCGGCGGCAACTCGATCGCCCCGCGGCGCCGCGTTTTGCCGTTCGCCCGTGGGTCGTCTTTGTCGTGGGGGTGAACGGCGTCGGCAAGACCACGACCATCGGCAAGCTGGCCAGCGCCTGGTCCGCGGAGGGGCGATCACTCCTCCTCGTCGCCGCCGACACCTTCCGCGCCGCGGCGGCGGAACAGCTCGAGATCTGGTCGCGGCGCGCGCGCACGGGCTTTCACCGTGGCCTCGAAGGGACGGATCCGTCGGCGGTGCTCACCGACGCCCTCCGGATGGCCCGCTCGAGGGGAATCGACGGCGTGCTGGTCGATACGGCGGGGCGGCTTCACACCAAGGGGAACCTGATGGCGGAGCTGGCCAAGATGGCGCGCGTGGCGGCACGCGAAGCGCCGGGGGCCCCCCACGAGACGCTTCTGGTGCTGGACGCCACCGTCGGGTCGAACGGCCTTGCCCAGGGGCGCGCGTTCGCGAAGGCCGCGGGCGTGACCGGCCTCGTGCTGACGAAGCTGGATGGGACAGCCAAGGGTGGAGTCGCCGTCGCCGTCGTCCGGGCCCTGGGTGTCCCCATCCGCTATGTCGGGGTCGGGGAGTCGGCAGCGGATCTGCTTCCCTTCGATGCCGCCGCCTTCGCGGAAGGCCTCGTCGGCAGCGACTGAGCCGCGGAGCCTATCCCCTTTCGCCGCACATCTCCCCTTTGTGTCCTTCGGGCCTTTGTGGTTTATGGTGAAGACGTGGAAGACGATGTCCGCTGGATGCGCCGCGCGCTGGAGCTTGCGGCCCGCGGGACCGGCGAGACGAACCCAAACCCGGTCATAGGCTGCGTCATCGTTCGGGAGGGGAGCGTCGTCGGCGAGGGGTATCACCGGCGAGCCGGCGGTCCTCACGCCGAGGTCGTGGCTCTCCGCCGAGCGGCCGACGCGGCTCGCGGCGCCACTGCCTACGTCAACCTGGAGCCCTGCGCACACGAGGGCCGCACTCCAGCCTGCGCGCCTCTCCTGGTGGCCGCGGGCGTGAGCCGCGTCGTGGTGGCCTTCCGCGACCCGAACCCCCTGGTCAGCGGCCGGGGGCTGACGATCCTGCGACGGGCCGGCCTCGCCGTGACGGTCGGTGTCCTCGAGGGCGAGGCCCGCCGGCTGAACGAGCGCTTTGTCCGAGCTACGCGGATGTGGCGCCCCTACGTGCTGCTCAAAGCCGCGATCACCCTCGATGGCCGGATCGCCACCGCTCGCGGCGAGTCTAAGTGGATCACGAGCCCCGCTCAGCGCCGGGCGGCCCGCCGCCTCCGCCGCCTCCACGATGGCGTTCTGGTCGGGATCGGGACGGTGCTGGCCGACGACCCGCTGTTGTTGCCGGAGCCCCGAGTGCGCCGCCCCTATCACCGGATCGTCCTCGACTCGTCTCTCCGCCTCCCGCTGTCGAGCCGGCTCGTGGCTTCAGCCCCGCTGTCGCCCGTTTGGGTCGTCACCGGCAAGGGCCGCGGGCCGAAGCAGGCGCGTCTCGAAGCTCGAGGGGTGAGGGTGCTCAATGCCCCCACGGTCCGCGGACGAGTCGCTCTGCCCTCGGCGCTCAGGGCTCTTCGCGAGAGGGGGTTGTGGAGCCTGATGGTCGAGGGAGGGTCCGAGGTCCTGGGTTCCTTCCTTCGCGAGGAGCTTTTCGATGAAGTGGCTCTTTTCCGCGCCCCTGTCTTGCTTGGGGGGAGGGGGAGCGTGCCGGCGTTCGGCGGGCCGGATCCGTTGCGGATCGGCGACGCCGTGACGCTCAGGCCGGGGCCGGTCCATCACACCCACGAGCTCTGGTACCCTGATCGATAGTGTTCACTGGAATCATCGAGGCCACGGGGACGATCCGGTCCGCCGATCGTCGCGGCGACGTTCTCGTGGTACGTGTCGGCTGCGACCGCCTCGGACTGGGCGTGCCGATGGGCGGTTCCATCGCGGTCAACGGCTGCTGTCTCACCGCGGTGGAGCTGGCCGACGACGCCTTCGTCTGCGAGCTGACCGGAGAGACCCTCGCTCGAACGGCCTTCGGAGACCGGCTCAAGCCCGGCGTCGTCGTGAACCTGGAGCGCCCGATGAGGGCCGACGGGCGGTTCGACGGGCATATCGTCCAGGGGCACGTGGACGGCGTGGGGCGGCTGCGCGACGTGACTCGCCTGGGTACCTCGGCGGAGATCACCGTTGAGATCGACGCGGGTCTCGAGCGGTACCTGGTACACAAGGGCTCCGTCACGGTCGACGGCATTTCTCTCACCGTGGCCGGACTCGTCCAGGGCGCCTTCACAGTCGCGGTCATCCCGTATACACTCGAACATACGAATCTGGGCGCGGCGCGACCCGGTGACCCCGTGAACATCGAGGTCGACGTCATCGCCAAGCACGTGGAGAGGCTCCTTGCCCTTCAGCACAATTCCTGAAGCCATCGACGACATCCGTGCGGGCAGGATGGTCGTCGTCGTGGACGACGAGGACCGCGAGAACGAGGGTGACCTCACGATCGCGGCGGAAAAAGTCACGCCGGACGTCATCAACTTCATGGCTCGGCACGGGCGAGGTCTCATCTGCCTTCCGATGACGGGGGAGCGCCTGGACGAGCTGCGGATTCCCTTGATGGTCAGGGACGAACAGAACAGCGCCCGGTTCGGCACCGCGTTCTGTGTTCCCATCGAGGCGAAACAGGGGACCACCACGGGAATCTCCGCCGGGGACAGGGCTCGCACCGTCCTCGCCGCCATCGACCCCGCCACGAAGGCGGCGGATCTCGCCCGTCCCGGCCACATGTTTCCGCTCCGCGCCGATCCCGGCGGCGTCTTGCAGCGCTCCGGACAGACCGAAGCGGCCGTGGACCTCGCGCGCCTGGCTGGTCTCTACCCGGCCGGTGTCATCTGCGAAATCATGAACGAAGACGGCACGATGGCACGGGTCCCGTCCCTCGAGGGGTTTTGCCGCGACCACGGCTTGAAGATGGTCACCGTCAAGGACCTCATTCGCTACCGTATGAACCACGAACGGCTGGTTCGCAAGATGGCCGAGGCGAATCTGCCGACGCGCTACGGCCCTTTCAAGATCCATGCGTACGAGAGCCTCATTGACGGCGAGCACCACGTCGCGCTGACCCTCGGAGACGTGACTCAGGAAGGGCCGGTGCTCGTCCGCGTGCATTCGCAATGCCTGACCGGCGACATCTTCGGTTCGTCCCGGTGCGACTGCGGCGACCAGCTTCACCGGGCGCTGGAGATGATCGGTCGCGAGGGACGGGGAGTGCTGCTCTACCTGCGCCAGGAGGGGCGTGGCATCGGCTTGGCGCACAAGATCATGGCCTACCAGCTCCAGGATCAGGGGAAGGACACCGTGGAGGCCAACGAAGCCCTCGGCTTCAAGGCCGACCAGCGGGACTACGGCATCGGGGCGCAGATCCTTGTGGAGCTGGGGCTCCGGGAGATCCGCCTTCTGACCAACAATCCCCGCAAGTTCGTCGGGCTGGAGGGGTACGGCCTCGCCATCGTCGAGCGGCTCCCCATCGAGATCGCGGCCTCCGACGCGAGCCGGCCCTATCTGAAAACCAAGAAAGAGAAGCTCGGGCACCTGCTCCGGAGCGTATAGACCTCACGTGATTCAGGAGTTCCTGAGAACGGTCCCCCTCTTCCGCGAGTTGGAGGACGACGAGCTGGCCCAGGTCCTGATGGTGGGCCTCGTCAAGCGCTTTCCGGAGGGAGCCGTAATCCTGACCGAGGGCTCGCCCGGCGGTCAGTTGAACGTGATTCACGAGGGCCAGGTGCGCATCAGCAAAGTGGTCCCAGGCGTCGGCGAGGAGGCGCTCACGATACTTCAGCCCGGGGATTTCTTCGGCGACATCGAGTTCTTCGACGGGTCGCCCTCTTCAGCCCACGCCTTGGCCCACACGGATTGCGAGATTCTGTCGATTCCGCACCACGAAATGGAGTCGCTGATGCGCGAACGCCCCGAGATGGCCTCCAAGTTCCTCTGGGCCTTTTGCCGGACACTGGCCGCCCGTCTCCGCGAGACCAATCAGAAGATGGCCACGCTCTTCGCCATCTCCCGAACGTTTTGAGGCGAGGCACCGTAACCCGCGGTGGAATCGGGCTTTAGGTTTTGACAACCCGGCCCGCCATACCCTAAAATCAACCGTTATTTTGGTTTAGCCCGTGTGGGCCAATCCTTTCGCCGAGCCGCGGAGGGAGTGCGCCTGCGCACCCGAGGTCCAGGTCTTCGTGTTCGAATCACTGAGCGGACGGCTGCAGGGGATCCTCAAGTCCCTTCGGGGACAAGGGATGCTCTCGGAAGCCCACATCGACGTGGCCCTCCGTGAGGTGCGCCTCGCCCTGTTGGAGGCCGATGTCCACTTCAGGGTGGCGAAGTCCTTTCTCGAGGCCGTGCGGGCGCGGGCCGTGGGGCAGGAGATCCTGAAGAGCTTGACCCCCGATCAGGCCGTCCTTCGCGTGGTGCGCGACGAGATGATCACCCTCCTCGGTGGATCCTCGCCGAAGCCCATGATGACCGCGCCCCGGCCTCCCTCCGTCGTGTTGCTGACGGGGCTACAGGGATCGGGCAAAACCACGACGACGGCCAAGCTGGCCCGCTGGCTCACCCGGGGCGGCCATCATCCGCTGCTCATCTCGCTGGACGTTTACAGGCCCGCGGCGCAAGAGCAGCTCCTGTCCCTGGGGCGGAAGAACGGCCTCGTGGTCCACCATCCGGAAGGGACCCTCGAGCCGCGCGCGCTCCTCGAGTCGGCGCTGGCGGAAGCGCGGTCGGTCGGCCATGATTTCGTCCTCGTCGACACGGCGGGACGGCTACACATCGACGACGCCCTCATGGCCGAGCTCGAGGATCTGAAGAAGATCGCATCCCCCAGCGAGATCCTGTACGTGGCCGACGCCATGACGGGACAGGACGCCGTGAAAAGCGCGGAAGAATTCGCAAGGCGCATCGGCATCACCGGGATCGTCCTCACCAAGCTCGACGGCGATGCCCGCGGTGGCGCGGCCTTGTCGGCGGCGGCGGTGTCGGGTTGCCCTGTCAAGTTCGCGGGGATTGGAGAAAGGGTCGACGAGTTCGAGCCCTTCCAGCCGGAGCGAATGGTCTCCCGCATCCTCGGCATGGGCGACGTGCTTTCCCTCATCGAGCGCGTCGAGGAATCGGTCGACCATGAGATGGCGGAAGAGATGGTCAGCCGCCTCCGCCGAAGCGAGTTCACCCTCGATGATTTTCGGAGTCAGATGGCCCAGCTGCGCAAGATGGGGCCCCTCGACCAGGTGTTGTCGATGCTCCCCGGCGTGGGTTCCTTGAAGGGCGTCGATGTCGACGCAGGCGAGCGCGACATGCGCCGCTCGGCAGCGATCATCGACTCCATGACGCTCCGCGAGCGCCGCGATCCATCGCTCTTGAACGGCAGCCGCCGGAAGCGCATCGCCCGCGGGAGCGGGACGTCGGTCGAGGACGTGAACCGCCTGTTGAAGCAGTTCGTGCAGGCTCGCAAGATGATGAAGACTTTGGGGGCCGGGGGAGGCAAGGCGATGAAGCGTCTGGCCGCCCGGATGCCCCAGTTTCGATAGAGATAGGAAGGAACGCATGCTGTCCATCAGACTGAGACGGACCGGGACCACCAAGAGGCCGTACTACCGCGTCGTGGTGGCGGACTCAAAGGCGTGGCGCGACGGCCGCTTCGTCGAGACCTTGGGCCACTACGATCCTCGCAAGGACCCCGCGGTGGTGAAGATCGACGCCGAGCGCGCGCAGTACTGGATCTCGAAGGGCGCACAGCCCTCCGAGACCGTTCGCAGCCTGCTCAAGAGGAAGGCTTCGTAGGTTCGCCTTGAAGGCGCTTCTCGAGACGTTCGCGCGAGAGCTCGTCGACGAGCCCGATCGCGTCTCCGTGACCCAGTGGGACGAAGGCGACGGGTTCTTTCTCGAGCTGTCCGTGGCTCCGGAGGACCGCGGGTTCGTTATCGGGAAGCGTGGCCGGACAGCCGACGCGCTGCGCACGGTGCTCGACGCCGTGGCCCGCAGGCGCGGCACGCACTGCGACATGGAGATCGTGGACTAGGCGACCGCCGATGCAAGCTTTTGCCGAGATGGTGACGATCGGCCGGGTGGTGAAGCCCCAGGGGCGGAAGGGAGAGGTGTTGACCGCTCCCCTGACCGACCGCCCGCAGCGGTTCCCGAACCTCCACCGTGCCTACGTCGCCGGGATGGAGGGACGAGCCCGCGAGATCGTCGTCACCTCCTGCTGGCCCCACAAGGGGCGCTTCGTCCTGAAGATCGACGGCGTCGACAGCATCGACGCGGCGGAGGCCTTCCGCGGCCTCGACATCCGGATCGCCGAGGAGGATCTGGAGGCTCTCCCCGAGGGCTCTTACTACCACCACCAGCTTCTCGGCCTGAGGGTCGAGGATCCTTCCGGGCGCCCGCTCGGTCGCGCCGAGGAAATCCTCGAGACGGGGGGCGGAGCCCCGGTGCTCGTCGTCCGCGGCGGCGGGGGCGAGGTGCTGGTGCCCCTGGCGGAAGAGTTCATCAGGCGCGTGGACGTCGAGGAGGGCTGCATCGTCGCCAAGCGCCCGGAGCTGGTCGATGTTGCGGGTTGACGTCGTGACGATCTTCCCCCGGATGATCGCGGCCCCGCTGGCCGACGGGATCGTGGGCCGCGCCGCCGCTGCCGGGATCGTTTCTATCGGCGTCCACGACCTGCGGGACTTTACCGACGATCGCCATCGCACGGTGGACGACGCCCCCTTCGGCGGCGGCCCCGGAATGGTGATGAAGGCGGAGCCCTTCTTCCGGGCAGTGGAGTCGGTGTTGCCAGCCGGCGCCGGCCCGCGCGACGCGGTGGTGCTCCTGTCCCCGCGCGGCCGCCTCTTCGACCAGGCGACCGCCGAGCGATATGCGGCACTCGATCGCCTCGTCCTTCTTTGCGGCCGATACGAAGGGATTGACGAGCGTGTGCGCGAGGGGATCGCCACCGAAGAGCTGAGCCTGGGCGACTTCGTCCTGACCGGCGGCGAGGTTGCGGCTCTCGCCGTGACCGAAGCCACCGTGCGTCTTCTGCCCGGTGCGCTGGGCGACGAGGGTTCGGCCATCGCCGATTCCTTCGCCACCGGACTCCTGGACTGCCCCCACTACACTCGCCCGGCGGTAGTGCGTGGTCGCGCCGTCCCGGAGGAGCTACTTTCCGGTGACCACCAGAAGATCGCCCGCTGGCGCCGGAAGGAAGCGCTCCGCGCCACCCGTGAGAGACGCCCCGATCTCGTTTCCAAGGTGGCCCTTTCGTCGGTTGACGAGCGGCTCCTGAGGGAGATCGAAGACGAGGAAGACCACATCGAATCCGAAGCCGCACTAGCCAAGAGATAGGAAGAGAGAGCCATGAATCCGATCGACAGCATCGAGGCAGGGGACCTGAAGAAGGGCCTGCCCCACCTCAACCCCGGGGACACCGTACGCGTCCATGTCCGGGTCAAGGAAACGAGCGTCAAGGAGGAGATCAAGGGGAAGCCCAAGGAGACCGAGCGCGAGCGCGTCCAGGTCTTCGAGGGGATCCTCATAGGACTCCGCGGGACCGGCGCTCGGGCGACGATGACCGTTCGCAAGATCTCCTTCGGCCAAGGGGTCGAGAGGATCTTTCCGCTCCACGCCCGCACCATCGAGAAGATCGAGGTCACGAAGCACGCGCGGGTGCGTCGCGCCAAGCTTTACTACCTGCGTGACAGGAAGGGGAAGGCGGGTCGGATGAAGGAGAAGCGCGCGGCCGTCTAGCTCGTCGCCCGGGAGGTTCATGACGGCGATCACCATGAGGGTCGGTCGGGGCCGTCGTCCCCTCGTCTACCAGGGGCGTGAGCTCCGGTGCACGTGGCGCTTCGAGGACGAGGCGTTGGCGGAGGGGCACGCCCGGGTGGCCGGCGTCGACGAGGTGGGCCGCGGGGCGCTGTGCGGGCCGGTCTTCGCCGGCGCGGTCGTGCTGGGCCGCGGTTTCGACGCCGCCGGTCTCGACGATTCCAAGCGCCTCACGCGGCGCCAGCGCGAAACCCTCGCGGATCGCATTCGCTCGGAAGCGGAAGCCTGGGCGCTCGGCACTGCCGAACCGCGCGAGATCGACCGGCTCAACATCCTGGGGGCGACCCACCTCGCGATGCAGCGCGCGCTCTCCGGGCTCCCCGCGCGGCCGGACCTGGCCCTGGTCGACGGCCTGCCCGCCAAAGGAATCAACGTGCCGCAGCGGGCGATCGTCAAAGGCGACGCGCTCTCGGTCTCCATCGCCGCGGCGTCGATCGTGGCCAAAGTGGCACGCGACTCCGTGATGCGAGAGTGGGACGAGCGTTGCCCTGGTTACGGCTTGTCGAGGAACATGGGTTACGGAAGCCAGGGACATCGGGAGGCGCTCCGCCGCCTGGGTCCAAGCGAGATTCACCGCAGGTCTTTCCAGGGGACGCAGGCGTGGCTATTCTAGGCGGCGGGAGATAGCGTGGCCAAGATCAACCCCGTCAAGGTCAAGCAAGACGCCGAAAAGCTCGAGAAGGAAGGGAAGCTAGACAAGGCGATCGCCCTCTACCGCCAGATCACCGACGACAACCCGCGCGACTGGAACACGATCAACAAGATCGGAGATCTGTACGCGAAGCTGAACCGGACCCGGGAGGCGAGCGAGGAGTACGCGAAGGTCGCGGACTTCTATGCGAAGGACGGCTTCCTCCTGAAGGCCATCGCCCTCTGGAAGAAGATCAACCGCCTCGATGCCACGGCCCTCGACCCCTACCTCAACCTGGCCGACCTCTACGCGAAGCAAGGCCTCATGATGGAGGCCAAGAGCCAGTACCAGATCGTCGTCGACGAGTACATCAAGCGGGGTCGCGCCCGGGACGCGGGGGACGTGCTCCGCAAAATGGCGGACATCGACCCCTCCGACCTCAAGATACAGAGCAAGCTGGCCGATCTCTACCTTCGAGACGGCAACACCGCGAAGGCCATCGAGGTCCACGTCGGGATTGCCGACGAGCTGACCAAGAAGGGGCATCTGAACGAGGCCCTTCAGGTCCTCGAGAAGGGCCTCAAGATCGACGCAAAGAGCGCCCGGCTTCGCGGCGAGATGGCGCGGATTCATCTCGTCCAGAAAAATTTCGAAAAGGCCGCTCAGTACCTCGAGGACGTCGTCCGGCAGGCCCCGCAGGACACCCAGATGCTCTTCCGCCTGGGGGAGGCCTACATCGGCTCCAAGAAGATCGAGGAGGCCGAGGCGATCTTCAAGCGCCTCCTCGAGATCGACCCCGAGGACAGCGAGAGCCGGATTCAGATGGGGCGCGTCTATCTCCTCCAGGGCCAGCAGGACGAAGCCTTCGACCAGTTCCTGCCCGTCGTCGACAAGCTCCTCGAGCGCAAGGAAGGCGAGAAGGCCGCGACCCTGCTGCAGCAGATCACGCAGAAGAACGCCTCCCACGTGAAGAGCCTGTCGAAGCTCGTGGAGGTCTACCGTGTTCTGCGCAAGGACATGCTTGTTGCACAGACCTACTCCCAGCTCACCGAGGCCTACATCAGCCAGGGGCAGTACCAGCAGGCCGCGGAAGTCCTGAGCCTCCTGGTCGAAGCCGACCCCCAGAATGCGCAGCACCGCACCAAGTTGGAGTTCGTCCGGGCCAAGCAGCAGAAGGGTGGTGCCGCTTCGGTCGCGCGTCCAGCGGCCGCAGCCGCGCCCAAGAGCGCCAGGGCGCCCCAGGCCGAGCCCACCGAGGACATCGACGAAGAGTTCGAGTTGCCGACGGCCAGCGAGGTCCCGGCCTTCCTCGGGTTCGAGGAAGAGGACGTGGCGGCGGTCGCCGACGCCCCAGCACCGGCCATCACGGCGCCGGCGCCATCCCGCACGGCTCCAAAGGCTCCCGCGATCGCTCTGTCCGGCCCCCTGGCCGACGAGGATCGGGAGTTCATCGATGAGCATCTGGCGGAAGGGCGCGTGTTTCGCAAGTACGGTCTCATCGACAAAGCTGCGGACCAGTTCGAGTCCATCGTGGCCCGCTTCCCCGACCACACGGACGCCCGCCTCGAGCTTCGGGACGTCTACAAGGAGAAGGGGCTTCCGGCCAAGGCGGCTGAGCAGTGCCTCGCCGTCGCGGAGATCCATCGGCTCAAAGGTGACTCGGCTGCGGCGGATGCCTTCGAAGAGGAGGCCCGCGTCCTGGTCCCCGGCTCGGCTCCCGCCAAGGCCGCTCCCAAGCCGGCCCCCAAGGCGCCGCCTGTCGCGCCCGAGCCACGTCCGGCCAAGGCCGAGCCGGTCAGCGCACCTCCCGTCGAAGCGGAGTCCGAGGTCGACATCCAGGTTTCCCTCGATCTCGAGGAGAGCGGTATCGAGCTCCCTGAGGGCGAGGAGGCGCCGCCGGAGCTCCCCTCCCTGGATTTCGAGGTGGAGGGACCCGGAGACGAGCTTCCCGAGCGCTTCGTCGACGAGCCGGAACCCGTTCTGGAGGAGGACCCGGCGCTCGCGGTCCCCGAAGAGCCCGCCCCAACTTTCAGCGCCCCGGCCGAGGAGGCGATACCGCTGGCCGCGGAAGAGGAGGAGATCTCCTTCGGAGAGCCGGCGCCGCCCTCAGCGCCGCCGGAGCCCGTTCGCGCGAAGCCAGTGGCTCCCCAGCAGCCGGCCGCCGAGGCGCCGCGGCTGCCGGCGGAACTGCAGCGCGTCCTGGACGAGGCCGATTCGTACGTCTCTCTCGGCTTCGTGGACGATGCCAAGGATGCTCTCCGCGAAATTTCCTCCCGCTACCCTGGTCACGCGGCGATCACGGCGAAGGTGGCCGAGCTGGGGCTCGATCTGGAAGAGGCTCCAGCACCCGACGTGGAGCCTGTACGCCCCGCGGCGAGACAGGCGCCTCGCGCGGAGGAGGAACCCCTCTTCGACCTGGCGCCGGCAGGCCCCGAGCCCACTTTCCCGGAGCCCGTGCTTTCGGAGGAACCCGAGGCGGAGTTTGGTTCTCCCGTCGAGGTGCACCCGGCTGACGCTCTCGGGGGAATCGATCTCGGGGCGGAGCTCGGACAACTCTTCGGCGCTCAGTCCGCCGTCGAGGAAGCTCCCCTCGAAACCAGCGAGACCGACCTCGGTGACGCGGGCCTCGCCGATATCTTCAAGGAATTCAAGAAGGGGGTCGACAAACAGCTCGGCAAGGAGGACTACGACACGCGATACAACCTTGGGATCGCCTACAAAGAGATGGGCCTGGTGGACGAGGCGATCGGCGAGTTTCAGCTCGCGGCCAAGGACGAGAACCGCATTCTCGAGTGCAGCAGCATGCTCGGCATCTGTTTCATGGAGAAGGGAATGCCGAAGCTCGCCGTGAAGTGGTTCGAGAAAGGGCTGAAGGCCCCCGATCGCAGCCCCGAGGAGTATCAGGGTCTGCGCTATGACCTCGCCATGGCCCACGAGGCGTCGGGCGAGACCGACACGGCCATGGAGATGTTCGCCCAGATCCACGGCGAAAACGCGGGCTTCCGTGATGTGGCTGCGAAGCTCCGCGAGCTGAAGGCCGCTCGAGGCTAGGGCCTCCTGCCCGATCAGGCGTCGAGCCCCGTGCCCACCTTCCTCTCGGTGCTGAGTGCCTTCCTCGTGGGTGTCGTGCTGGCCGTCGCACCCTGGACAGCTCTTTGGGAGACGAACTACCTCCTACATCCCCACTCATGGCTTCGAGCGGTGGCGCTCAGCTCGTTCACGCGCGGCGCCGTGACGGGCCTCGGTCTCGCGAACCTCGTTCTCGCCTTTCACGAAGCGCACCAGTACCTGGCAGGACCTCGTGAGCACTCCTGACGTCGTTCTCACCCTGGTCAGCGACCGCCGCCGCGCGGGAACCCTCGGCCTTCCGAAGCTCGCGGAAGCCGCGGCCCGCGCGGGCATCGACCTGATCCAGGTTCGGGAGAAGGATCTCGAAGATTGCGCGCTCCGGACACTGGTCGCCGCGGTTCTGGCGGCGACGGAGGGGACTGCTGCGCGGGTCCTCGTGAACGGCCGAGTGGACGTGGCCGTGTCCGCGGGCGCCTCTGGGGTCCAGCTTCCCGAGGACGGCCTCCCGGTCGCTGATGTGAAGCGGTCTTTTCCCGACCTCGTGATCGGCGCGTCGCGACACTCCGTGGACGGCGTGAAGAGGGCCGAGGCCGAAGGGGCCGACTTCGTCCTCTTCGGTCCGGTCTGGTCCACGCCAGGCAAGGAGGCCAGGGCCGTAGGCCTCGGCGCCCTCGCGCGAGCGGCGTCGCAGGTTCACATCCCCGTTCACGCCATCGGTGGTGTCGAGCCAGGCAACGCGCGAGCCGCGGTGGAAGCGGGGGCCGCGGGTATAGCCGCGATCCGTCCGTTCGCCACTGCGCCGGCGTCGGCGGTGCAGGCATTCCGGGAAGCCCTGCGATGAGGGGGCTGTGGTCGGCGCCGTGGATCGTGGGCCCCGCCGCTCTCGTCGCGATTCTCGCCCTGGCCCGGCTGGCGCGGGTGCGTCCCGGGCTTCAGCCCCTCGTGACCCCGTTCACGGCGACGGTCCTGGCTATCGCTGTCATGCTTGCGGCCGGTGCCAGGGAGTTGGGCGACGGAGCCCTGTCGCTTTTCTTCCTTGTCCCGGCCCTCGTCCTCGTCATCCGGGCGAGCGTGATCCTGCTCCAGGCTCTTTTCAGGCGGAGCCGCGGAGAGGATCCTCCGGCGCTTCTCGACAGCGTGATCTCCGTTCTTCTCTACGGTGTCGGCGCCGGTGTGGTCGCGAAAATCTGGTTCGGCGTGGAACTGACACCCTTCCTGGCCACGTCGGCGGTCGTCGGCGCGGTCGTGGGCCTCGCCCTTCAGGACACCCTGGGCAATCTCTTTACCGGGATCGCTCTCCACACGGAGTCTCCTTTCCACGTCGGGGACTGGGTCAAGCTGGGAGACTTCGAGGGGAAGATCGAGCAGGTCTCGTGGCGTGCGACGCGCCTGAGGACGTGGTACGGGGACACGCTCACGATCCCGAACAACGAGGTTTCGCGCCGACCGATCCTCAACTACAGTCTGCCCAAGGCGCCGCACTCACGGACTCTTCAGATCGGCGTCAGCTTCCAGACGCCGCCGAACAAGGTGCTGTCGGTCCTCTCTGGCGTTGTCGATCAAGTCCCCGGGCTGCCGCGCGATCCGGCGCCGAGCCTTCGTGTGGTGGCCTACCACGACTTCGCCATCCAGTACGAGGTCCGCTACCACGTGAGCGGGTACGAGGACTATCGCCGTGTCGAGGGGGAGATCCTCCGCCTCGTGTGGTACCACTTCCGGCGCCACGGCATCGAGATTCCTTTCCCTGTGCGCAACGTCTACCTGCACCAGGCGGAGCCCCTCGTCACCTCGCCGGAGGCCCCAGCGACGCGCCTCGAGCGGACGCTCCGCGGGATCGACCTCTTCCGCCCACTCACCGAGGACGAGCTCCGGGCCGCGGCCGGGCGCTTTCGCCACCTCCACTACGCGGCCGGGGAGCGCATCATCCAGGAGGGGGACGACGGCAACAGCTTCTTCGTCGTCGACAGCGGGGAAGTGGAGGTCCAGAAGACCCTGGGGGGAGCGCGGCGGTCTCTCGCGACTCTCATGGAGGGACAGTTCTTCGGTGAGATGGCGCTTCTGACGGGGGAGAGGCGGGCTGCCACGGTTGTTGCGTCCACCGACGTGGACCTCTTCACCATCGACAAGGGGGCGTTCCACGATGTCCTCGTCGCGAATCCCGCCATCGCCGTAGAGATCTCCGCGATACTCGCCGAGCGGCGCGAGGCCCTCTCACAGGCCGAAGGAGACACTACGGCGCGCTTCGAGCCCGGGACGTCCAAGGTCGCGATGAAGGAGCACTTCCTGGATCGCATTCGGAGCTACTTCGGTCTCTGACCCTGAGCCTGCCTGCGCGGTGTAGCATGAGCGGCGTCCAAAGGAAGGAACGATGAACCACGACTCGAACCAGAAGGGCGAAAGGCGGCCCCTGCGCGGGCCTCTCGGCGGGCTGCCGCTGGCGCTGGCGTTGATGTTTTCCGCCGCCTTTGGCGCGCTCGCCGACGACAAGCCCGACCAGCCCGAGCAGGGCATCAACATCGTCGTCCAGATCGTCGACGACCTCTGGCTGCCGCTCCACGAAGCGACTGTGACCGTGGCCACCCTGGCACCCCGGCCCGAAACGTATCGCTCGCGGACCGACGAGGACGGCTACGCCCAGTTCGCCGTCCCGCCCAACGCCCACTATTCGGCGCGAGTCACTCTTCCCGGCTTCAGGGAGGAGAGGGTGCGATCCTTCCGGGCCTGGGCAAACCAGAGGGTCTACATCCAACTGAAGCTCAAGGAGTGAGCCGTCCATGGCGCAGGGTCGAGACGCGCTTCGCCTACCGCTGACGCGCCGCTAGGCCGTGAGACGCCAGGTTCTTCCCGAGCCCGACGTCGACGCCTTCTTCGCGGACTTGCTCCGGGCCGGACAGAGTACGCCGATGATCCGTGCGGCGCTGGAGCAGCGAGCACCCGACGACGCCCTGCTCGTGGCCGTCCTCCGACGAGCGGTTCCGGTTCGCTTTCTCGAGCACGTGGGAACAGTGCCGCCGTGGTCCGACCATCCTCTCGTCCTTGGGGCCGTCGTACGCAATCCGAAGACCCCGCGAATCCTGGCGCTCAAGCTGCTTCCGTACCTTTTCTGGCGCGACCTCGCCGAAGCTGCCGCGAGTCCGTGGGTCCAGGGGGCCGTCCGAGCCCGAGCTGAGGGTCTCCTGAAGGAGATGACCCCTGAGATGCGCCTCGGCGAGCGGGTGACCTTCGCCCGCCTCGCGACGCCCCCCGTCCTCCCCTTGCTTCTCACCGACAGCGACAAGAGGGTCGTGGAGGCGTGCCTCGAAAACCCGAGGCTGCGCGAGGAGGATCTCCTCCTTCAGATCCGATCGAACCAGGTCCCGGTTCTCCTTCTCGACGCCGCGGCGGCCTCCGTGCGTTGGGGGCAGCGCTATGCGGTCCGCCTCGCCCTCGTGCTCCAGCCCCGAACCCCGCTTTCCCTGGCGCTCGGTCAGATCAGCTCGCTCGTGCAGAGCGATCTTCTCCGGGTCTCCGAGACGCCGGGCCTGCGAGCCCTCGTTCAAGCCGCGGCCTTCCGTGTCGTCAAAGACCGGCGACTCGACCGAAGCTCCGGGCGCTCAGCGACATAGGATTTGACAGTTCGCCAGCCCGGCCAGTAGAATCCCGGTCCGTTCCGCTGTGCGACGATTTTCGAGCGTGGTGAAGCGCGATTAATCTTCCTGAGAGCGATGGCCTCCTTCGGCGAGAACCTTCGTAGAGAACGCGAGCTTCGAGGCGTGAGCCTTCGCGAGATCGCCGACGACACGAAGATCAGCATCCGCTTCCTCCAGGCTCTCGAGCAGGACCGTATCGACATTCTTCCAGGCGGACTCTTCCGGCGCACGTTTGTTCGCCAATACGCGCGCCACGTCGGTCTCGATGCCGAGCGCGTCGTGGCGGAGTTCATCTACGCCCACGGCGACGACACCCCGCCCGTGGCCTTTCGAACGCCGGAGGGCCGGGGCTTCCCCACGGGAACCCTTGTCACCGTTGCTGGCCTTCTGGCGCTCGGGCTCGTGTCGTTTTCGAAGTCCCGAGCGGCGAAACCCAAGGTGGAGTCGGCGCAGGCTTCTGCCAGTCCCGCCCTCACCCTGCCGGTGGACAGGGTCTATCCGGCGGCGTCGGCCGTGGCTGCAGAGGCGCGGCCGAGCGACGGGCAGAGTCTGGTCCTCACGCTGAGCGCCCGCGAGAGCTGTTGGGTTGCCGCCCAGGTCGACGGACAAACGGTCCTGAACCGCGTCCTCGCCGAGGGAGAGACCGAGACGATCCAGGCCGAAGGCGAGATCGTCCTTTCCGTGGGGAACGCCGGAGGTCTCTCGTTCCGGGTCAATGACCGGCCGGGGGTCTCCCTCGGGCGCGCCGGTGAGGTCAAGCGCAACATCGTCATCACGCGCAAGAACCTGCCGGCCCTGGTCGAAGACCCCAGTAGCTGACCGGCCCCATGGGTGAGACCCGGGCATCGAACCCCCTCGTCGACCAGTTTCGCCGTGGGGGCATTCCGAAGGACTTGCGCCTCATGGCGGCGCAGGGTGCGTTACCCCTCAAGCCCTCCGACCTCGTCGAACTTCTCCACCTCCTGCTGGGCGACAGGGATGAGGCGATTCGGGAAGCAGCTGTCGCCTCCCTTCGTGCCTTTCCCGTCGAAGAGATGTTGCCGATCCTCAAGGATCGCGAGACGCCCCCCGCCGTGCTCGCGTGGGGGCTGAGCGTCCGGAGCGAGCGCGAGCTGAAGGAAGTCGTCCTCCAGAACACGTCCACCAGCGACGAATCGATCGAAGCGGCCGCGCCGACGCTGCCCATGGAGCTCGCGGAGCTCGTGGTCATCAACCAGACCCGGCTCCTTCGCAGCATGCCGCTGCTGGTCGCCATCGAGTCGAACACCGCCCTCAACAACGACCAGAAGCGGCGGCTACGCGAGCTGCGGGAGACCTTCCACATCGGGGACGAATTCGCCGAGGCCCCGCCTCCCCCGCCTCGTCCACCGGTGGCCGAGACCCCGCCGCCCGCCGCCCTAGAGCCGGAGCCGGTCGAGACCCCCGAGGCCCCCATGACCGAAGGGGAAGCGGTCGCTCGCTATCTCTCCGACGACGAACGCCAGGAGGAGAGCAAGCTCAGCGCGGTCCAGCGTCTCTATCGTCTCAATACCGCCGAGAAGGTCGTGACCGCTCTCAAGGGAAACCGCGAAGAGCGGGCCGTCCTCGTGAGGGACCCGAACCGCATCGTGGCGACCGCCGTCCTCGGAAGCCCGCGCCTGACAGAAGCCGAGATCGAGTCCTTCGCTGCCATGAAGAACGTTTCCGATGAGATCCTGAGGCAGATCGGGAACAACAGGGACTGGACGAAGAAATACTCGGTCATCTCGAACCTGGTGCGTAACCCCCGCACGCCCCTGGCCATCTCCATCGGGATGGTCCCGCGCCTCAACCCGAGGGACCTGAAGACCATCTCCATGGACCGCAACGTCCCGGAGGTCATCCGCAAACAGGCCCTGCGCTTCGTACGATCGACGCAGCCTGGAGGGGACAAGAAGAGGTAGATGGCCGACTTCTACGAGACTCTCGGCGTGCCGCGGACGGCCTCTTCCGCCGAGGTGCGGAAGGCCTATCTGGTCATTGCTCGGGAGCGACACCCGGACCGCTTCGCCGATCCGGGGGAGAAGGCCCGGGCCCAGGAGTTCTTCCAGGTAGCCACCGAGGCCTTCAATACCCTGTCGAATGACCGAGCCCGGGCCCAGTACGACGCCGAGCAAGCGAAGCCCAAGCTCGTTGGTCCGGCGGAGATCGGAGCCGACGCCTTCGCCCATGGTCTCCAGCAATGGGAGGCTCGTGACGTGGCTGGGGCCATCGAGCTCTTTCGGAGCGCCGTCTATCACGTCCCTCAGGAGGCCCGTTACCACGCGGCCCTGGGTCGCGCGCTGGCCCGCCATCCGAAGGCTGCCCGAGAGGCCGTGGTCTCCTTCGAAGAAGCCGCGCGCCTCGCGCCCCGGAACCCGCAGATTCACGCCGAGCTGGCCCTCGTCCTCGAAGGACAGGGGCTCCACATTCGCGCGCGCAAGGCCGCGGAGACGGCCCGGGCACTTGCGCCCGAGGACCCGCAGGTCGCCAAGGTCGTGGCCCAGCTTGGGGTGGGGGGCGGGGACGATGCGCCGCCGGAACCCGGAGGCCTCAAGGGGTTCCTCCGCCGCAAGTCTTGACTTCGGCGCACTGCCCGGGCCTTGCCTGGCTGGCCCTTTCAGTGTCTACTGACGCCCATAGTTCGCCCTCCCGGCAAGGAAAGAACCCGACTTCATGAAGATCGCGTATCAGGCGCTGACCGACGTCGGCCGCAAGCGCAAGGGCAACGAAGACAGTCTGATCGCCAACCCGGAACAGCGCCTCTTCGTCGTGGCCGATGGCATGGGCGGGCATGCCGCAGGAGAGGTGGCCTCCAAGGTCGCGGTCGATTCCATCAACGAGTTCGTCTGTCTCACCGGCGGGGACGAAGAGATCACGTGGCCGTTCGGCCTGGACGACGGGATCTCCTACGACGGAAACCGCTTGAAGACATCGGTGCGCTACGCGAATCGGAAGGTCCTCGAGGCCGTGAAGGAGAAGGCCGAGTACGAGGGAATGGCCACGACCGTCGCGGCCATCCTCGTCGACGGTGCCACCGCCAACATCGCCCACGTGGGCGACAGTCGCGTCTACCTTTTCCGCGAGGGCGAGCTGCAGCAGCTCACTAGCGACCACTCGTGGGTGAACGAGCAGTTGCAGAGCGGCATCATCTCGGCGGAGCAGGCCCGCGGCCATCCACTGCGCAACGTGGTGACCCGCGCGCTCGGCGGGAAGGTCGATCTGCAGGTCGACATGCAGGCGCAGCCCATGGAGCCGGGGGACATGCTTCTCGTCTGCTCCGACGGCCTCACGACCATGGTCCCGGACGAAGAGATCGCCCGGGTCCTCGCCGAGGCGGGGGGCGACATCGAGGTCGCGGCGCCCAACCTCGTGAACACCGCGAACACACGCGGGGGGGAGGACAATATCTCCGTGGTCCTCCTTCAGTTCCAGGAGTAGCCGTTGGTGCCGGTGGGACAGACCGAAGCGCGCCCCAAGATCCGGATCGGCAAGTACACCATCACGGGCCGACTGGGCCGTGGTGGCATGGGGATGGTCTACCGGGGCTACGACGAGGTCCTCGAGCGTGAAGTGGCCGTCAAGACTCTCCGGATCGAGGGGACCTTCGACGAGGAGAGCCGCAGGCGCTTCGAGATCGAGGCCAAGGCCGCGGCCCGGCTTCAACACCCCAACATCCTCACGGTATTCGAACTGGGAGAGGACCGGGGCGTCCCCTTCATCGCGATGGAGCTTCTCCCGGGAGCCGACCTCGAGACCCTCGTTCGGTCGGGGGAACCCCTCCTCCTCACCGAGAAGCTCGACATCATCGCGCAGGTCTGTCGCGGTCTGGCCTACGCCCACGAGCACCAGATCGTCCACAGAGACATCAAGCCTTCGAACATCCGCCTCCTGGACGACGGCACCGCCAAGATCATGGACTTCGGCATCGCCAAGCTCGCGGGCACCAGCCTGACCAAGACCGGGATGATGATCGGAACGGTCCACTACATGAGCCCGGAACAGGTGCGGGCACGGCCTCTCGATGGCCGCAGCGACATCTTCTCGGTGGGCGTGATCCTCTACGATCTGCTGGCCGGTCGTCGTCCCTTCGTCGGCGAAGACGCCACCCAGGTTCTCTTCGGCATCGTCAACACCGAGCCGCCGCCGCTCGGGACCGATCTCGGGGAAGCGGGCCCACGCCTCGAGGCGATCGTAGCCCGGGCTCTTTCGAAGGACCCTGTCAGCCGGCAGCCGACGGCGAACCATATGGCTGACGAGCTGGCCGAGGTCCTGGCTTCGCTCCGCCGGTCCGGCAGCGCGACGCTCTTGCCAGCCGAGCAGGAGGTTCTGAGCTCCGCCCGCAGGCTGCTGAAGGACGGCCGCGCGGCCGACAGCGCCACGCAACTGCGCGACATCGTCTCGCGCCACCCGGAGTCCCTGGAGGCTCGACGCGCCCTCCGAGCGGCGACCCGCGAAGAAGTGCGCCATGAGGGTCCCCCGGAAGAGGCCATGACCGAGGTCTTTCCCGAGCTCGAGGCGACCTTCCAGTCTCCGCCCACGACCTCGCAACCCGAGACTCGAGCGCAGCCGACGGTGGCCTACACGAAGATCGACACGCCCCCTGTTCCGGATGTGGCCTCGTCCAGGCCCAAGCTTCTCGCGGGGGCTGTCGCCGCCCTCGTTCTCGCAGTCGGGGCTGCTGCCGTGCTCTTGCGCCGAGGCGGTCCGGTTCCGGGGGAGCGCACCGCGTCCCCGGCCTCACCGGCGACGACGCTCCAAGAGGCGAAGGCCGAGCCTCTGCAGCAGAGCCTCGTCTCCATCCCGGTTGTGAGCGATCCGGCGGGAGCGCGGGTATCGGTCGACGGTCGGCTCGTCGCGGGCGCGACGCCGCTCTCGCTCCCCCTCGACCCGAAGTCCTTCCATGTCGTGGTTCTGAGCCGCGACGGCTTCGCACCCCGAGAGGTGCGCTTGGCTGCGGGTGCTCTTCCCCCCGAGGTAAGCGTGGCCCTCGAGGCTTCGAGCCCACCCGGTGTCGTCGCCGTCTCGTCCTCGTATGCGGTGGACGTGGTGTGGAACGGCAAGACCCTTTCCAAGGCCGAGGTCTCACCCCGTGTCTCGCTGCCGCCCGGACGGCAGACGCTGACCCTCGTGTCGTCCACGTATCTGCTGAAGGCCAACATGACGGTCGACGTCCGCACGGGTATCGAGTCGGCGCTCTTGGCTCCGCCCCTCGGACGCATCAGCATAAGGGCCACGCCTGACAACTGCGAGGTTTTCATTGATGGCGCGTTCGTCGACTATCCACCGATCATCGATCGTGCGCTCGCCGCGGGACCGCGGACCGTCGCCTTCAAGTGGTCGGATGGGACGCGGCGGGAAGAGCACGCCGAGGTCCCGCGGGACGGTCTCGTGTACGTCACGGGAAGGAAGGAGAAGGACTAGATGACGGGCAAACTCCTTCGCGTGGCGTGGGCGCTGCTGCTCGTGGCCCTTCCGTGTGTGGCGGCGCCTCAGGCGTCCCCGGACAGCCAGGCCCGCGCCCTCCTCGAGGACGGGCGAGCCTACTGGAACAAGAAGCAATACAAACTGGCTCTCGAGAACTTCAACACGATCGTGACCGGATTCTCCCAGACGGATTGCGTCGACAACGCCCTTCTCGAGATCGGACGCTACTACCTCGAGGTCGAACCCAGCAGCGAGAAGGCCCGGGGGTCCTTCGAGGAGGTCGTGAAGCGCTATCCGCAGAGCGATGGAGCTCCTGGCGCCTACTACTACCTCGGCATGATCGGATTCGCCGCGGCCAAGACGCCCGCCGAGCTCGACGACGCCATCGCGCAGTTCAAGCGGCTCCAGCGCCTGTACCCCCGTAGTCGCGAGTGGGTGCCGAGAGCCCTCCACGCGACAGGACTGGCCCACCGGAAGGCGGGACGCCTCCAGGACGCGATCGAGGCCGAGCGCCGGGTGGCTCTGGAGCACCCCACGAGCGACGTCACGGCGGCGGCGCAGTTCCAGATCGGACTCTGCTACGCTCTCCTCGGAGAGCCCCTTCAAGCGATGGAGGAGCTGCAACAGGTTCGAAACCATTTCCCCGAGAGCGACTGGGCCCCGCTCGCCCTGGACCGCGTGACCGCCCTCTATCGCCTCCACGGCGGCGCCAAGCCGGTCTTCACCCGCGACCCCTCGTACGCCGTGGCGGCCGGGGACGGGCTGAAGGACGTCCGCGCCATTCTGATGACGCCGGCGAGGACACTGTGGATCGCGTCGGAGAAGGTCAAGAGCGCCCTCTCCTTCGAGACCGACGGGCGAAAGGGGACGAGCCTGTCCGTCGAGGACGTGCGAAGCCTGTCGCTCTCTCCCAAGGGGGACCTGCTCATCGCGGCGAGGGCCGCCGTCCGAATCGGTCCGAGGGACATCAAGACTTTCGCGATTCCCAGTGACAAGCCGGGAGTCATGAAGAACCTGGACAAGATCGCGGCCGCCGTCATCACACCGGGCGGGAGCCTCCTGGTTTCCGACGACGACAAGGGACGCGTCTACCGATACGATGCGGAGAGCCAGTACGTCGGGAACTTTCCCGACGCGAAAGAGCGGCAGGTCACGCGGATGACCGTCGATAGCGAGGGAGGTATCGTCCTTCTGGACCGCGACGCGAAAGTCGTCGGCGTCTTCGACGAGGCCGGCAAGCTGCTCCGGAGCGTCGGCCCCAAGGGTGCGGGCTTCGAGTTCAAGAAGCCCGCCGACGTGGCCGTCGACCCCTTCCGGAATCTGTACGTCGCCGACGAGGAGGGAGGCGTCTTCGTCTTCTCGCCGACGGGGCAGCTTCTCGTGACGATCACCGGCGAGGACATGAAACGTCCGAAGGCCCTGACCCTCGACACCGATGGAAGCATCCTGGTTTACGACGAGCGCGCCGAAAAGGTGCTGCGGTACAAGTGAGGCCCATGAAACTCGCTGCGGTCGCCGGTTTGGTCATGGTCGCCTGGGGGGCGGCCCAGGTCGTGGTCTCACAGACGCCGGTTCCCACGCCGGCCGAAGATGCCTCCCAGCGTGAGCTTCAAGCCGTCCAAGACCTTCTCGCGCGAGCCACGGCGGAGTTCGAGGGTCCCCAGCAGAGCCGGTCCATCGTGCTTCTCGAGGACATCATCACGCGCCTCGAAAGCCTGCGCCGCCAGGGGACGCTCCTTCCCCGGGGACGGGAGATCCTGCTTCAGTGCTACGAGCTGCGCGGGCGGGCCTACTACAACATCGGCTTACAGGAGAAGGCGGCCGAGAGCTTCCGACAGCTGATCCAGATCTACCCCCAGTACACGCTCAGCCGCGAGAAGGTGTCTCCCAAGATCGTGGACTACTTCGGGTCCGTGAAGAAGGCGCTCGTGGGCTATCTGGCCGTCTCCTCCCACCCGCAGGGAGGCCGCGTCACCTTGAACGGAGAGTTCCTGAGCCTCACGGACTTCTTTCCCGTGGAGATTCTGGCCGGGGAGTACATCGTCGAAGTCACTCGGGAGGGGTATCGCTCCGAGACCCGGAACGTGAGCATCGCCCCGAAGGCGACCGAAACCCTCGAGGTGGACCTGGTCCGCACGGCGGCCAGTGCCTTCTTCATCACCCAGCCCCCGGGTGTCGAGGTTTGGATCGACGGCGACCTCAAAGCCACGACAGCGGGCTCTCTCTCGGCGGATCGCTTCGACATGGCGCGGGCCAAGGGCCTCGACCCGACCCGCGCATCGGCCCGCACCGAGGTCGGCAACCTTTCCCTCGGGTCCCACGTCGTCGAGTTCCGCAAGAAGTGCCACGAGGGATTGAAGACGCCCCTGGACCTTCCCGATCCCCAGGACTACGACGTTCCCCCCACGCTTCTCGAGGAATCCCTCGCGTCCTTGAACCTCAAGTCCGATCCTCCCGGGGCGAGGATCTTCCTGGACGGCGAGGCGATGGGCGTGACCCCCCGCGAGCTCCCGGGGGTTTGCTCCGGGAAGCACCGCCTCGAGGTCAAGCACGTCTCGGGGAAGTTCATCAAGGATCTGGTCCTCGGGAGGAACGAAGAGATCGCCCTCGACTGCCCGATTCGGCCGAGCCTCGCGTTCCTGGGCGTGGTGGCGGACAGCGCCGCGGGGGAGCGGAACGTCCCTGACGTCGAGGAGAAGCTCCTCCTGAACCTCACCGCCATCACGAGCCTCAACTTCATCCCCGCCCCCCGCGAAACCGTCGACCGCATCCTCGACTCGGAGAAGGTGAACAGGCGGAGCCTCGTCGCGGCAGGCGGGCGGGGAGCCGACCCCGACGTCATCCGCAAAGTCACTGAGAAGCTCAAGGCTGCCCTCGACGTGCAGGGCTTTCTCGTGGCTGTGCTTCCCGAGGAGCGCCTTCAGCGGACCGCGATCCTGCACCTCCTTGCCGCCGGCAACACGGTGCCGGATCCCTGGGAGGTCACCTACGCCGAGTCGGCCTCGTATCTCCGGTTCATCTCCGCGGTCGACCAGAAGGCCAGACTTTCCCGGCCCTGGACGGGGATGATCGTCGTCGATACGTCCCTGTTCGACGGGACCCCGGTGATCAGGGTCGTCCCCGGAAGCCCCGCGGCTCAGGCAGGCGTCCAGGCGGGAGAGATCCTCTACGCGGCCGAGGGGAAGCCCGTGAAGCGGGCCATCGACCTCCTGACGCTCGTCGATGCCGCGAAAGCGAAGGACAAGATCTCGCTCCACCTGCGCTCCGCGTCGGGCGCCACCCGCGCCGTGGACCTGACGCTCGGAGAAACGCCCCAGGAGATCCCCCTGAACGACGCTCCGTTCCTCTACAACAAGGTGATGATGGACCTTCTGCTCCAGGTGGACGGCTATCCCGGCACCGAAGGGGCAGCCTTCGCTCGGCTGAACTTGGCGCTCTGCGCGATGCACTTCGGCGACTTCGCCGCGGCCCACAGCTACCTCGTCAAGGCGAAGACGGAGATGCCGCAACGGCCGGGTCTTTCCCAGGGAACCGCCCTCTACTACCTGGGCCTCGCCCTCGAGAACCTGGGGACCGAGTATCGCAAGGAGGCCGCCGAGGCCTACCGCGCGGCGGCGGCGGTCAAGGACGCCACGCTCTTCGACAACGACGGTCCGGCCGTTTGGCCCCTCGCGTCGCGCCGGAGCGCTCCCTGACGATGCCGGAGGCCGGTCCCCGCCTCGTCTGGACGAGGACCGAGGGCGATCCCGTCGAGTTTCCACTGGCGTCTCCGCGAATGATCGTCGGGCGAGACCTGGAGGCCGACATCCGGGTGGACGAGCCCCTCGTCTCTCGCGCCCACGCCCGGATCGAACGGCGCGGAGACGCCTTCTTCGTCGTGGACCTCGGATCCACCAACCTGACGCGCGTCAACGGGGAGGTCGTGGCGGAGCGCCAGCTTAGCCACGGCGACGAAGTCCGCTTCGCGCGCGCTCGATGTCTGTTCCTGGCCGACCAACCTCCGACACCCGCCGAAGACGGCGTCTGATGCCGACGATCGTTTCCTACTCTGGCCCGGGCTCCGGGCGGGCCAGATAGAAGCCCTGGCCGTAGTCGATGCCCACCTCGACGAGTGCCCGCGCCTCCTCGGCCGTCTGGATCCCCTCCGCGATGACGGTGGCCCCGATACCCCGACCGAGCGAGAGGATCGCCTTGACCATCTCCCGGTTCACGAGGCTCTCGTGGACGTCCCGCACCAGGTTGGTGTCGATCTTCAAGAAGCGCGGCTTCAGTCGCGCGATGGACTCGAGCCCCGAGTACCCCGCGCCGACGTCGTCGACGGCAAAAGACATGCCGAGGTCGGTGAAGTAGGCCATCGTCTCCCGGAAGAGGCTGTAGTTTTCGATGACGAGTTTCTCGGTGATCTCGATGACGATCCGATCGGGAGCGACCTGGGCCTTGTCGAGGAAGTCGATCAAGGGCTTCCCCCGGAACTGGGGATCACGGATCGTCCCCGGCAGCGTGTTGACGAAGATCTTGGCGCTCGATGGGACACGGCTCGACGAGAGAAGCGCACGCATCCGGCAGAGGCGGTCGAGCTCAGTCAGGAGACCGTGTTCCGTGGCGGCGCCGAAGAGGTCGTCGGCCATTTCGAGGCCGGTTCCACGAGCGCCGCGGGAGAGAGCCTCGTAGCCGAGAATGGTGCGGTTCTTGATGAGAAGGATGGGCTGGTAGGCCGTCATGATCCGAGCGCGGATGATGATGTCCTGGAGCCTGTCCCGCACCTGGAAACGGTCGGCGTCCCGCTCATGTCGGGCCATCTCGAGGGCGTCGTCCAAAGCGCGCCTCAGGATGCGTTCGGTGTGGACGAGAGGGTTGTGAAGGGCCAGGGACTGTCCGACCTCCACTCTCGGGGGCGACTGGAAGTATGGGAAGGCCGACCGGGCCATGCTCGGAGCCAGAGATCCGAGGAGGCGTGTCTTTATCGCCCGGAGGTCCCCCGAAGTGAAGGGGAGCCCGCGCCGGCGCTTCGGCTCCAGAAACAGCATGAACCGCAGGCCGCGCGGCTCGTCGAGGGTCAATAAATCTTCGCTGCGGTAGTCTTTCCCTCGTTGCTCTGCGAGGAGCTTGAAGACCCGATTTCGGACTTCCTCGTAGGCTTCGGCGCCGTACTCGTACTCGATGGCGGCGAGGGCCGAAGCGTCCACCACCACGAGACCGAGGCTTCCTCGGGTCGCCAGTTGAGCCGCGAGGTCCGGCAGCCGGTCGTGGAAAGTCGCGATGGGCTCGGTCATGGGCATGCGGGCTCGCCCTCGGGAATCGGGAGAGGCGGCGCCAGGTAGCGTCCCTGCCCGAGGCCGACGCCCATGTCTCGGAGCGTCTCAAATTCGGACTCGGCCTCGATCCCTTCGGCGATCACCCGCGCGCCGATCTTCTCGGAGAGCTCCACGAGGGTTTCGAGGAGGCTCCGCTTGATCAGGCTCCGATCGATGTGCCTCACGAGGGACACGTCGAACTTCGTGAAATCGGGCTCCATCTCGACTACGGAATGCAGGCTCGAGTACCCCGAGCCCATATCGTCGATGGCCACGCCGAAGCCGTGTCGCTTCAGGTTACGGAGGACGACGCCGCAGGCCGCCCGCTCCTCCACGGCGACGCGCTCGGTGATCTCCAGGACGACGTGTTTTCGTTCCAGGCCGAGGGCCTCCACCTTGCGGGCAAAGGTGTCGCCCGCCAGGTCGGGGTCCAGGAGCGCCTGGGCCGACGTGTTGAGGAAGAGCTTCCCGCCGCTCTTCAGGTGGCGTCGCGCGGACGTGAGGGCCCGGCCCCGGCAGAGGCGCTCGAAGTCCAAGAGGCGCCCGGTGCGCTCGGCCAACGAAAAGAGCCCCTCGGCATCCTCCAAAGGCGTCCCGGCGGGCCCGCGACTGAAGACCTCGTGGCCCAGGACCGTGAGGTCCCGGAGGTCCATGATGGGCTGGTAGAAGCTTTCGATGTTCCCGTCCCGGATGAGCTTGTCCAGACCGTGGGCGCGGAGATCCTCCTCGCGGCTGCGACGCTTGAGGCTCATGAGCATGGCCTGGTCGAGGGCGCGGTGAATCGCTCTCTCCGCGCGGAGCATGGGGTCGCGCTGGAGGAGGGCGTAGCCGTGGTGGAAGATGAGCGGCGCCACAGCACGGCTGGAGAGGTGCCGTGGAAGCGTCTCGACGACGCGCTCTCGAAGACGTGATGCAAAGGTGGACAGAGACTCTTCATTCAGAAGACCGGGTCCCGGTCCGCCCAGGAAGAGGAGAAACTTGTCGCTCCGAACCGAGATCACGGCGATGGTGTCGCGCGGCGCCACGAGGTTGTCACGCCGGAGGCCCGCGAGAGCGCGAGCGAAGCCCCGAAGCACCTTGTCGTAGGCGATCCAGCCGTGCACGGCTTCCCCTTGGATGTCTCCCGCGAGGTCGAGGTACAGCACGCCGATCGTCCCGCGCTCCTCGATAAGGCGGCGCACGTCGTCGAGGACGGCTGCGAGGGTCGGAAGCTCGGCGTTTGCGTCGAAGACCTGATTCTTCAGGCGCAGCCACTCGGCGCGGAGGCGGAAGTAGTCGCGGTCCTCGGCGCGAGAGATGGTCATCCCTGATTCATCGGGCCGGCCTTCCCGATTCCTCCACCTGGGCGAAGATCGCCTCGATCTTGCCGATGAGCTCCTGGAGGGAGAACGGCTTGCAGATGTAGTCGACCGCCCCTTCCTGGAGTCCCTGGACCCGGTCCCTGGCCTCGGTACGCGCCGAGAGCATGGCCACTGGGATGGCCGCGGTCTCCTCGTCGACCCGGAGCAGCTTCAATACTTCCCATCCGTCCATCTGGGGCATCATGATGTCGAGAAGAATCAGGTCAGGACGCACGAGCTGGGCCCTCGTGAGGGCCTCCTGCCCCCCCGTCGCCGTGGCCACCTCGTAACCCTTCTCGCGCAGTACCAAATCTAGAAAATGGAGGATGTCGTCCTCGTCGTCGACGATCAGGATTTTCTTCTTCATAGAGATGCTTATCCGCCCCTCGCTTCGGCCGATCGCGCGCCGATCTGGCGCTGGACCTCGGCGATGAGGGCTCGCACGTCGAAGGGCTTGCTCATGTATTTGCGCGCGCCCAGGGCGAGCCCCCGTTGGGCGTCGACGTCGTCGGCCCGTGCCGTGAGCACCACCACGGGGATCGTGGCCGTCTGGGGGTCGCGGGCGAGGGCTTCGAGCACTTCGAAGCCCGACAGCTCGGGCATCATGATGTCCAGGAGCACCAGGTCGGGCCGGGCCTTGCCGAGCGCCTCGAGGGCCTGGCGGCCGTCGTGGGCCGCCACGACGTGAAAGCCCTCGGAGTGGAGGGTGTCGCGGAGAAAGTCCACGGTGTCAGGCTCGTCGTCCACGACGAGCACCGTGGGCGAATCGCCCGTCGATCCCTCGAGGAGTCGGCGCACCGTGCCCGCCACGGTCCCGGAGTCGACGGGCTTCCGGAGCCACTCCGCCGCGCCAAGGGAGAGAGAGCGGATCCCGTCGCTCGCGATGGAGACCACGATGACCGGGATTCCCCGCGTGACGGGCTCCCCCTTCAGCGCCTGCAAGACTTCGAGGCCGCTCTTGTCGGGCAGAAGCAGGTCCAGGAGGATCACGTCGGGGCGCCGGCGGGCGGCCAGTCGGATTCCTTCCTCACCCGTGGTGGCCGTCAGGACGGCGAAGCCCTCGCGCTCGAGATCGCTCTTCGTGAGACGGAGCAGCTCCAGGTCGTCGTCCACCACCAGGACCAACCCCTCGTCGACGTGGCTCGTCGCCCGATCCTCGCGACCCGGGGCCTCGGCGCCTTTCTCGAGGAGCGGCAGCGTGAAGCGGAAGCTGGTCCCGTGGCCCACCTCGCTCTCCACCGAGATGGCGGCGCCGTGGGCGTCCAGGATGCTCTTCACGATGGCGAGGCCCAAGCCGACACCGCCGAAGCGCCGCGTCGTGGAGCCGTCCACCTGGTGGAAGCGGTTGAAGATCTTTCCAATCTGGCTCTCGGGGATCCCGATGCCGGTGTCCGATACTCGGATCTCGGCGGCCCCTCGCCCAGTGTCCACGCGGACGGCCCACACCGTGATCCGCCCTCCCTCAGGAGTGAACTTGAGGGCGTTGATCACGAGGTTCTCCAGGACTTGCGACAGCTTTTCCCGGTCCGCGATGACCGGTGCCAGGTCGGTGGGAACCTGGGACGCGAAGGTGATGCGCTTCTTCTCGAGCTCCGAGCGAAGGGTCGTCAGGATCGACTCGACGAGCTGCGAGAGGTTGAAGGGCTGGATGTTCAGGGTGATCCGGCCCATCTCCATGCGGGAGAAGTCGAGGAGGGCGTTGATGGACTTCGAGAGCCGGTCGAGGTTGCGCTGGACGACGACGAGACCTCGTTCCTGCTTCTCGCTCACCGAGCCGAGCTTCCCGTCGAGGATGTAGTCGGTGTATCCCTTGATAGCCGTCAACGGCGTGCGCAGCTCGTGGCTCACGTTCGCGAGGAGGTCGGACTTCATCCGGTCGAGCTCTTTCAGCTCCTCGTTGGCGGAGCCCAGCTTTTCGTTGGACTCCTCGAGCTGCTCGACGTTGTGTTTGAGCCGCTCGGTCATGTAGTTGAAGGTCTCGGCCAGGATCTGCAGCTCGTCACCCGAGCGGATGGTGAGGCGGCTCTCGAAGTGTCCTTCGGCGATCCCCTTGGCCCCCGCGGTCAGCTCCTCGAGGGGGCGGGTGATCCGCGAGGCGAGGGCGACCGCAACGAGGACCGAGGCCAGCATGGATATGAGGGTCAGGCCTGCCGTGGCGTAGATGAGACGCCGGATGCTCGGTCCGAGCCTGCGATACGAGACTTGGTAGATGACCGACAGGCGGTGCCGGCCCCAGTCCTCGAAGTAGGGAGCGACGATCTCGAGGGTTTCTTCGCCGCTTTTTGGATCGCGCCCCCTCAGAAGCGTCGGATCATGGCCCTTGATGGCATCGAGGCGATCGGCCCCCTCGACCCACCGCTCGCTCGCCCCGCCCGCCCGCTCCCGCGCGCCCTCGGCCAGGTCGGTCGAGTCGAAGAGGACCTTGCCGCTGACATTGATGATGACCACCCTCTCGACGTCGGGCTCGAGGTTCCGGTAGTAGCTCAGCAGCTCCTGGAACTTGTAGAAACCCGAGGAGTAATAGAGCTCGTATCCGACGCAGAGAGGCTTGCTCGCCAGGCTCGCGAAGAGGAGCGCTCGGTTCTCGATGTCCTTGCGCAGCTCCACCCTCTTCGTCAGGATCAGATAGAGGGCGTTCGCCACCAGGATGGCGACGATGACCGAAGCGATCGAGACCGCGGTGCGGGTCTTGAGGTTCCTGAGGCGGAGCGCCATGGCGTAGCCGTCTGTGGGGAGCGAGGACGCACGATGATAGCCTAGAATGGCGTACCGATGCAGGGGACCCATTGCCGATTCTGGCCCGCATACTGAGAGAGCGCGGGCTCGTCACCGAGAAGCAGATCGAGGAGGCCATCCGCCACCAGGTCCTCTTTGGCGGGCGCCTGGGCACGAGCCTCTACGAGCTCGGATTCATCACCGAGGAACGCCTCCGTGAGGCACTCTCGCGGGCCCACGGCGTCCAGGCCACCGCGGTGGACGCCCGGGAGATCGACCCTGCCGTGGTGGCGCTCCTCCCGAAGGCGCTGGTATCCCGTTACAAGGTCTTCCCCTATCGGCTGAAGGGGAAGACGCTCTTTCTCCTGATGGTGGATCCCCAGGACCACCAGGCGCTGGCGAAAGTGGGCTTCTCCCACGGCTACATCGTCAAGCCCATCGTCGTCCCCGAGTTCCGGATGATCCAGCTCCTCCGCGATCACTATGGCGTCGACGAGCGATGGCGCTACGACGACACCCACCGTCCCCCGGTGATCACTCCGATCCCAGCCGACCGCGCCGCCGCGATGGCCCACATCGAGGGGGGGGACACCCGGGACGAGGTCGTCGAGGCGGCGCTGGCCCTCTGCCAGTCGTTCTTCCGCCGCGTCCTGTTCTTCATCGTGCGGGAGCCGTGGGCCATAGGCTGTGGCGGCCGGGGAGAAGGGATCGACACCCGTCTCGCTTCGACCCTCAGGATCCCCCTCGACACGCCGTCGGTGTTTCAGACGGTGGCCCGTGACAAGACGGTCTTTCTGGGTCGCTTCGGCCCTGGCGAGGAGAACCGCCGCTTCCTGGAAGCCATCGGGAAAGCACCCTCCACGAGCGCCGTGGCCTTTCCGATCGTGCTCAAGGGGCGGGTCGTGAACCTGGTCTATGGGGACGGCGGCACGTTGACCAACGTCAAGTCGGATCTGGGCGAGCTGCTGGCTCTGATGCAGAAGGTCCCCCGCGCCTACCTGAGGATCATCAGGCGCCGCGTGGCCGAAACACGAAAATCCGCCGGGGAGACCTCCGGTGAGAACGACAAAGGAGAGTGAATGAGCGAACGGATGCAGGAGATACGTCGCAGGCGGAAGCGCAAGGACACGGTCAAGAAGGCCCGCAAGAAGGCCGCTATCGCCGCAGTTTCCAAGAAGCCCGCCGCCAAGAAGTAGCGCGCCGCCGCCGCCGCCCCGGCCAGCGGTCGGGGCGGCGCAGCGCGCCGCGACGCCAGAAACAAGAGCCCCCTGTTGAATCTCCCCGGGTTCCTTTCCGCATTTGCCTATCGAAACTACCGGCGGCTGTGGATCGGGGCCTTTCTCTCGAGCATCGGCACCTGGACCCAGGACGTGGCCTTGAACTGGCTCGTCCATACGCAATTTGTCGATCCGCGCTACCTCGGATACCGGAGCTTCGCCTCGGACGCGCCGCTTCTAGCCCTCATGGTGCTCGGGGGCGCGGCCGCGGATCGCGTCGACCGGCGCCTCATCCTCCTCACCTCCCAGTGTCTGCAAATGTCCTTCGCGACGGCCCTGGCCGTCCTCTACGTGACGGGGCACTTGGGGGTCCTTCCCATACTGCTCATCGCCTTCCTGACCGGTCTTGCGCAGTCACAATCGGCGCCTACGTATCAGGCGGTGCTGACGACACTCGTTCCGCCCCAGCAGATCCCCAGCGCCGTCGCGCTGAACTCGCTCCAGTTCAACCTGTCGCGAGCCATCGGGCCGGGGATCGCGGGGTTGCTGTTGATCTACGCGGGGACGGGGTGGTGCTTCGCCTTGAACGCCTTGTCATTCGTCGCCGTCATCGTGGCCCTGATCGGCATCCAGATCCCCTCGCCGGGGATGGCCAAGCGAGAGACGCTGAGCCAAAGCCTTTCGGCGGGGTTCGGCTACGTGCGACAAAGCGACGTCCTCTTCGTGCTCATGGCTCTCGCGGCATCCTCGAGCTTCCTGGCCTTCCCCCTGATCACGTACCTTCCCGTGATCGCCGGCGACGTCCTAAAGACCGGGGCCAAGGGATACAGCGGGCTCCTCATGAGCTTCGGCGTGGGAGCGATCGTCGGCGCGCTCGTGACGGCCCAGCGCGGGAAGGCCGATGGCCGAGGACGGCTGCTTCTCGCGTCTCTTTCTCTTTACGGGATAGCGACCGCCGCCGCCGTGCTCTCCGGCCAACAATCGGTCGCCATGGCGCTTCTGTTCGTTTCGGGCGTCAGCCTCGTCTCGGCGTTCTCGATCCTGAATTCCCTCATGCAGGAGAGCGCCCCCGAGGAGCTGCGCGGCCGGATCGTGAGCATCTACGGCCTCGCCTTCCGCGGCGGGATGCCCCTGGGGAGCCTGGTCGCGGGCTTCCTCGTGAAGGGCTTCGGCGCGCCTCAGACGATCGCGGCCTTCTCGCTGGGCCTCGTGGCTCTCTCGGGTGCGCTCACCCTTCGGAACGGCCGGCTCCGCGCCCTCTGAACGGTCGTCCCCCGCATCGGATGAGCCGCAACGGGAGCGGGCGAGTGGCAGCTCAAGGTTGTCGGTCGGCTCCACCCCGTGCCGTCTTGGTGATTCGATCGACAACCGGGGCGACGATTGTTTCGACTTCGGGAACAAGGCCCATCGGACGAGGTCTTGGGCGCCGTTCTCGA
>JBGPYB010000199.1:0-7305 GCA_041493035.1 Vicinamibacteria bacterium | reverse complement strand
CGGGCTCTCGGCCCCGGCCACCACCAGTCCCCGGCGAGGGACGACGGCGAGGAGGCGCAGGAACGCCGTCTGAACCGCCGCAAGGTCGGGATAGATGTCGGCGTGGTCGAACTCGACGTTCCCGATGATGGCCACGTCGGGCAGGTAGTGGACGAACTTCGGGCGCTTGTCGAAGAACGCGCAGTCGTATTCGTCTCCCTCGACGACGAAGGCTCGTCCCGCGCCCAGTCGGTAGCTGGATCCGAAATCCACCGGCACGCCTCCGACCAGGAACGACGGAGCATGGCCCGCGCGGTCCAGGAGAAAGGCCAGCAGGCTCGTCGTCGTCGTCTTCCCGTGGGTCCCGGCGACCACCAGCGAGCGCCGGCCCCTTATGAACTCGTCGGCCAGGAGCGCCGGCATGCTCGCCATGCGCTGCTTACGATCGAGCACCACTTCGACCTCGGGGTTTCCCCGCGAGAGCACGTTGCCGATCACCACCAGATCGGCGTCCTCTGGGACGTTCCCCTCGGCGTACGGAGAGCGCACGGCAATCCCAAGGGCCTCGAGTTGAGTCGACATCGGAGGGTATGCGTCCTGGTCGGAGCCCGTGATCTCATGCCCGCGGGCACGCAGCAGGCCCGCCAGCGAGGCCATGGCCGTGCCGCAGATCCCCGAGAGGTGGATCCTCACGAGACGGCGGGCTCGAGAATCTCGAGGCGGGTCTCGGCGCCACACGTCAGGCGAGCCCGGACGCCCAAGGGAAGCGTCACGGCCGGCGACGACGCGTGGCCGCTCGAAAGGCCGAGAGCGATGGGGATCTGAAGCCCCGAAAGGGCTTCCAGAATGATGTCCTCGAGACCGAAGTCGGCCCTGATGGGAGGTGCGCATCCCTTCATGTCGCCGAAGACGATCCCGACGACGCCGGCCAGGCCGCCCGATTCGCGGAGATGGAGGAGCATCCTGTCGATACGGTACGGCGGCTCGTCCACGTCTTCGATGAACAGGATCGTGGGTTCGTCCGACGCCGCCAGCGCCCAAGGCGTTCCCGCCGCCGCCGAGAGGATCGACAGGCATCCTCCCGACAATCGGCCTCGGGCTGATCCGGGGCGCAACGGAACGAGGTCTTCCGCCTCGGTCGCATACGGCCCGCCCTCTCCGGTGACGGTCCGCAAGAAGCTGTCGCGATCGTACGTGCCGTCGGCCAACTCACGGGCCGCCATCGGCCCGTGGAACGTGACGAGCCCATGAACCCCGAACCATCGATGCAGGAACGTGGCGTCGCTATAGCCGATGAAGGCCTTCGGGTGAGCGGCAGCCAGCCGCGGGTCCAGATGACGCAACAGCGCGCCCGCGCCCGCCCCGCCGCGGGCACAGACGATGGCCGAGACCTCGTCATCGGCCAGGAGCGCGTGCAGCTCCGCCACACGCCGCTCGACACTGCCGGCGGTGAAGCGAAGCCGTTCGCCGATTCCGTCCGGCACCCGCGCGCGAAAACCGAGGCTTTCGATCTCGGCCACGCCGCGCGCGAGCCGGTCCATGTCCACGGGACCCGCAGGCGCGCAGATGCCGACGAGGTCCCCACCTCGGAGAGCCCTGGGCTTGGTCCAGGTCAAAGGAGCCCGCGGCACGCGCCGCCGTCGACGGGAATCGTGGCACCTGTGACGAAAGACGCACGCTCGGAGCAGAGGAAGGCGACGACGGCGGCAAACTCCTCCGGCTCGGCCACGCGGCCCAGGGGCACGGCTTCGACGAGTTTCGAGAGAATGGCCTCCGGGGTCGTTCCTGCCGCCTTCGCCCGGACGTGAGCCAGCTCTTCCAGTCGGTCGGTCCGCGTGTACCCCGGGCAAACGGTGTTCACGAGGATGCCGTGAGGACCCAGCTCACCGGCCAGCGTCTTCGCGAGTCCGGCGATGGCGGGGCGGAAGGTGTTGGAGAGCACCAGCCCTTCGATCGGCTGCTTCGTGGAGAGCGACGCGACGTTCACGATCCGGCCCCAGCCGTTCTTCTTCATGTGCGGAACGGCAGCTCCCACAAGATGAACCACGTTCGCGAGGGTCACGCGGAACGCCGTCTCCCAATCCCCCGCGCCGACGCCCTCGAAGCCTCCGGGGCGGGGCCCGCCGGTGTTCGTCACCAGGATGTCGACCCGACCGAAGGCCCGCGCTGTCTCCTCGACGAAGCGCGCGCAGTCCTCGGCCTTGCCGACATCGGCTATCACGGGGAGCGTCGGCGAGCCCGTCTCCTTCGCGATCGTCGCCGCGGCTTCTTGAATGCGGGCCGCGTCACGACCACACAGTCCCACCGACGCCCCCTCGGCCGCCAGCGCCCGAGCGGTCGCGCGGCCGAGCCCTCGCGATGCCGCCGCCACGACCGCCACGCGTCCCGTGAGTCCGAGGTCCATGAGTCCTTTCCTAGACCGTCATGCCGCCGCGCTCAGCCAGCTCCCGAGAGAGCGCCCAGCGCTCTCCCACTCCGGCGGCGAGACGCGCCGCCTTCGGCTGAGGGTCGATGTAGGGGAGCAAGAATCGCTCCTTGAGGCGCCGGACCCGCTCGCAGGCCGCGTCCATCGCCTTCCACGCGATCTCCTCGGTCTCCACAGCCCGGACGAGCCCTTCGATCGCCTGGACCTGCGCGTCGTGGTCCTGGCAAACCAGGACGACGTCACAGCCGGCCTGGGCCGCCAGCACGGCGGCCTCGCGCGCCGGCCATCGCTCGGCCACCGCCTTCATCTCCAGATCGTCGCTGACGACGACGCCGTCGTATTTCAGCTTCTCGCGCAGAAGGCGCTCGATCACTTCGGTCGAAAGCGTCGCGGGCCTCTCGTCGTCCATCTCCCGCACGACGACGTGGGCGGTCATGACCGACGCCACTCCGGCCTCGATGCACGCACGAAAGGGGCGCAGCTCGACGTCTTCCAGACGGGACAGCGAATGGTCGATGGCCGGAAGTGCCAGGTGGGAGTCGACATCGGTGTCGCCATGGCCGGGAAAGTGCTTCGCCGAGGCGGCCACGCCGCCCTCCTGAAGGCCTCGCACCATCGCCGCGCCCAGGCGCCCCACGAGATGGGGGTCATCGCCGAACGATCGGTCCCCGATCACCGGGTTCCTGGGGTTCGTGTCGACATCCACGACCGGAGCAAAGTCCCAGCGGATGCCACAAGGCGCGAGTTCAGCCGCGAGCGACTCCCCCATTCTTCGAGCGAGGTCTTCGGAGCCCGATCGACCGACGGCACGGAGCGGCGGCCAGCGCGTCCACGGCTCCCGGAGTCGGGCGACGCGCCCACCTTCCTGGTCAACGGCCACGAAGAGAGGCTGGTCGTGCCCGGCATCGCGGGCCAGAGACTGCATCTCGCGGACCAGCTCGGCCACCTGCTCCGGCGCGTCGACGTTCCGCGCGAAGAGAACGACGCCCCCCGCACCGTAGTCGCGAAGGAGGCGCCGCAGGTCCTGGCTCACGGCGTGCCCCTCGAAGCCGATCATGACCCGCTGGCCCGCCCGGCGGAGGGACTCGCGCACGCCTCAGCTCCCCAGACGCTTCCGCACGGACTCGTTGACCTTCTTCCCGTCGGCCGGCTTCCCCGAGGCCTGGAGGACCGCGAGCGCCGCTTTCATCACTCGACCGATGTCCTTTGGAGAGGAAGCGCCGGTCTCGGCGAAGGCGCTCGCGACGGCCGCCTCGATCTCGGCGTCGGACGCCTCCTGGGGCAAGTAGGCGCGGAGCACCTCGATCTCGGCTTGTTCTTTCGCGGCCAGCTCGGGGCGATTCGCCTTCTGAAACTGCTCGATCGAGTCCTCGCGCTGCTTCACGAGCCCCTGGACCACCTTCGCGGCCTCGGAGTCGTCGAGGGCCGACTTCTTGTCGATCTCCTTGTTCTTGAGGGCCGCCTTGGCCATGCGCAGGGCGCTTGTGCGGGGGGCGTCCCGGGCTTTCATCGATGCCGTGAGGTCCTGAGTGATGCGCTCCGAGAGTGTGCTCATGGCTCTATTCTACCTTCCCTCAGAAGAGCTTCCTCCCTTCCTCCGCCCTCTTCAGGACGACCTCCTTGACCCTCTCGATCCAGCCATCCCGCTCGCCGGCCGGGAGCCGCTCGTGGGGGATCCTCTTTTCCTCGAGAAGCGCGTCGACGAGCTGATCGATGGAGCGGACGAAGAACTCGTCGGTGTCGCGCACGCCGTCGGCCGAGGCGGCCCCGGAAACGGGGACCTTGAATAGGATGTCGTAGGTCTTCATCCAGTGTTCGACGAACCGCTCGATGGGCTTCTGGCGGCCGCACGCCAGCACCATGTAGGCGTAGTTGTCCAGGACGCTGCGGTCGCAAACGACGGCGTCGTTCTGGCTGGCCGAGCGGATCTCTTCGGCAACCTGGGTCATGAGGATCCACGTCTGGGCGTCGAGAGACGTCTTGCGATTGATGGGGAGCGGCGAGAGCCGCGCCACTTCCTTGACGATGTCGACGTTCATCCCCCGTCGCTTCAACGTCGCAGCGAGGTCGTAGCAAAGGGTCGTCTTGCCGACGCCGTGGCTGCCGATGAACGCTACCTTCACGACCACCGCTTCCTTCGAGCGCCTCGCCAGTAGAGGGCAAGGCCCACGGCGACCGCGGCCGCCGTTCCGCCGACGAGCTTCAGCTCGAACTGCAACGTGTTCGTTCCGGCGGGAGGCACCACCGAGAGAACGATGGACAGCGCCGTCACGGCGAATGCCAGGCCCGCGACAACCCATACTCCGAAGCGCCCTCCGGGCACGAGGACGGCACGGGCGTCCACCGCGCGATCGGCCCTGTAGGCGAGCTTGATGACCGCGGCGTACATGTAGAGGAAGGGGATGAAGTACAGGATGATCGCGGCATCGACGAGGATCTGGTAGGCCGACAGAACGCTCTCGTTGACCTGCGAAGCCACGAGAATCGCCGCCGAGATCCCCGCCTGGATCAGCATCGCGATCCAGGGCGTGCGCCACCGAGGGTGGATGGCGCCGAAGGCCGCCGGGAGGTAGCGGTCGATCCCGACCACCATCGGCACGCGGGAGATGCCGGCCACCGTGGAGCCGACGCCGCCGGCGTTGCCGGCCGTCACGAGCAGGGCGGCAAGGACCCCGAGCCAGGGCAGTCCAATGGCCGCAGCCCCTTTGCCAACCGCTTGAAAGACGCCGCTCCTCGGATCGACCTGATCCGGCGTCAGGATGGCCAGGACCGCCAGGGTCCCCACAAGGTAGATGACGACGATCAACCCGCCGGAGACGAGGATCGCTCGTGGGAAGGTGCGCCGCGGATCCTTGACCTCCTCGCTCATGGCACAGATCAGCTCGAGGCCCGTGAAGGCGAAGGCGATCTGGGACCAGAAGTTGACGGTGTCCCAATCCCATTTCGGAAGAGCGCTGCTCGCCGTGATGGTCGTGAGCGAACCGTGGTGCCACCAGGCGATCCCGCCCAGGGCGACGAGAATCAGGAGCGGCACATAGGTCCCCACGCCACCGGCATTTTGCAGCCACTTGCCGATATTGAGACCTACGATGTTCAGCACCACCGCGACCGTCAGGAGCGCGAGGGAGGCTCCCACGAGATATCGCTTGTCGTGGTTGAGCCACTCGAAATCGGGTCCTCCGATGAAAGTCGACATGGCGACGCTGGCCAGCAAGAGCCCGGGAAAATAGAAGAAAGTGTAGATCCAGTAGCACCAGCCTGCGATGAAGCCGTGGAGGTCGCCGAAGGCCTCCTTGGTCCAGACGTAGAGCCCTCCTTCCGTCGGGAAGCGAGTCGACAGCTCGACCACGACGAGCGCCGTCGGGACGAAGAAGAACGCCGCCGCGAGAACCCAAAGGCTGATGGAGGAGGGCCCGTTGTGGGCCGCAGCGGCGATCCAGCGGGGGCCGAGGACCGTCGCGATGTTGAAGAGGAGGACGTCGGTGAAACCCAGCTCTCGCCTGAGGAGCGAACGGCCGGCGGCCTGGGTCTCAGACGTCAATCGGTGCTCCTGTTCCTCGGTCGGACCGGAGGTTATCACGGCCCCGGGGATGGATTGCGGGGTCGCCGAGGCCCATGATCTAATCCCGCCGCGGGCGATGAGCGACCTTTACGAGCCGTTCGGCAGGCTGATACGCGTTGTGATCCTGGGCAAAGCCTTCGATGTCCCCGAGAACAACCTCCTGCTCCGGCAGATGCAATTCGTGGCTCCCGACGTCGGCTACGGGCGATACTGCTGGAACGGCGAGTGCCGCGCCTGCGAGGTCCAGTGCCGCACCGCGGGAGCGGCAGCGGACTTTCCCGCACTGGCCTGCCGTATCAAGGGCCAGGAAGGGATGCGCGTCACCAAGCTGGCATTCGAAGTGAAATACAACATGAGCGAGGCTCTCGCCGCCGCCCCCCTCGAATGACGCCCCCCTCTCCCCTCGGGGAGAGGGGTTGGGGTGAGGGGTTTGCGGTCAGGGGCTCTTGAGGTCGAGGCGCCCTATCTCATCCTCGACTTCACCTGCCGCCAGGTCGTCGCGAGGCTGTTCCGGAGCATGTCGAGACGCCTCGTGTTGAAGTCGGTCGCCGCCTTTCCGGAGAGCCCCTCCTGCGCGCGGGCGACGAGCTTCCGGCAGGTCTGGAGGAGGATGTCGTCGGCGATCCCTCGGGTCTTCAGCTCCTCCAGGTCCTTGCCCATTTCCGTGATGATCCGCTCGATCTCGATGACGCGCTCGCGCAGCTCGGCGTCCAAGGGGTAGACGACCTCGGGCAGCGGCTCTTCGACGGGGGAGGCGCCGGGCGGGGCCGCGGCCGTCGCCACACTCCGCTCTCGTTCGAGCTTCAGCTCCCTCCAGGCGCGGGAGAAGAGAAAGGGATAGTGGGCGTTCGTTTCTTCGAACTCCCTCTTGGCCTGATCGTTCTTCGTGAGGTAGTACTCGCGGATCGCCGCTTTGATCCGCATCACCTGGCGCTGCTCCTTCTCCTCGACGATGAGTCGGGCCCCTTCCGCCAGCTCTTGAATCTTATGGGAGATGAACCGGTTGTGCTCGTGAGAGCGCAGGTCGGGAAAGTCGTGGTCGCGACCGTGGACGATGCGCGCGTTGGGCTCGCCGTAGTTAGCGTAGACGATGACGTTGACGCGGCGTAGCTCGATCTCGGAGACACGATCGAGAACGGGACCGCGATCCTCAATCTGAATGTGGTAGAGCGTTCCCGCCGAAGAGGTGTAGTTCTGGTTGAGTCCGCCGACCTGACAGCGTTTCTTGTCCAGCGTGCCGGTGGCTCCGGCGGCGCCAGGCGGAAGGCCCGCCGAGGGACCGCTCCCGGAAGACGAATTCAGGGCATACCTCCCCGATGAACGCCGATTGGGATCCATT
>JBGPYB010000196.1:0-7527 GCA_041493035.1 Vicinamibacteria bacterium | reverse complement strand
GAAGGCCGGCAGCCGGTGTTCGATCTCAGCCATTGCTCTCTTCAACTCTTCCGCCATACGGCTTCTCGCGGATCTCGCCGAGTCCAGCGGGACGGGGATGGTGAAATCCAAGTCCTCGCTTATGCGGTGGAACTCTGTATGCACCTTGGCCAGGCAGGCTCCGCCCTTGAACACCAGGCTCGGGCAACTCGCCGCGAGGTACTCCAGCAGCACGGAGGAGAAGTAGTCTTTCTCGACGAGCCGAACCAGGAAGCCCGCTCTCGCGGCTGTCAGGATCAGGAGGTCCCGAAACGCGTCCTGGTCCTCGTGCCAGCGGAGGCGAGTTGGCTCAGGCACGGTCGTTCCAGACGATGCCCCAGCGCCGATCGACTTTACCGCGTCGGGCGCGCCCGGGGATCCAGGGAATCGGATTCTTCGGCGTGCGGAGTCGCTGTTCGAGCTTTCGCAGCTGCCGTTCGTCGACGCCCTCGCGATCGAGCAGCGCGCCGATCCGCCGGATGGCGCCGACGTCGCCGTAGCGCAGGGTGATGCGGACGAGCTCGACCGGCCGAACTCGCCGGGCGCGAAGGTCGGCGCGAATCCAGTCGTACGCGCGCGGCAGGCTGCCAAATCGGGACCAGTCATAGACCGCGTCGAGAAGCGTCCGGGCGCGCGACGAGTAGACCGCCGACTCGCCGTCGACGGTCTTCTGGCCTTCGGTCTCTCCCAAACGCTCGTCCGCGACCTTGATGAGGGTCAGGTTGACCGCCGCGATTGCGCGATCGCCGGAGATGCGATTGTTGTAGGCGTAGATCCGGTTGGGCAGCTGGTCATCGTAGCCGTAGCGATTGAAGGCATTGGGGCCGCAGATCTGGTAGCGGCCGTCGCGGTCCTCGATCAGGGTGTTGATCGCCAGGATCTCGTCGGGTGTCCAAGCGCCGCCGAGCGGCAACCGGGGCGGAACGAGGTAGAGCCCGCGCCGCACGCGCGCGATCATTCGTTTCCGGGAGAGCCGGCTCAGCAGCTTGCGCTCCTGATCGGCCGTCAGCCGGAGCATAGTCCGCGGCAGATCGCCAAGGCGCACGGTGCGAAGCTTCCGCATCTGCGCGTAGGCCAGGAACTGCGCTTCCAGCCGCCCGATCCGCCCTTTCATGAAGGCACTCTATATTTCTCGTTAATCCCCTGTCAAGGGATTTACCAGAAATACAAGACAACTCCTAAACCGGCACCTCCGCTTCACGCTCGCACTCTATGGTCGGGATGCTCATCAGGCGCGGTAGTAGCAGGTCGCGCGCCGTGCGGAATTTCTGGACCTCGTCCGTCGTATGATCCGCGACGGGAGGAACCTCAGAGATGCCCGAGTCGAGCGGCTACGACACGATGCGGTACAACCGGTGCGGCCGGTGGGGCCTGAAGCTGCCGGCCCTTTCCCTCGGCGGGTGGCAGACGGTGGGCGGCTACGAGGCGCCGGGCGTCGCGCGCGAGGTCTTCTTCCGGGCCTTCGACCTTGGGATCACCCACTTCGACTTCGCGAACAACTACGGTCGCACGCCGGGGAACGGCGAGGTCGAAGGAGGGAAGATCCTTCGAGACCTTCCCAGGGATGAGATCGTCGTCGCGACGAAGGCGGGCTACCTCATGTGGCCCGGGCCCTACGGCGAGTGGGGGAGCCGCAAGTACATCATCGCGAGCTGCGACCAGTCCCTGAAGCGCCTGGGCCTCGACTACGTCGACATCTTCTATTCGCACCGGTTCGATCCCGACACGCCCCTCGAGGAGACGCTCGGCGCCCTCAATACCGTCGTCGAGCATGGCAAGGCTCTCTATGCCGGGGTAAGCAGTTACAGCGGCGCCCAGACACGCGAGGCCGTGGAGATCTGCCGTCGCAATGGCTGGGCGCCTATCGTGATCCATCAGCCGAAATACCATCTCTTCGAGCGCACCATCGAGGCCGACGTCCTGCCCGTCACTCGGGAGCTGGGGCTCGGCGTCATCGTCTTCTCGCCACTGGCCCAGGGACTGCTGAGCGGGAAGTACCTGGGCGGCGTCCCTCCGGGATCGCGCGCCGGCCAGAACGTGATGCCCTGGCGAATTCCCGACGCCGATGCCGCGACACTCGAGAAAGTGCGGCTCCTCGCCGAGGTTGCAAGCGAGAGGGGACAGACCCTCGCCCAGATGGCCTTCGCGTGGTGCCTGCGCCATCCCGAGGTGACCAGCGTCCTGACGGCCGTCAGCAGCCGCGAGCAGCTCGAGGACGGTGTCCGGGCCCTGGATCGCCTGGCGTTCAGTGACGACGAGCTGCGCCGGATCGACGCGATCGTGGGCCGGCCGGGAGCCGCGGCGGCCCGTTAGGCGTGCCCGACGTTCTCCGCTATCATCCCGCGTTCTTTTCCAAGGGAGGACGGATGACCCTTCGGTTCCCGAAAGGGTTCGTGTGGGGGAGCGCCACGTCGGCGTATCAGATCGAGGGATCGGTCACGGCCGACGGCCGTGGCGAGTCGATCTGGGACCGCTTCTGCGCCACACCCGGAAGGATCGAAGACGCGTCTTCCGGGGAGATCGCCTGCGACCACTATCGCCGATGGCGCGACGACGTCTCCTTGATGAAGGACCTGGGGCTCCACGCCTACCGCTTCTCCATCGCCTGGCCTCGTGTGATCCCGTCGGGTCGCGGTGCCACCAACGTCGCCGGTCTCGATTTCTATAGCCGTCTGGTCGATGAGCTGCTCTCGAAGGGGATCGAGCCTTACGCGACGCTCTTTCACTGGGATCTGCCTCAGGCCCTGCAGGACAACGGCGGATGGGCCCACCGGGCGACCGCCGAGGCCTTCGTCGAATACGCCGATGTCGTGAGCCGCCGGCTGGGAGATCGCGTCAAGAACTGGATCACACACAACGAGCCCTGGTGCATCAGCCTCCTGAGCCATCAGATCGGCAAGCATGCGCCGGGCCTTCAGGATTGGCCGACGGCGCTCGCCGCGTCCCACCACGTGCTCCTCTCCCACGGCCTCGCGGTTCCCGTCCTTCGGCGCAACAGCCCTGGAGCGGCCGTCGGGATCACGCTCAACTTCGAGCCCGTGGTTCCGGCCTCGCCCAGCGCGGCCGACCGCGATGCCGCTCGCGGGAGCGACGGCTCCTTCAACCGCTGGTTTCTCGATCCGGTCTTCGGCCGCGGCTATCCCGGAGACGTCGTGGCCGACTATGTCCGCCACGGCCGCCTTCCCTCGACCGAACCGCCGTGGGTCCGCCCCGCCGATCTCGCAACGATCGCCGAGCCCCTGGACTTCCTGGGCGTCAACTACTACACCCGGCGCGTGGCGCGCAGCGCGGCGATTCCGGAAGCGCAGAACGCGCCGCCCAAGGTCTTTCTGGCCCCCGAGTCCGAGCGCACGACCATGGGGTGGGAGGTCTGCCCCGAGGAACTCTATCGCCTGCTCTGCCGGATTCACTTCGAGTACCGCCCGGCACGGATGTACGTGACGGAGAACGGCGCCGCCTTCGTCGACACCGTTTCGGCCGACGGCCTCGTCCACGACGAGCGTCGGGTGGCGTATCTTCGAGAGCACTTTGCCGCGGCCCATGCCGCGATCGCCGCGGGCGCGCCGCTCGCCGGCTATTTCGTCTGGTCGTTCCTGGACAACTTCGAATGGGAGCGCGGGTACACCCAGCGCTTCGGGATCGTGCGCGTCGACTACGATTCGCAGAAGCGCACACCCAAGGACAGCGCTCTATACCTGAAGCAGGTCATCGAAGCCAACGCGCTGGAGCCGGAGCCCTCGGCCGCCGCTTCGGGGCCCCGGTCCTGAACGAGCCGTGAGCGTCTGGGAAGAACGCTGGCATCCGCTCCGCGAGGAGTGGGTCATCCTCGCGGCCCATCGTCAGAACCGCCCCTGGATCGGCGAGACCGTCGGAAAGGCGAGGGCGGCGCTGCCGGCGTACGTGGCCGATTGCACGTTCTGTCCGGGGAACAAGCGGATCAGCGGGCGCGTGAACGACAGTGTCACCCGCGTCGATCCGGCGCGCACCTATGCCGTCCGGTGCCCGACGGCTCATCCGATCCACGAGCATTTCCGAGTCCGCGCCTTCGCCGAGCTTCTGTCGGCGCGAGTGACCGAGCCCTCTCTGTCGCTTCTCGGCGAGTGGATGTACCAGTCCCACGCCAGCTATTCGGCCTGCGGCCTCGGCTCCGACGCGACCGACCTGCTCGTGGACCTCGTCCGCGCCGCGGGGCCTGCGAAGGGCTCTTACGGAGCGAAGATCACCGGGGGAGGGAGCGGCGGAACCGTCGCCGTCCTGGGGCGGCAGGGCGCCGACATCGGGGCCTTGGCCCGGGCCTATGCGGAGCGGACGGGGCACGCGCCCCGCGTCTTCACGGGCTCGTCGCCGGGTGCCGCGTCCTTCGGCACCCTCCGTGTCGCCCTGCGCGCCTGACGCGCTCGACGCGAATCCTCGACAAGTGGGAGATCGCTGGGCCTACTCGGCCGCGATTTCGTAGTGGTGCGGTCTTGGCCTGGCCTCCTCGCGTCGGACCTTCACCGCCGCGGCGTCCAGACGTACCCGTCAGGGAAGGTCGGAGGGCGCGTGACGTCGTCGAAGGGAGAAGGCTGAATGAGGGTGATGCGAATGCCCGGCAGGGCCCTCGTCACGCGTTCGAGGATGTGGTGATAGCCGGCCGCGTAGGTGTCGAACGTGGCCTGGTCGAACGGCTTGTATCCGCCGTCGTTCATCCCCAGCATGATCGTGAGGACCGTCGGCTTGTAAGGGAGCACGTCGCGGTCGAGACGCTGGTCGATGGTTCCCGCCCAGCCCCCGGCGACCGTGTCTCCCCCGACGCCGGAGTGGACGAAGGAGACGTTCATGGAAGGGAAGCGCGTCGCGACGAACCACTCGACGGGCTCGGTGTTAACGCCGTCCCTCGGTGATGCTGTCGCCATAGAAGACGACGCGATCCCCCTCCCGGAGGTGGAACTCGTCGGCGACGACGGAGGGCGCCGCCAGGAGAGCGAGCGCCGCGAGGAAGAGCAAGACCGACCGGGAGAGGGTTGCTTTCATGGATTGGACCTCAGCGATGGTTGGCCGAGTATACGCGTGGCCGATCGGGCCCATGGCTGGACGGCCACCTGTCAAGCAGGCCGACAGGGCGGCCTCGGTCGGGTGCGGAGTATAGTGCGGGGCGGATGTGCGGAAATCGAGCGGTGACAGCGAGGGAGCCATGGTGCGAGATCTGGCCGAGACTCACCCACCCGTTGCGTCGCTCGATGATCGCGCTGCGAAGGCGCAGCTTGAGCAGTACCGTTTGTCCGATGAGCAGATTCGCTTCTTCCAGGAGAACGGCTATCTGACCGGCATCCGGGTCCTGGGCGATGCTCAGGTCGAGACCCTACGGAATGAGCTGGAACGCTTTCTCTCTGACGGGCTGCCGGGGAGCGAGCTTCTGTACGAGTACAACGCCAACGAGTCCCTTGATCCTTCGAAGCGTCTCCTCCACTGCCTCGGCCACTGGCGCGTCCTGCCCGCCTTCCACGATCTGCTGTGGAACCCAGCCTTCACCATCCCGGCATCCCAGCTTCTCGGGGGCGCAGTCCGCTTCTGGCACGACCAACTGTTCTACAAGCCTCCGGCGCAGGGAGGTGTCGTGGCCTGGCACCAGGACTATTCCTACTGGACGCGCACCAAGCCTCTCGCTCATCTGACCTGCTGGATCGCCCTCGACGACTCGAGCCTCGAGAACGGCTGTGTGCACTACGTCCCCGGTAGTCACCGGTGGTCGCTCCTGCCGAAGCCCGCTCTGTCGGGGGATATGGACGCGATTCAGTCGGTCCTCTCCGACGAACAGCGAGCCGCCTTCCGCCCCGTCCCGAGCGAGGTCCGGGCCGGCTGGGCCTCCTTCCACCACCCGCTGACGCTTCACGGCTCCCACGAGAACCGGAGTACCAGGCCGCGTCGCGGAGCCGTAGTTAACGTGGTTCGAGATGGCGTGGCTTCCGACAGCGACGAGCCGCTCCTCGCCGGCGTCCCCGTCGTCCCTCGCGGGGAACCCTTGGGCGGCCGGTTCTTCCCCCTGCTCTTCGACCCGAGGGAAAGTGATGGGGCGCCTCAATAGGGCCTCCAGCTCAGGAGGATTCCCGCAGGAAGGACGCGAGCGCGGCACCGATCAGCTCGTTGGCATGCTCCCGTGGGTGGCACTGGTCGAAGAAGAGTTCTTCGTCGGCGTGGGCGCGCAGGAGCGGAAGTAGGTCGAGAAACGCGAAGCCCTGCTCGCTCGCCTCCTTCCTCACCCTCTGCTGCGGGGCGTCGTCCAGAAACGTCGCGTAGACCTGGAATGAGACCGGGAAGGCCATGATCGCCACCTTGAAGCGGTGCGCCGCGGCGAGCGCCTTGAGCCTCTGGAATCCTTCGCGGATCGTGGCCCACGAGCTTTCGTCCCAGGCGGCGCCCCAGTCGTATTCGGCCATGGTGGCGAGTTGATGGAAGGCGTCCGGGTCGTTCTTCCAGTCCAGCTTGTTGGACTTCCGCGCCCACTCGAAGCGCTTCCGGCCCTGACGCTTCATCCAGCGATCGAGCGCGACGGCTCTGTAGATCGACTCCGCGACGACGCTGTGGCGTCGCAGCCAGCCAGGGTACTCGAGCTCTGCGGGGAATCCCCAGGGGGGACGGCTGTCGTTGAGATAGAACCCGATGACCACCACGTCGGGCGCGATCGCCAGCCCCTGCTCCTCGAGGAGGTCCAGCTCTTCACGGAGGCCGGCGTCGCCGACACCCGCGTTCACCACCTCGATTTTCCGGCCGGGAGTGGCCGTCCTCAGCAGGCTCTCGGCGCGTTTGACAAAGACCTCGTTCGCTTGAAGATAGTCGCCCCACGTGATCGAGTCCCCGAGCACCAGGATGCGCAGCTCGTCGGGCGCCTTCTGGCTCGGCAGATCCTCGTCCCTGAAGCCGCGCGAGTTCACGTCCATCACGACGTCCTTCCCCGAGAGGTAGTGGTTGCGGATCACGACGTGGGCGTTGGGAACAAGACGCTTGCCATTCGGGGTGAAACGAATCAGCTGGAACGGGCTCTGCTCCAGGAAGGCCTCGTTGGGCGAGACCACGAAGGTCGCGAGCCGGCGAAGAAAGACCTCCACGGCGCCGAGGGTGAGCGCCAGGACGCAGAGGGCCGCACCAGTTCTCCAAAGGGCCTTGGGCAGCATTTCGGGTCGCCTCAAGGGCGCGAGAGCGCGAAGTCGACCCGATAGACGAAGATCGAGTACCCGATCTTCGCCAGCGGCTGCATCCTGCGAAGCCGCTCCATGAGAGGCTGAGCTTCCGGCCCGACGTAGATCCCCTGGAGGTTCGTGGCGCTCACCGCCACGAGATCACCCGGCGCGACGCTCCAGGTGCGGGGATTCCCGATCCTGTAGCTGGGCAGAAGCTCGTAGTCGATTCCGTAGAAGCCGGGATCCGCGCTCCCGAAGTAGGAGAGCTTGATCTTCTGGATGTCATTGGCGTCCAGGTAGGTCTTGAGCGCCGGGAGGTCCTGGCCCCAGTCGAGATCGGAGTCGACCAGAT
>JBGPYB010000268.1:0-3430 GCA_041493035.1 Vicinamibacteria bacterium | reverse complement strand
GACATCCACGACCGCACGTCACGCGAAGTCTTCGGCCCATTCTCTCCGGTGGCCCCGGACGAGCAGCGGCGACGCTCGAAGATGATCAACTACGCGCTCCTCTACGGAAAGGGCGCCTACACCCTGGCTCGGGATATCGGCGTCACGAGGCGCGAGGCCGAGGAGTTCATCGACGCCTACTTCGCCCGCTATTCCTCGGTGCGACGGTTCATCGACGAGACGATTGCCCGCGCCCGGGAGACGGGGACGGTGAGGACGCTCCTGGGGCGGCTGCGCCGCCTTCCGGATCTGAACGCCAAGAATTTCCAGGTGCGCGCCGAGGCCGAGCGCCAGGCCATGAACACGCCCGTTCAGGGATCCGCCGCGGATCTCATCAAGAAGGCGATGATCGATCTCGACGCGGCGCTCCGCTCGCGAGGGTTGGCGACACGCCTGATTCTTCAGATCCACGACGAGCTGCTGCTGGAGACCCCGGAGAAGGAGGCGGACATGGCCTTGGCTCTCGTCAAGGAGGTGATGGAAGGCGCACTCGTCCTCGACGTCCCGCTCGTCGTGGACGCGCGACTCGGCAAGAGCTGGGCCGAGGCGCACTGACCCTCCATTGACAAGTCGAAAGGGCGCGCCGTATCCTTTCTGAGTCGCGGGGCCGAAACAAGAGAGGCTCGGGAGGTCGATAGGGATGCGAATGCGGTTTGCGGTGCTCGGCGTTTCGTTGCTTCTCCTCGGTCGCGCAGCCTTCTCCGACGATCACCTGGTGTCGGCGGAGACCGCGGGAGCTGAGATCCGAGCCGCGACCGCGTCCCGTCAGGCCGATCTGGCCTCAGTCGATCGGTTCCTCTCCACTGGCGAGGCAGAGAAGGCCGCCTCCTCGTTGGGTGTCGACATCCGCCAACTCAAGGGAGCTTCTGCCACGCTGAGCGAGGGTGAGTTGCGCGATCTCGCGGCCCGCGCGACGGCGCTCGGGACCGATCCGGCCGCCGGCTTGTCGCGCGACGTGGACCAGCTTCTCGTGGTCTTCCTGATCGTCGCGATCGTCATCCTCGTCATCAAAGCCGTCTAGCCGTGCCACTCTATGAGTACAGCTGCCCGGAGTGCGGGCGCTTTGAGCTGATCCGGAAATTCTCCGATGCTCCCGTGGCGGTCTGCCCCACCTGCGGGAAGGCCGTACAGAAGCTCTTTTCGGCGCCAGCCATTCAGTTCAAGGGGACCGGCTGGTACGTCACGGACTATTCTCGCAAGTCGTCGGGCGGCGAGAACCCTTCGAACGAGGAGAAACTCTCGAAGGGGAAGAGCGGCTCGAAAGACGATGCGCCGGCGGCGACAGCGTCAAGCCCAGCGGCGGAGACGTCCGGCGGCTCCGCTTCAAAGGATTCGACCCCCTCGCCGGACAAGAACTCCAAGAAGAAATAGCCGGATCGCTCCTTGGCCGAGCCTGTGGCCGCGTTGCGGTTCTAGAGGTCGAGGGACTTCAGATAGGCTCGGAAGGGCACTCCGAGGTCGTCTCGCTTCAGGGCGAACTCCACCGTGGCCTTCAGGAACCCGAGCTTGTTGCCGGCGTCGTGGCGAACGCCTTCGAAGCGGTAACCAAAGAGGGGGCGCTTGTCCTTGAGGGCGCGCAGTCCGTTGGTGAGCTGGATCTCTCCCGCCTTGTCCCGGGGCGTCTTCTCGAGCGCCTCGAAGATGTCCGGCGTGAGGATGTATCGGCCGATGATGGCAAGGTCGCTGGGCGCGTCCTCGGCGCGAGGCTTCTCGACCATGTCCCGGATGCGATAGACGCGACCGCTTTCTCCTTCGGGCGTGCCGTCGATGACGCCGTACGCCGAGATCTCTTCGCGCGGGACCTGGTGGACGGCGATGACCGGCCCCTGGTGGCGTTCGAAGACGTCGATCATCTGCTTCATGCAGGGGACCGGGCTGTCGATGATGTCGTCTCCCAGCATGACCGCGAACGGCTCATCGCCGACCAGGTCTTTGGCCATGAGCACGGCGTGCCCCAGGCCGAGCATCTCCTTCTGGCGCACGTAGGAGAGGTTGATCATCCCCGAGATGCTGCGGACCTGTTCGAGGAGGTCGGTCTTCCCCCTCTCCTTGAGCAGGCTTTCCAGCTCATAGGAAACGTCGAAGTGGTCTTCGATGGCGTTCTTACCGCGACCCGTGACGATGATGATGCTCGTGAGGCCCGCGGCAACGGCTTCCTCGATGACGTATTGGATGATCGGCTTGTCGACGAGGGGGAGCATCTCCTTGGGCTGCGCTTTGGTCGCGGGGAGAAAGCGCGTGCCAAGACCAGCCGCCGGGAAAACGGCTTTGCGGATCTTGTTCATGGGGCGCAGGGATGCTACCACAGGGCATGTGACAGCCGTCAGGCGCCGTCGTGCTATTCTCCGCGCCCGAGGGAGGCCGGTGTGTTGGATCTGAGGTTCGTCGTCGAGAATCGGGAGCGGGTCGCGGCGAGGCTCTTGGCACGCGGCCCGATCGAAGCCCTGGACGGCCTCTGGCTGCTCGACAGTCGTCGCAGGAGCGCGCTCCAACGCGTCGAGGAGTTACGTCATCGCCAGAGGGTGAGCGGCGAGGAGATCGCTCGGCTCCGACGAGCCGAGGAGGACGCGTCTTCCCTGAAGGCCGAGATGAAGATCGTGGCCGAGGAGGTCAAGGGTCTCGAGGCCAAGCTCGAGGAGGTGGAGGGAAAGATTCGAGAGACCCTGCTGGGGATCCCGAACCTTCCCGACATCTCCGCGCCCGTGGGCCCTGATGCCGACTTTAACGTCGAGGTGCGGCGCGTCGCGATTCCACCTGCCTTCCAGTTCACACCGAAAGCTCACACGGAGATCGGAACCGCTTTGGGGATCCTGGACTTCGAGCGCGCGGCGAAGGTGTCGGGAGCGCGGTTTGCCGTTTACTGGGGCGCGGGCGCCCGCCTTGAGAGGGCTTTGATCCAGTTCATGCTCGACGTCCACACGCGAGAGCGTGGGTACCGCGAGGTCATTCCGCCCTACTTGGTCACGGCCGAGACGCTGACCGGGACGGGGCAGCTACCGAAGTTCGAGGGCGACCTGTTCAAGACGAGAGCAGGAGAGAGGGACCTGTATCTGATCCCGACGGCCGAGGTGCCCGTCACCAACCTGCACCGGGAAGAGATCCTGGAGGCGGACAGTTTGCCGCGCAAGTACGTCTCCTTCACGCCCTGCTTCCGGTCGGAAGCAGGGTCGTACGGCAAGGACGTGCGTGGGCTGTTTCGCCAGCATCAATTCCACAAGGTGGAGCTCGTGAAACTGACGACACCCGAGACATCGATGGCGGAGCTGGAGGCAATGGTCCAGGACGCCGAGGAGATACTGAAGCGGCTGGGTCTGGCGTATCGCGTGATGCTTCTGTCCACCGGAGACATGGGCTTCGCGTCGGCCAAGACCTACGACATCGAGGTCTGGCT
>JBGPYB010000219.1:0-6140 GCA_041493035.1 Vicinamibacteria bacterium | reverse complement strand
GCTAGCGTGAGTTTCCCGATCTAGGGGGGTTGTTCTCCCCAAGTGATTGATTTGAGGTTATTTGAGGGGATGGGTGTGTATGTACAAACGGATCACGCGCTGACACCGAGGCTCTCGAGGAAGGGCTTGAGGTCTTCCGGGCAGTGTTCGAGCTGAGTCGTAAGTCGCAACCGCTGCTTTTGTCCTTGGGGACGAACGACGGTGGCGCGTCGCACGCCTTCGAGATCCTCGAGGAGCCGCTCCATGCCGTGTGGGTATCCGATGGTTTTTCTGGCGCGGAGATGGAGAAGCCGGGCGAGGAGATATCCGAGGATACAGGTGAGGACGTGGACGTGGAGTTTCTGATCGGTCCAGTGGAATTGGGGACGTATCGCGATGTGGAGGGGGTCCTTGAGGTGTGCGAAGACGGCTTCGACATCCGCTTGACCCCGGTAAGCGCGGATGATTTCGGCGGTTGACCAGTCGTCGCGGTCGGAGATGAGGACGATGCGTCCGAGGGAGTCGCGATCGAGATCTTGAAGGGCGGCCTGGTCGAAGGTGTAGGAGAGGGCGAGGCCCCCCTTTGCATTCTTTCGGAGATCGACCTTCAGGATCTTCCGGAGATGCTGACGACCTCTGAGGCGGGCTTCGATGTCGTGCTGGATCCGGGCTCTGCTACGCCTTTGCTTGCCTCCCTTGAGGGTTTGGTCGAGCCGGGCGAGCCAGCGTTCGGCGGAGGCGAGGTGTTGGAGGATTCCTCTCTTCTGGCCTTCCCGCAGCCGTTCGGAGAGCAGGACGACGACGGTTCGCTCCGCGCCCCAGATGGCACGTCTTGTCCTATAGGCGAGGACCTCTTCGCCGTCACCGAGTAAGACCTTTTGCATCTTGGGATTCGCCTCGACCACGAGGGCCCTCTGGCTCGAAGCTGAGAGAGAGGCCACGTAGTGGATGCTCGAGGTATCGACGAGGCCCTGGTTGGCTCGGGAGACGTTTCCCTTGTCGTAGACGAGGGTCAGGGACTTGAGGTTTTGTCCCATCTGGACGAGACGCTCTCTAAAGCCCGTCAGGGCCTCGGGGAAGGACTTGGCGTCTGGCACCTGCCCTCCGTAGACCTCGTGCCAGAGGGGGACTCCGTCACGACGTGTACAAAGGAGAGCGACGCCGACCTGACGGAGGTCGTGGCGCTTCTGCTTGTTGTGACCCCGGGCGGGGAGTTCGGCACTCGCATTGGTCGAGGCGATGAAGGTGAAGAAGTTCGTCGCGTCATAGAGAAGGGTCTCGAGGGGGATTTGAAAACGCTCCAAGACCCGGCCTACGACCTCCCGCTCAATGGGAGCAATCGTCTCGACAGGAAGCTGCTCCATCTGATCCCAGAAGTGCTGGCTCGTGAGGAGCTCGACATTCACGGAGAAGAGATCTCCCAGGGTGGTGGTCTTGGCCCAGGAGGCAAAGGCTCGCTTGCTAGTCGCATGACAGGCCCGACCCAGTGAGGCGAGGAGGAGGGACTGTCCCACCGAGAGGCCATCGTTGCGGCGAGGAGGGAGCTTGGTGCCTCGGGGGAGACGCTTCCTTGAGCGCCGCCCCGAGGCCATAACGTGCCGGTCGATCGTTCCAGCGATGTCCAGCTCCTGCGCCAGGGCGGCGAGGGCCGAGACAGCACCGTGGGAAAGGGAGCGGATCTCAAGGGTCTCGAGGGCGCGGAGCCTGGCCAGGAGGCTATCGGCCTTGCCCAAGTAGGCGACGACCCGGATGCTGGGCTTTCCGTTGACCCGCAAAGACTCGACGATGCGCCAGTAGGAGTGTCCCCGGACCTGGAAGCGCTGCAGGCTGGCCATGGCTAGTATATACACCACCAGGGATGGCGTTGGCAACAGGAATCCACTCAATATATAGGCATAATCGAGGCCAATCCGAGAGGCTACGGGAAAGTCTGCGCTAAAGACTGTTTATATATACGCTCTCAAACGGAAGACCCACACCGCTCCCGCCCGCTCTGGGAGCGGATGGGAGCGAATTAGACCAGCCTCATTGAATGGGGACTAAACAGCCTCTTCGGTAAACTCACGCTAGAGATTCCGGCGCGACGGCCGGGACAGGACGCGTACCCTTCAGGAGGAAGAGCGATGACCCTTACGCCTTCGTATAGATCAGCATTCACGGCCCGGCGCCGCCGGCGCGCCTCCATCGTGATGGGTGCGTCGATCGTCGCGTGGACCCTGGCGATCGCCCCCCTGACGGCTCCGGCCGTGGCCGCGGACAAGCTCGAGCTGTCGCTCGACGCGTCGAAATCCGGTGCGAAGATCGACCACAACCTCTTCGGCCAGTTCGCGGAGCACCTCGGCCAAGGGGTCTACGAGGGCGTCTGGGTCGGTCCCGATTCAAAGGTCCCCAACACCCGCGGCATCCGCAACGACGTCGTCGCCGCCCTCAAGGCGCTGAAGGTTCCCAATGTCCGCTGGCCCGGCGGGTGCTTCGCCGACGAATACCACTGGCGCAAGGGCATCGGTCCCCAGAGACCCGTAACCCTCAACCCCAACTGGGGCGGCGTGACCGAACCGAACACCTTCGGCACCCACGAGTTCATGGACTTCATCGATCAGATCGGCAGCCAGGCGTACGTCTCCGTCAACCTCGGCTCGGGGACTCGGCAGGAGGCGGCGGAGTGGCTCGAGTACATGACGGCCGCGCAGCCGACGACACTGGCCCAGGAACGCGCCGCCAACGGACACGCGGCTCCCTGGGAGGTCCCTTACCTCGGCATCGGCAACGAGAGCTGGGACTGCGGCGGCAACATGACGCCGGAAGAGTACCTGAGCCAGCTCAAGGCCTACAGCCGCTTCGCCAGGAACTTCAACCCGGCGCAACAGCAGGACCCGCACAAGATGCTGAAGATCGCCGTGGGCCCCGGCGGCGACGGACCGCGCTGGACGGAGTGGACCGAGGCCGTCATGAAGGCGTGGCAGGGCCGCTCGTGGAGCTGGGACATGGACGGCGTCTCGATGCACAACTACACCGTGGTGAAGTGGCCCCCGTCATACAAGTCCACCGGGTTCGAGGAGACTGAGTACGGCCAGATCCTCAAGTCCACGCTCGAGATGGACCGCCTCATCGCGACACACTCGGCGATCATGGACAAGTACGACCCGCAGAAGAAGATCGCGCTGTTCGTCGACGAGTGGGGGGCATGGTATGCGCCGTTGCCCGGCAGCGACCCGGGCTTCCTCGTCCAGCAGAACAGCCTGCGCGATGCCGTCCTGGCGGCGCTCAACCTGAACATCTTCGTGCGTCATGCCGACCGCGTGCGCGGGGCCAACATCGCCCAGATGGTCAACGTGCTCCAGGCGATGATCCTGACGGACAAGGAGAAGATGGTCCTCACGCCGACCTACCACATCTTCAAGATGTACGTGCCGTTCCAGAACGCCACCTTCGTGCCGGTGACCTTCGACGCCGGCACCTACACACACGGCGACGTCAGCCTGCCGCGCGTGGACGCGATCGCCGCCAAGGACGCCGCCGGGAAGCTGTGGTTGGCCCTGACGAATCTCGACCCGATTCGGCCCGCCGAGATCGAGGCGAGCGTGGCCGGCGTCCCGGTTCGATCGGCGGCGGGCGAGACGCTGACGGCGCCGCGGGTCGACAGCGTCAACACATTCGAGGCACCCCTGACGGTCGCGCCGAAGCCCGTCGCGGCCAGGATTCAGGGCGGGAAGGTGAGCCTCACCCTCGAGCTTAAATCGGTGACCGTCATCTCCGTGGGGCCGTGAGTCAGGCCTTGGGAGGCGTGAAGAAGAGCTTCCGGACGAGGACGAGGGTCGCCACGGTCCACCCGCCGAGAAGGACCAGAATCGCGGCGACGATCTGAGCGAGGCGCCACATGGCGTGATCCACCAGCCCGAGGCCGATGCGCTCCATGTCCCGGTCGAACGCCTCTCGCTCCTCGGACACGGTTTGGCTCATCCCGTTGACGGCGGCGATCCGCTCCGCGGTCACCTGCTGAAGAGCGGCGATGCGTTCCTCCTGGAGGAACTGGATCGTCCGCGTCAGTTCTCTGCTGAGCTCGTCGATGGCGGCCTTCCGCTCTGAGGCGACGACGGCAGGGGTGCTCTCGGCGACGGCCACTGCCCGTTCGAATCCCGGCGCGAGCCTGTCGAGGGTCGCCGTCGCCCTCTCCACGGACTGCACGGCGCGCTCGGCGAGGGGCGGCAGGTCGGCCAGCCTCAGGTCGCCACCCAGCAGCTCCCCTTCCCATCGGACCTGCCGGAAGAGCTGGTCGCGGTAGACGTCGAGCTTCCGGTTGAGGTCGTCGACGGAGTTCGTGATCTCCACCACCACTTCACCCGTGGACCAGGACTCGGGGATGTCCCGCCCGCACCCGGCCGAGCGCCGTCTCACGGGCCGGGATCGCGTATCGGATCGGGTGAGCGGCGGCCCAGGTCTTTACGGAAGCACGATCTGGTCCGCCGTCCGCTCGATCTCGCCGCACAAGGGCCCCACGAGCGAACGCATCTTGAGCCGGAGCTGGTTGAGGCTCACCGCCAACTTCGCCCCGCGCTGGGCGTCGGGCTTGGGAGTTCGCATGGAGACGGCGCAACCGACGGAGGACGCCACGAGGGCGATCCAAAGGGCTCCACCCACGATCACCTGAGCGGCCACGGCTGAGCGCGCCGTCGTCCTGGGCTTGTACATAGCGTTGCCTCTCAGGGGGAGCGGTGCGCGACTGAGCGCATACGGCCTCAACCCTACCATGCTCCGGCGTCCCGCCCACCCCGGAAAACGCCCGCTCGTACCGCCGCAAGGCGGATTCGCCCCACACCACTGGCCCCGATCCCCGAGACCGCGGTAGCGTTGCGAGAGTCATGGAGGTGGGTGTGCAGAATCTTGGACTTCGTCGCGGTGTAGCCGTGTCGCCCGTGGTGGCGCTCGCCTTGTGCACGGTTGTCCTGGGAGGACCCGATGTGAACGACGCATCGGGGAAGATCCCGATCACCACGAAGTCCGAGGAGGCGCGCCAGCTCTACCTCAAGGGACGCGACCTGGCCGACAAGCTGCGCGCGACCGATGGCCACAAGCTCTACGAAGAGGCCGTGGCCAAGGATCCGGGCTTCGCCAGGGCGCACTTTGATCTCGCCAACACGGCGCCCACGAACAAGGCTTTCTTCGACGCCCTGAAGAAGGCGGTGGCGCTGGCCCCCAAAGCCTCGGAGGGGGAGCGCCTCATGATCCTGGGTCTGGACGCGGGCGTGAAGGGGGACGTGGCGGGCCAGAAGGCCCTCTATGCGAAGCTCGTTCAGGCTTTTCCGAAGGACGAGCGCGCTCTCATGCTGATGGGCAACTACTACTTCGGCCAGCAAGACTTCGCGGCGGCGGTCGTCGAGTACAACAAGGCCGCGGCGGCCAATCCAGCTTTCTCGCAGCCCTACAACCAGCTCGGCTACTCGTACCGTTCCCTCGGCAAGTTCGCCGAGGCCGAGCAGGCCTTCAAGAAGTACATCGAGCTGATTCCGGCGGATCCGAACCCGTACGACTCCTACGCCGAGCTGCTCATGAAGATGGGGCGCTTCGACGAGTCGATCAAGAGCTACCAGAAGGCGCTCTCCTTCGACCGGAACTTCATCGCTTCCTATATCGGCATCGGCAACGACAACGTCTTCATGGGGAACGGTGCGGCCGCGCGAAAGAGCTACGCCGATCTCACGGCGGTCGCCCGCAACAACGGCGAGCGGCGCCAGGCCATGTTCTGGTCGGCTCTGTCCTACGTCCACGAAGGGGCCACCGACAAGGCGTTGGCGGAGATCGACCGGATGTCGGCCCTCGCGAAGGCCGACGGCGACATGACGGCGCTCGCCGGAGACGCGAACCTGGCGGGGAACATCCTTCTCGAGGCGGGGGACGCCGACAAGGCGATCGCGAAGTTCCGCGAGACCGTGGACCTCATCGGCAAGGCCGACGTTCCGGCGGAAGTGAAGGAGGCGGCCCGACGGACCTTCCTATATGAGGAAGGGCGCGTGGCTCTGGCCAGGCACGACGTTCCCGGGGCCAAGACGAAGGCCGGCGAGTACGACAAGGCCGTCACCGCCGCAAGATCGATTCCCTTCGAGGTGCGCCGTGGCCGCGAGCTGGCCGCGCGCATTGCCCTCGAGACCAAGGACAACGCTTCG
>JBGPYB010000037.1:0-31840 GCA_041493035.1 Vicinamibacteria bacterium | reverse complement strand
CCGTCGCTCATCTGCCGAGGAGCGTCAACCGGGAACGGCTCCGCGTCGAACCCGTCCCCATCGGCGTGAGTGACTAGAGCAGCAGCCCGCCGTCGACGCCGATCACAGCCCCGTTGATGAACGACGAGAGGTCCGACGCGAGGAACAGGTAGACGGCGGCCACCTCGTCGGCCTGGCCAAGGCGTCCTGCCGGCAACTCGGCCAGGATCCGCGTGATCACTTTCTTGGGGACGCCCTTCACCATCTCGGTGTCGATGAAGCCCGGGGCGACGGCGTTCGCCGTGACGCCCTTTGGCCCGAGCTCGCGAGCCCAGGTTCGGGTCATCGCGACGATGCCGCCCTTGCTGGCCGCGTAGGAGGTCTGGCCGAAGTTGCCGTGACGCGCGACCACCGAGGCGGCGGAAAGAATTCGGCCGCGGCCGCGAGCCACCATGTGGGGCGCAGCGGCGCGAGTGCACACCATGGCACCCCGCAGGTTGATGTCGAGGGTCTCCTGCCAGTCCTCGTCGGTGACGTCGGCCAGGGCCGCGTCGCGCACGATTCCAGCGTTGTTCACGAGGACGTCGAGGCGTCCCCAGTCCTCCACGATGCGGTCCATCAGGCGTTCGATGGCGAAGGAGTCCGTGATGTCGGTGGTGAACGGGAGCGCCTCGCCCCCGGCGAGGCCGATGGTCTTGGCCGTTTCGGCCACGCCGGCTCCGTTACGATCGATGAGGACCACGTGTGCGCCGTGGCGGGCGAACGCGCACGCGGTGGCGGCGCCGATACCGCGACCGGCGCCGGTCACCACCGCGACGCGCCCTTCGAGGGAGAGGAGTTGGTCGCTCACGCGTGGACCGTAGCGCAGACCTGGCGCCGCGGCAAGCGCACCGCTGGACTCCGCCGGCGGGGGTGCTAGTCTCTCTTGTGTGATCGACACGCCCCTGGGGCAGGCGCTCGTCGCGCTGGTCATCGGTCTCCTCCTGGGCCTCGAGAGGGAGCGGTCGCAGCGCACCGACGAAGGGCTCTTCGCCGGGATACGTGCGCACCGCAGACCGACACGCCGGCGCGACGACGGAGGTCGTGGCCATCTTGGCACCCCTGCTCGGCGCTCTCGTGGAGTGGGGGCAAGCGCCGCTCGCTGCGTCCCTCGCGGCGCTGGTGACGCTGCTCCTGACCCTCAAGGCGCCGCTCCACAAGATCGCGGGCAGCGTGACCGAAGAGGAGACCCTGTCGATCCTGAAGTTCGCGATAGTGGCGGTGGTGCTGGTCCCGCTGCTGCCTGATCGCGCCTTCGGGCCCTACGCGGCCATCGTTCCGCGCCACGTCGGGATCGTGGTCGTGACCGTGTCCGCCGTGAGCCTTCTCGGCTACCTGCTCGTCCGTGTTCTGGGCGGCCGGACCGGGTGGCCGCTTGCGGGCCTCCTCGGCGGCCTGGTCAGCTCCACCGCCGTCACGCTCTCGTTCTCACAGAAGGCGCGCTCGCTCCCGGCGATCCGGCGCCCGCTGGCCGCGGGCATTCTCCTGGCCTGCACGGTCCTGTACGTCCGGGGTCTTCTTTTCACGATGCTCTTCGACCAGGCCCTGGGCCTGTACCTCGCCCCGCGGCTGCTCGCTCTCTTCGTCGTGTGCGGCGCCTTCGCCGCCGTCCAGATGCGCCGGCAGCCCGGGGAGGACTCGGAGGCAGTGGCCCTCGAGAACCCCGCGGAGCTGGGCCGGGCCGTCGGTCTGGGGCTCCTCTTTGCCGCTATCCTGTTGATGTCGAGGGCGGCTCAGGCCGAGTTGGGGACCCGGGGGCTCTGGGCCGCCGGCGCGCTCGGGGGGCTGGTGGACGTAGACTCGGTGGCCGTCGCCGCGGCGCGGCTGCGGCAGCAGGGCCTGGCCTCGGTCGAAGCCGCGGGAGGCTCGTTCTCCTCCTGGCGTCCTTCTCGAATACGCTGGTGAAGGCGACGCTGGCCGCCGTTCTCGGCGGCCGTGAGCTCGCAGGGCGTCTCCTCCCAGCCTTTGTCGCCGTCACGGCCGCGACCATGGCGGTGCTGGTCCTCGACTAGAAACTCGGTCGCACCGGGCCCCCTTTGAGTTGGTAAGGACCTCCTCGGGGATGAATTTCTCGCGGCGTGAGTCCATGACGTCCAGATCTCCACGACGATCGCCCCGACGACGGGAGTGATGATAGAGTCCGGCGAGTCGCTCTTGAGAGGAGCAGGGTGTCTTGAGCTTCCGCGGATTTCCGTGAGCAACGCTTCGAGCGAGTCCCGTTGACACGAACCACGCTTCTCGTAGTCCTCGGTCTCCTTGGTTGGGCGGCCCCGTCGTTCGCGCAGGGTGCCCCCGGCAACATCACGCGAGAGAACGTCGAGATCATTCCCTTCGCCGGATTTCGGACCGGAGGCGGGCTGAGCGGAGACGTCGGCGGGGTCTCCCGCGACTTCGGGATTGGCGGGAGTGCGAGCTACGGCGGCGTCATCGACTTCAATCTTCACCAAGGCAACTTCAAGATCGAGGGCCTCTACAGCCGCCAGACCACGGAGATTGACTCCGCTGGACTGCTCGTCCCGAACGGCCTCCACCTCCACGTCGAGTACATGCAGGCTGGCCTCCTTCAGGAGACCGGGAGCGAGAGGGGGCGCTTCTACATCTCGGTGCTCCTCGGGGCCACGCGTTTCGACCCCGAAGGCTTCGACGCGGCCACCAAGTTCTCGGCGAGCATCGGCGGAGGGTTGAAGCTCTTCCCGTCTCCCCACCTCGGCCTCCGCCTCGACGCACGGGCCTACCTGACGTTCGTGAATGGAGACGTGGGTGGTGTCTGCGCCAACGGGACGTGCATCTTCGTCTACTCAGGCTCCCACCTGTGGCAGGGAGACTTCACCGCCGGCCTGGTCCTCGCCTTCTGACCGACTAGGTCCCGGACCGCTCGTTCAGACGACGCCGGGGAAGGAGAACAAGAGGTAGGCGCGGGAGCTCACCGGCCGACCGTTCCGCTGTGCGGGCCGGAACGTCCACGCCTTGGCGGTGCTCGTAGCCGCGTCGTCGAACGCCGAGGCCGTGGTGACGACGCGTACGCCGGTCACCTTCCCGCCGGCAGAGACATCGATCTCGAGGAACACAAGTCCGGCACCCTGAGCGTTCGGAGGGTAGGGCGGAACGGTCACCGAGGTGGGCCAGGGAACCTCCGGTGGGGCCTCGGTGCTCTTGTAGCGCGGGTTCTCCGGCGCTGCGAAAGTGAGGCTCGGGGGGCGGAAGAATCCCAGCACCAGAGCCCGCGCCGCCACAGCCCGGCCCTCCGCGTGCGCCGGTTCAAACCTCCAGGCCGGCAGGGCCGCGCGCAGAAGGTCGCCGTACGGGGCCAGGTCCTGGACGCACTCCGCCCGCGAGACGGTCCCATGCTCGTCGACGGTGACGTCGAACGCTGCGATGCCGCCGGACACGGTGCCGGGAGGCGGGGGAGCAAGTTCCGCGGCCACGAGCCGGAGCGGTGACGGATCGCCAACGGTGGCGGGCACCGTGGCCGAGCCGAGCAAGAGCAGAAGACCGAGAGCGTTTGGCATGGTAACCCTCCTCCGGTCGATTCTAGCGCCCGCGGGTCCTCAAACCTCGGTGGGCCGCCTTCTCAGCGATCTTGGTGACGGCTTCTCCCTTGGCGAGGGGGGCAAGATCGGCGTCGGAGAAGCCGACCTTCTTCAAGAAGGCGAGAGGCGCCGTCTGCCCCTCCATCACCCAGCACTTCACCGCGGTGAAAAGCATCGCCGCGAGAATCGAGCATTGTAGCCGCGGGCCTCCTCGACCGGGACGTGGCGCTACTGTCCCGGGTCGTCGGCAGAGGGGCCGTAGACCGAAGGCACCTTGCCCCCCATGGGCCGGAGGTAGGTGGTGAGCTGCCCGCGGTGATGGATCGCGTCGAACAGGAACCCCCACACCATCGGCCCGACGGCGTCTTCCCACACGGCGGCACCGCCCATCAGGAACCGTCCTGGCTTCTGCCAGCCGGCCTCGTCCAGGCGCTCGAGCCGTTCGTTGACGGCGGCGCCGTCCCGCTCGAAAGCCGCGACGATCTCCTCGACCCGCGTCGGTGGCGTCGTGTCCTTCCACTCGATGGTGCCCGTCTCCAGGAGGCTGACGAGGGCCGCTTCCTCCTGTGCCAGCATCCAGGCGAGTTCTGCGGCGGTGCGGGCCTTGGGATCGGGACGGTAGTCGAGCCGCCCTGGGGGAACGGCCTTCAGCACACGAACGAACGCCGGCCACTCGGCCTTGCGGCGTGCAATGCAGAACTCGAGGTTGGTCATGGGGCCTCCTTGCCGCCGGAACGATAGGCGAATAGAAAGCGAAAAACAAGGAGAAAATGGGCAGCTCCCCCGAGAGCGGCCAAAGCGCGTCGAAGCCTCGGATGTCGGCGTGGACACGCTGCTAGAATGGCGGCCATGTCTGGAACGCGCCGACGCTTTCTTGCCAAGTCCATCCTCGGCCTCGCCGGCGTTGCGGCCGCGCCCACGGCCCGAGGGGCCGACGACCCGCAGACACCCGCCGGCATGCCGCCCGCGTTCGGCACCGGGCCGGCTGTCGGTCCCGAGATCACGCCGGCGACAGTTGCCGAGGCCGAGAAGCTCGTCCAGGTCCAGTACACGGCGGCCGAGCGCGCTCAAGCCGCCGGCAACTGGCGGGTGTCCCTCGCCCCGCTCTACGAGCGGCGCACGGGGCCGCGCAAGGTGCTCCTCGATCCGTCGGTGGCGCCGGCGAGTCGCTGGGACCCCGCGATTCCCGGCGTCACCGTCGGACCCTCGCGCAGCCGGTTCGTGCGCAGCGCGGTCGTGGCGCCGCCCTTGCCGACTCGCGACGAAGACATCGCCTTCGCCCGGTTGCCCGTGCTCTCGCGCTGGATCGAGTCGCGCGCGCTCTCGTCGGAGCGGCTCACGCGGATCTACCTCGAACGCCTCGAGCGCTTCCAGCCGAGGCTGAACTGCACGATCACGCTGACGCGCGAGCATGCCCTTGATCAGGCGCGGCGTGCCGACGCCGAGATCGCCGCCGGCCACCACCGGGGTCCGCTCCACGGCATCCCCTGGGGCGCGAAGGACCTCGTCGACACCGCCGGGATCCCGACCACCTACGGCGCGGAGCCGTTCCGCGATCGGGTTCCGACGAAGGACGCCGCCGTGGTGGAGCGGCTGCACCACGCGGGAGCGGTGCTGGTCGCGAAGCTGAGCCTCGGCGCCCTGGCCTTGAACGACATCTGGTTCGGGGGACAGACCAACAACCCGTGGCTCCTCGAGGAAGGCGCTTCCGGAAGCAGCGCCGGACCCGGCGCCGCCACCGCCGCCGGGTGCGTCGCCTTCGCGATCGCCAGCGAGACCGGGGGAAGCATCATCGCGCCAGCCATGCGCTGCGGCGTGACCGGCCTGCGTCCCACCTTCGGCCGAGTCCCGCGCACCGGGGCGATGACCCTCTGCTGGTCCCTCGACAAGCTCGGACCGATGGCCCGCGGTGTCGAAGACACTTTGTTCGTCCTCGAGGCCATCTCCGGTCCGGACGCGGGCGACGTCGGCAGCGTACCGAGCCGCCTGGACTTCGACGCGACGGCCGGCGTTCAGGGTCTGCGCGTCGGCTACTTCCCGAAGTGGATGGCCGAGCCGCCTGCGACCGACGTCGATCGGGCGGCGCTCGAGACCGTGCGGCGCCTCGGGATGGTGCCGGTCGAGGTCGCACTTCCCGATTGGCCTTACGGTTCGCTGAACACCATTCTCTTCGCCGAGGCTGCCGCTGCCTTCGAGGAACTGACGCTCAGCCGCGGCATCGATCAGTTGAAGGTGCAGGTGCCCGACGGCTGGCCGAACACCTTCCGCCAGTCCCGCTTCCTGTCGGCGGTCGACTTCGTTCAGGCCGATCGGTTCCGCCGCCTGGTGGCCCGCGAGATGGCGCGCATCTTTGCCGACGTCGACCTCCTTCTCGTGCCGTCCCTACGGGACGAGATGCTCACCATCTCCAACCAGACCGGGCATCCGTCGCTGACGCTGCGGGCCGGGTTCGTCCACGTCGGTCAGGCGCGGAGCGACTGGGCTCCCGACCCGGCGCATCCGCTGCCCACGTTCGCGCCGCCCCGCCGCGTCCCCCACGGTGTCACGCTGATCGGTCGTCTGTTCGAGGAGGGAACCCTCGGCCGCGCCGGCATCGCGCTCGAACGCGCCTTCGGCGTCGTGGACGAGCGACCGCCCGGCTTCTAGCGCGCACCTCAAGTCATGGACCGCCGGGAAGTCCGCGACATCCTCGACGCTCTCGACGAGGCCCGAGGGACCGGTCGGCGCGCGGCGCTCGCTACGGTGGTCCGTGTCCACGGCTCCGCATATCGGCGCGAGGGGGCGCGCATGGTGATCCGCGAGGACGGCGCGCTCACGTGCATGCTCAGCGGTGGATGCCTCGAGCCGGAAGTGGCCGAGGTGGCTCTGGGCGTCCTGCGGACCGGAACGCCTGCGCTCCGCCACTACGATCTGGCCGAGGACGTGGTCTGGGGGCTCGGTCTCGGATGCGGGGGGACGGTCGACGTCTACATCGAGGCCGTGGACCGCGCGCCGCTCCTCGGCCGTTGGCTTGCGATCCTCGATCGCGGCGACCATGCGGCCCTCGCGACGCCGTTGGCCGATGCCGGTGCTCGGCTACTGGTCATGGAGGATGGCCACGTCGAGGGAGCCACGGGCGACGTCTCGCTCGACGCCGCGGTCGTGAGAGCCGCCCGGGAGCTGCTGGCCGCGCCCTATCCGCGGGCTGAGACGCTGCAAGTTCCGTCCGCGGGAGGTGCCGTCGACGTCTTCTTCGACATGTCGGGTCCTCCTCCCGAGTTGGTCGTCTTTGGCGCCGGTCACGACGCGGTTCCCCTGGCGGCACAGGCGCAGCGGCTCGGCTGGACCGTGACCATCGTCGATGCGCGCGCGGCATTCACGACGCCTGAGCGCTTTCCGGGTGCGCGGCTCGTCGTGTCTCACCCGGCGCAGTTCGAGGCTCACGTCCGTGTCGGTCCCCACGCCTTCATCATGGTGATGAACCATCGCCTGGAGCGTGACCAGGCGGCGCTCGGCTTCGCGCTCCGCACCGAGTCGCCATGGATCGGCGTTCTCGGCCCGCGGTCCCGCTACCTGAAGCTGCTCGACGGACTCGCGGCACAAGGAACCGCGCCGACACCGCCGGAGCTGGCGCGAGTCCGCAATCCGGTCGGCCTCGACATCGGTGCCGAGTCGCCCGAGGAGGTGGCCATCGCCGTCGTCGGCGCGCTCCTTGCCGAGCGCCGCGGCTTTCGGGGAGGCCTCCTGGACGGCATCACCGGGCGCATCCACGACCCTCACGCGCGATGATCGCCGCCGTGGTGCTCGCCGCGGGTCGATCGACACGGCTCGGTCTGCCGAAGGCGTTGCTGCCGGCGGGAGCGGGCGAGACGCTCCTGAGTCGCGCCGTCGCCGTCGCGAGCGCGAGTGTGGACGGCCCCGTGATCCCGGTGATCGGTGGCGATGCCGACCTGGGTCTAGTGGAGCTCGAGCGGATCAATCATCCCCTCCAACGGCCGCTTCAGGCGGTTGTGAATCCGCGCCATGCCGAGGGCCTCAGCACGTCGCTGCAAGCCGGTCTGCGCGCCGCGGGAACGGCCGACGGCGTCCTCGTCCTGCTGGCCGACCAGCCCGGCGTCGAAGAGGCGCAGGTGTCGCGACTCGTGGAGCGGTTCCGCTCGCGACCCGCGCCCCTCGAAGCGGTCGCGGCGTCGCAGGGGAGTGAGCAGCGGACGCCGGTTGTGCTCGGGCGCGCGCTCTTCGTTGCCGTCGCGAGGCTGACCGGTGACGAGGGTGCTCGGCGCATTCTCCGCTCCCGACCGGACCAGGTTCTGCGGATCGACTGGGGCCACGGGCCGTGGGAGATCGACATCGATACCTGGGAGGACTACGCGTCCTTCGCTCGCCGCTGCGGCTGGCATCAGGAGTGGGCGGAGGGCCCGGCAGAACCGCAGGCCGACATCGCTCGGGCATGGGCCGCCATAGCGGCCTCCGGCGAACCGCCGGTCCAGAAGCTCGCGCGGTTCCGGCGCGCCGCTCTGGCGGCCCTCAACGGACCGCCGCCTGCCCCGGGGGCTTGATCATTGAGGATATGATGCGTCGGGGTCGTCACGTACGAGCCGCCGGCTCGGAGGGGTGAATGCCATGGCTTTCAAGCTGACCGTCAACGGCCGCGCGTCCTCGGTGGACGTGCCGGCGAACATGCCACTCCTGTGGGTGCTCCGCGACGTCCTCGATCTCAAGGGGACCAAGTTCGGGTGCGGGATCGGCCAGTGCGGCGCCTGCACCGTCCACGTGGGCGGGCAGCCCGTGCGCTCCTGCACGACGCCGGTCTCGTCGGCGACGGGCGCCCCGATCACGACACTCGAAGGGCTGTCTCCCGATGGGTCACACCCCGTTCAGCGCGCGTGGCAGGAGATCGACGTCCCGCAGTGCGGCTATTGCCAGGCCGGCCAGATGATGTGCGCCGCGGCGCTCCTCGCAAAGACACCGAAGCCGACCGACAAGGACATCGACGCGGCCATGGACGGCAACCTCTGCCGCTGCGGGACCTACCTGCGGATCCGGCAGGCCATCCACACGGCGGCGTCCCTCGCGGCGTCGGGAAAGCAGTAGGGAGGCGTTCATGGAAACCATGACACTCGACCGGCGCACCTTCCTTCGGGCTAGCGCCCTGACCGGCGGCGGTATGCTCCTCGGCCTCTACTTCGAACCGCGCGTCCTGGCGCAGGCGCCTCCGTCCCCGCCGCTCTCTCCGAACGCGTACATTCGCATCGCCCCCGACGGCATCGTGACGATCGCGTCGAAGAACCCGGAGATCGGCCAGGGGATCAAGACCGCGCTGCCGATGGTGATCGCCGAGGAGCTGGACGTGGACTGGAAGAACGTGCGGGTGGAGCAGGCGGAGACCGATCCGACGAGGTACGGAGCGCAGTTCGCCGGCGGAAGCATGTCGACGCCCATGAACTGGGACGCCATGCGCCAGGTCGGCGCCGCGGGGCGGCAGATGCTCGTGGCCGCCGCGGCTCAAACGTGGGGCGTCCCGGAATCGGAATGCACCACTGCCTCGGGGCGCGTGCGCCACGCGGCGTCGAACCGGAGCCTCGGCTATGGCGAAGTCGCTGCGAAGGCCGCGGCGCTCACGCCGCCCGCCGTCACGGCGCTGCGCTTCAAGGACCCGAAGGACTACACGATCGTCGGCAAGCCGATGCCGGGCGTCGACAACCCTGCGCTCCTGACCGGCAAGCCCCTCTTCGGCATCGACGTCACGGTGCCGGGGATGCTGCACGCGGTCTTCGAGAAGTGCCCCGTCTTCGGCGGCAAGGTGAAGAGCGCGAACCTCGACGAGGTCAAGGTGCTCCCGGGTGTGCGCCACGCCTTCGTCGTCGAGGGCGGTAGCGAGCTGGACGGGCTTTTGGGCGGCGTCGCGATCGTGGCCGACACGTGGTGGGCGGCGCGTACGGCCCGGGAGAAGCTCCAGGTGACGTGGGACGAGGGAGCGACGGCTTCGGAGAGCAGCGTGAGCTTCGCCGCTCGCGCCGACGAGCTGTCGAAGCAGCCTCCGGCGCGATCCATGAGAAATGATGGCGACGTCGAGGCTGCGCTCAAAGGCGCCGCGAAAGTGGTGGAAGGCGAGTATTTCTACCCCTTCGCCGCGCACGCGCCCCTCGAGCCGCAAAATTGCACGGCTCATTTCAAGGACGGCAAGATCGAGATCTGGGCGCCCACCCAGACGCCGCAGTCCGGCCGCGACCTGGTGGCGAAGACGCTTGGGCTCACCCCGGCGGACGTCACCCTCCACGTGACGAGGATCGGCGGCGGCTTCGGCCGCCGTCTGATGAACGACTCCGTCGTGGAGTCCGCATGGATCTCCAAGATCGCCGGCGCGCCCGTCAAGCTCGTGTGGACGCGCGAAGACGACATGCGTCACGACTTCTACCGCCCCGCGGGGTTCCACTACCTGAAGGGTGGCGTCGACGCCGCGGGCGCGCTCGTCGCTTGGCGCAACCACTTCGTGACGTTTGGGGACGGAGACAAGGTGGCGCGGGCCTCCGACATGTCGCCGACGGATTTTCCGGCGCGCTTCGTCCCCAACTTCTCCCTGGGCGCCACCTCGATGCCCTTCGGAATTCCCACCGGCTGGCTCCGCGCTCCGGGGAGCAACGCCCTGGCGTTCGTGTCCCAGTCGTTCCTCGACGAGCTGGCCCATGCCGCCCAGAAAGATCCGCTTCAGTTCCGGCTCGCGCTCCTCGCGGGGACGCCTCTGCCCATGCCGGCGGGAACGCCGCCACCGCAGGGGCCGCAATTCAGCGCCGATCGCATGCGCGGCGTCGTCCAGCTCGCGGCGGAGAAGTCGGGCTGGGGCTCGCGCAAGCTCCCCCAGGGGACGGGCCTCGGGATCGCGTTCTACTACAGCCACCGCGGCCATTTCGCCGAGGTCGCCGAGGTGAGCGTCGACCCGAACAGCAAGGTCAAGGTGAACAAGGTCTGGGTGGCGGGCGACGTCGGAAGCCAGATCATCAACCCGAGCGGCGCCATCAACCAGGTGCAGGGCTCGGTAATCGAAGGCCTCAGCCTGCTGATGGGTTGCGAGATCACCATCGACCGCGGACGAGCGGTCCAGAACAACTTTCACGAATACCCGCTGGTGCGCTTGTCCCAGGCGCCGCCGGAGATCGAAGTGCACTTCCTGAAGACCGACAATTCCCCGACGGGCCTCGGCGAGCCGGCGCTTCCGCCGCTGCTCCCCGCCGTCTGCAACGCGATCTTCGCCGTCACTGGGAAGCGGATCCGGTCGCTGCCGCTGTCGAAACACGGGTTCAGTTGGGCCTAGAGCCTCCCGGCCGCGTGGTGAACGCGCGCGGCGGGATGTTCATTCACACGATCCGTTTCGTCGAGGAGACGTTCGGGGCCGACGCGCACCACAAGATCGTCGCCACGCTTCCGGCATCGGCCGCGTCGGCGCTGACCGGCGTTCTGCGCGAGGCGTCCTGGATGCCGGTCGCCCATCTCGTGGCCTACATGGAGGCCGCGAAGGCTCTCTGTGCCCCTGAGAACGCGACCTTTTTCCGGAGAGTCGGCTACTACTCCGGGTGTCTGGCCCGGACCCAAGGGGGCTTTGGGCCGATGGTGGCGACCCCTGAGACCGCGAACCGCCTCGCCTCCACGATGTGGCGGGCCTTCTTCGATGCGGGCCGGTTGGCGATCGAGGTGCCGGGGCCCAAAGCCGCCGTGGGCCGCCTCTGCGACTTCCCGACCTCTCGCACCCTGTGCCAGCGGATCGAAGGCGCCGTCGCGGGGCTTCTGAGATCGGAAGCGGGCGTTGCCCACGTGGAACACATCGCATGCGCCGCCGACGGGAGCCCTCACTGCGAGTTGCACGTCCGCTGGGACTGAAATGACCCTCGGCGCCGGGACGAAGCTCGGGCCCGATCCTCGCGCCGCTCGGGGCGGGGGGCATGGGCGAGGTGTACCGGGCGCACGACTCGCGTCTTCGCCGCGACGTGGCGCTCAAACTCGTTCCCGCGGCCCTGGCCCGGAACGCCGATGCGCTTGCGCGTTTCGAGCGCGAGGCCCAGACCGTCGCTGCGCTCTCACATCCGAACATCGTTGCGATCTTCGATGTCGGCCGCCAAGAGGGAGTCCACTACCTCGTGATGGAGCTGGTCGAGGGTGACACTCTGCGCGAACGCCTGGGCCGTGGCCCGCTCCCGACCCGGACCGCCGTCGACGTGGCCCTCCAAGTGTCGCGGGGGCTCGCCGCCGCCCACGCGAAGGGCGTAGTGCATCGGGATCTCAAGCCGGAGAACCTCCTGTTGACCCGCGATCACAGGGTCAAGATCCTCGACTTCGGCCTCGCCCGGCAGAGCGGCGATTCCGGCGCCGTGGATAAGGCGGACTCACCGACCCTGTCGCTTCGGACCGAGCCCGGAACGCTGCTCGGCACGGTCGGCTACATGTCCCCCGAACAGGCGCGAGGCCGCGGGGCGGATGCACGGTCGGACATCTTCGCCATGGGGGCGGTCCTGTGCGAGATGCTGACGGGGGAGCGCGCCTTCGGCACGGGCTCGCAGGCCGAGGCGCTTTCCGCGATCCTGCGGGACGAGCCACGCGGCATGGGACGGCTCGAACGCGAGGCACCTCCGGCCCTGGTGCGGGTCGTCGGGCGGTGCCTACAGAAGTCCCCCGACGAACGCTTTCAAAGTGCCAGCGATCTCGTCTTCGCCCTCGAGGCGCTGGCAACACCCTCGTCAGCGGCGAGCGCCGAGCCGCTGGGGGATGGGGCCGCGGTCCCCTCCATCGCCGTGCTCCCGTTCTCCAACATGAGCCCGGACCCCGACACCGAGTATTTCAGCGACGGGATGACCGAGGAGATCATTGGCGCGCTCGCGCAGCTTCCGGGCCTGAGAGTGGCCGCGCGGACCTCGTCCTTCGCCTTCAAGGGCAAGAATCAGGACTTGCGAGAGATCGCCGAGAAGCTGGGCGTGTCCTCGGTCCTCGAAGGCAGCGTGCGTCGTGCCGGAAGCAAGCTTCGGATCACGGCGCAGCTCATTGACGCGAGGGGCGGACATCACGTCTGGTCCGAGCGCTACGACCGGGAGGTCGCCGACGTCTTCGCCATCCAGGACGAGATCGCCCAGGCGATCGCCGGGCGGCTGAGGGTCACCCTGGCCGCCCCGCAAGGGGGGCGCGCCCTGCCACCGACGATCGACCCGGAGGCCTACGACCTCTACCTCAAGGGGCGCCACTTCTTCAACCGGCGCGCGGCGTCGCAGGCCATCGCACACTTCGAGGAGGCGATCTCTCGCGACCCCGCTTTCGCTCCGGCCTACACGGGCTTGTCGGACTCTTACGGGATCCACGCCTTCTACGGCGGCATCGACACGCGGGTGGCCTATGCGGGCGCGCGAGCGGCCGTGGAGCGCGCCAGAGAGCTGGCCCCCGGGTCGGCTGAGGTCAACCTCTCCACCGGGATCCTCGAGCACTACTTCGGCTGGGATTTCGGCAAGGAAGAAAGCGAGCTGTCCGAAGCCATGCGCCGCAGCCCCCGCGCAGCCGCACCCCGCTACTGGCTGTCCCTGCTCCACGGGTTGCGGGGAAGGCTCGAAGAGGCGCTGCCGCTGGCGCGCGAGGCGGCGCATCTCGAACCCCTGTCACCGTACGCCGTGAGTGTCTTTGGGTGGGCGCTCTTGACCTCACGGCGCTTCGACGACGCCAGCTCCGAGTTCCGCAAGGGGCTGGAGATCGACCCGAACGCGGTGCTGCACCTCGAGGGGCTCTGCCGCTGCCAGGAGGCTCTCGGCAACACTGCGGGGGCGGTGGCCACAGCCGAAAAGCTCGCTGCCGCCATGGACTCGAGCTTCGGCATGGGGACTCTCGCGCGTGCTTACGCCTGCGCCGACCGGGCCCAAGACGCCCGGCGGATCCTCGCGCAGCTCGGCGAGCGTGCGAAGCGTGAGTACGTCGCCCCGTATCACCTCGTGCCCGCGCTCGTCCGCCTTGGCGACTGGGACGAAGCGTTCCAGGCTTGCGAGCGGGCGTGCGACGAGCGCAACGCCCTTGCTTGGTGGGGGATTCTCTACGATCCGGCTTGCGAGGCGTTGCGGCAGGACGCGCGTTTCCCCGCCCTCGCGGCACGGACGCGGGCGGGATAGAGACCCCCCGCTACTGACTCAGGCGACTAGGCTGGGAGTTGTGATGAAGCCCGTGCAGGACCCGCTGGCGCCGTTCCTGGCCGACGCCGGCGTGCTCGTGCTCGACGGCGGCCTCGCCACGGAGCTCGAAGGCCTTGGCCTGGACCTCGACCACCCTCTCTGGTCGGCCCATGTCCTGCGCGATGCCCCGGAGGCCATCGCGGCCGTGCATCGGGCCTACCTCGAAGCCGGCGCCGACTGCATCACCACGGCCAGCTACCAGGCCACGTTCGAGGGCTTCGCACGAGAGGGCCTGTCGCACGCGGAGGCCGCGGAACTGCTGCGGCGGAGCGTCAGCCTGGCGACCGAGGCGCGCGACGCCTTCTGGTCCGACCCCCGAAATCGCCTGGGCCGGCAGCGGCCGATCGTGGCCGCGAGCGTCGGCCCTTACGGGGCCTATCTCGCGAACGGCGCCGAGTACACGGGCGACTACGCTCTGGGCGAAGGGGACCTGGCGGCGTTCCATCGGGAGCGATTCCAGGTCCTCGCCGCCTCGGGAGCGGACCTGCTGGCTTGCGAGACGATTCCTTCGGCGATCGAAGCGCGGGCCCTGGCGAAGCTTCTCGACGAGGCACCCGGCACTCTGACCTGGTTCACCTTCTCCTGCCGCGACGGCGAACGCATCAGCGACGGCACGCCCTTCGTCGAATGCCTCCGGGACCTGGCGTCGCACCCGCAGATCGTGGCCCTGGGAGTCAACTGCACGGCGCCGAGGCACGTGGAGAGCCTGCTGCGCGCGGCTGTCACCGTCACCGTGAAGCCCCTCGTCGCCTACCCCAACTCCGGCGAGCGCTACGAGGCGGCGAGCCGCACCTGGCTCGGCGCTGTGTCCGCCGAGGACTGGGGGCGGCGCGGGCGAGTGTGGCGCGGGGCGGGGGCTCGACTCATCGGCGGTTGCTGCCGCACCGGCCCAGGGCACATCCGAAGCCTGCGCGCCGCCCTCGGGCGAGTCGCCTGAACGCCTCTGAGATGCGATAGCATCGCCACCGGTGAGCCTCGCAGCAGGGACGAAGCTGGGACCATACGAGGTGATGGCGCCCCTCGGTGTCGGAGGCATGGGCGAGGTGTATCGCGCCCGCGACCCGCGCATCGGCCGCGATGTCGCCTTGAAGGTGCTGCCGGCATCCTTCTCCGAGGACACCGATCGCCTGCGCCGGTTCGAGCAGGAGGCGCGCGCCACCGGCCAGCTCGACCACCCGAATATCCTCGCGGTCCACGACTTCGGCGCCCACGACGGCGCGCCCTTCGTGGTCTCCGAACTGCTCGAAGGAGAGACGCTGCGCGAGCGCATCGGAGGCTCGGCGCTCCCGGTGCGAAAGGCGATCGACTATGCCGCGCAGATCGCCCGCGGCCTGGCCGCTGCCCACGACAAAGGCGTTGTCCACCGCGACCTGAAGCCCGACAACGTCTTCGTCACGAAGGACGGCCGCGTCAAGATCCTCGACTTTGGCCTCGCCAAGCTCGTGGGCGGAGACATCCTCACCGAGGGCGAGACCAACACGGGCGGCATGTCGCCCGGCACCGACGCCGGCAAGGTGCTCGGCACGGTGGGCTACATGTCGCCCGAGCAGGTGCGGGCCCAGCCCGTGGACCACCGCTCCGACATCTTCTCCTTCGGCTCCGTCCTGTACGAGATGCTCTCGGGCCGGCGCGCCTTCCGCGGAGCCTCGAGCGTCGAGACCATGAACGCGATCCTGAAGGAAGACCCGCCGGAGCTCAGCGAGACGAACCGGCACCTGCCTCCGGCGCTCGAGCGAATCGTTTCTCACTGCCTCGAGAAGAGCCCCGAGGAGCGCTTCCAGTCGGCCCGGGACATAGCCTTCGACCTGGAGCAGCTCTCGGGATCCGCCGTGCATGCGCCCCTGACGAGTTCCGCGGGCGGGATGCTGCGCTTTCGGAGAGCGGCGCTGCTCGCTGGGCTCGTCCTCGGCGGGGCGTTCGTCGGTTACCTGGCGCGGCAGGGCCAGGGCGAAGGCAGCGTCGCCAGTTTCAAGCCCATCACGTTCCAGAGCGGCCTGGTGAACGCGGCCCGCTTCGCCCCCGACGGGAAGACGATCGTGTATCAGGCCCTCTGGCCTGGAGCTCCGCCCGACGTCTATTTGACGCAGGCCGGCAGCCCCGAATCCCGCCGCCTGGGCGTGGGTGCCGTAGGGCTTGGAGGGATCTCGAAAGCCGGCGACCTCCTGATCGGTCGACCGGTGGGCAACGGCGTCACGCTGGCCCAAGTGCCCATGGGCGGGGGCGCTCCCCGTGACGTGGTCGAGAACGTGGCGGGCGCGGACCTCGGCCCCGACGGCATCTCGATCGCTGCGCTGCGCCTGGTGGGCTCGGAGATGCGTCTCGAGTTCCCTGTCGGAAAGCCTCTTTACGAAGCGGGGTCCATGCGACACGTGCGTGTCTCCCCGGACGGCAAACACGTCGCGTTCAGCGATCATCCCTTCGCCGGGGATTTTCGCGGTGATATCGCGGTCGTCGACAGCGACGGCAAGAAGACCACGCTGTCCCGGACTGGGCGGACATCCGGGGCCTCGCCTGGTCTGCCGACGGCCGCGAGGTCTGGTTCACGGCGACGCGCTCCGGCGCCGAGAACAGCCTGTGGGCCGTAACCCTGAGCGGCCGGCTGCGGCCCGTCTTTCGAGGGCCCGGCAGCCTCGCGCTCCAGGACATCGCGCCCGACGGCCGCGTGCTCGTTGCCGTGCAGAGGAGACGGCTGCAACTGTTTGGGCTAGCACCCGGAGAGACGAAGGAGCGCGAGCTTTCGTGGCTCGACTACGGTATCGCGACCGACATCTCCCTCGACGGGAAGACGCTGCTGTTCCAGGAGCAGGGCGAGGGTGGCGGATCCGAGTACACCGCATACATCCGCGGCATGGATGGCACACCGCCCGTGCGCCTGGGCAAGGGCGCAGCACTCGCCCTCTCCCCCGACGGGGCGCTCGCCCTCGTCGTCAACCTGACGCTGCCGATGCAAGCGGTCCTGCTGCCGACCGGCGCTGGAGAGCCACGAGCCCTCCCGCGCGGCGCGCTCATGCAGATCCACTCAGGCGCCTTTCTCCCCGACGGCAAGCGCGTCGTGCTCTTCGCCAACGAGGAGGGGCGCTCCGCACGCTTCTACCTTCAGGATCTCGCGGGCGGCGACCCGAAACCGATGTCGGACGAAGGCTTTTTGCTAAGTTTCGTGATCCCCACCACACCCGATGGCGCCTACGTCGTGGCGAACCGACAGCGGCAGGTGGCGCTGTATCCCACCGCGGGCGGCGAGCCTCGCGGCGTGCCGGGCACGATCTTCGGCGACGTGCCGCTCCGCGTGAGCACGGACAGCCGCTACCTCTTCGTCCACGACAACGATCGAAAGATCTTCCGGGTCGACCTCGCCCGCGGCACGCGGCAGCTCTGGCGGGAGATCGTCCGCGAAGGCGGCGGTCCGGCCGCCTTCATCCCGGGCGTCGTGATCGCCCCCGCCGGCAACGCGTACGCCTACATCTTCCGCGACGACACCTCGACGCTCTACGTCGGCACGGGGCTGAGGTAGCGAGGTGGCCCTCGCAGCGGGAACGAAGCTCGGCCCATACGAGGTGACGGCGCCGCTGGGCGTCGGCGGCATGGGCGAGGTGTATCGCGCTCACGACGCGCGCCCTCAACCATCCCAACATCCTCGCGATCCACGACCTCGATGCCCACGAGGGCGCGGCCTACGGTCTCCCGCCGCGCGAACCGCTGCGGGGTGCTGAGCTCCCCCGGGGGGAAAGAACGGGTCTCCCGTCATGGACCCGAACCGCAAGCCGCCGTGCGTCCGCCGCCCGATGACGAGCTGCTCGTCTGGGGAGCGGGCGCCGCTGCCGCGGACTGTACCTCTGGGCGGGTTCGCAGTACGCTTTTCCGACCGCCATGTACGCCCTCGCCGTGGCCGCAGCGTTGCTGCTGGAGACCGCCACCCCGACGCCCACGCTGCGCTTCGGAATGGACACACGCGGCGCCCCCGGCTCGTTCATTCCGGAGCTCGAAGGACACCTGGAAGACCACCGGCTGCCGCCCCAGGTCACCAAGGAACAGCTTCGTTCCCTCACGGGCCTGGAGGTGGAAATCCTGCGCGCACTCGCCCGCCGCATGGGCGCGGCGCCGGAAATCGTGCCGACGTCGTGGTTCGACTACGAGAAGGAGCTGATCGCCGGCACGTGGATTTGATCCTGGGATCATGGACGCCGACCGCGAAGACGCCCCAAGCCGTCTCGGCGTCCGTCCCGTACTACGACTGGGGCATCTTGACGGCGGTGAGGTCCGACTCGCCGGTCCACGGCCTGGTCGACCTCGAAGGTCGTCGCGTGGGAAACATCCCCGATCCAGCGGTCGAGCCGGCGCTGCTCGGGATGCGGAACGACCTGCGCGCACGTTTCGTCGTCGTGGAGGACGGCGAGCGGCTCTTCGACCAGCTCCTGGCGGGCCAGCTCGACGCCATGCTCTACGATTCGATGTACGTTCGCTGGCGCGTACGTCAGGGCGCGCCTCTTCGCATCGTCGGCGAGCCCCTGAACCGCCTCGGCTGCCACGTCGGCGCGCTCCGGTCGCGCCCTGACTTGCTCGCCCGCGCGAACGCCGCCATCAAGGAGCTGCTCGACTCCGGCGAGATGGCGAAGATACGGGCCCGGTGGGAGGGCGACGCGCCTCCGACGCGTTGAGGGAAGGACCCCTGAGGTGAGGCCCAGAACCGTGGCCCGCTTCAACGATGTAAAAGGAAAGGATCAGGAGGTACCGCCATGAATGTCAGAAGGCTCGCCCCACGTCTCGTGCTGCTTGCGTCCACGGTCGTCGCATCCACTGCTTTCGCCCAGGCGCCCCTTGGGGACGCCAAGGTCAAGGCGCTCGAAGCCAGCATCGACAGAGCACTCACCGCCTACAACCGCCAGGACGCCAAGGCGTTCTACGCCGAATACACGAGTGCGATGGCGATGGATCCGGCCGCTGCAGAGCGGAGCTTCAAGGCCACTTACGACGATGACATGAAGGATCTCGGCAAGTACGTGTCGCGCAAGATGATCAAAGACGACAGCGTGCTCGAGGGCGACGCCCCACTGTTCGTCTACGAGGCCAAGTTCACCAGTGCCCCCAAGGTGAGGGTCAGCGTCCACTTCACCAAGGACGGGAATACGAGCAAGATCATCAATATCGAGCTCGACAAGATGTAGCCCGCACACCGCGAGACCGACGCGTTAGCAAGACACGCCCCGCCGCGTACCGAAAGCCGTCGCGCGCTCAAGTGACAGGGCTTTTATACAGTAGCCGAGGCCCTATGAGAGTCAGACTCATCCTGGCGATTCTGCTGTTGGCCGCTTCCCTTCAGAGCGCGAGCGCGCAGCAAGCCGCCCCATCAGCGCCGGTCGCGGCGTTCGAGTGGTTCGAGTACGTGGGGAAGGATCCGCTCTCCGACGCCCCGCTCGCTCCGAGCTCCTACCGCAACCCGATCCTGGCCGGCTTCTATCCCGACCCGAGCCTTTGCCGGGTGGGTGCCGACTACTACCTCGTGAACTCTTCCTTCGCGTATTTTCCCGGCGTTCCGCTCTTCAGGAGCCGCGACCTCGTCCACTGGACCCAGGTCGGTGCCGTGCTCACTCGCCCGTCGCAGCTCAAGCTCGACGGCCTGCAGGTGTCCCAGGGGATCTTCGCCCCGAGCCTGCGCCATCACGCCGGGATGTTCTACATGATCACGACGCTGGTGGGGGGCGGAGGGAACTTCTTCGTGACGGCGTCCGATCCGGCTAGCCCCTGGTCGGACCCCGTCTGGTTGCCCGAGATCGACGGCATCGACCCGTCGTTCTTCTTCGATCCCGACGGCCGAGCCTACATCGTCAACAACGGCCCACCGGCCGACGGTCGCGGGCTCTATTCGGGGCACCGCGCCATCTGGATGCAGGAGTTCGACCTCAAGAGCCGGCGCCTGACCGGCCCGCGCGAGATCATCGTCGACGGCGGCGTCGACATGTCGAAGCACCCGATCTGGATCGAGGGGCCGCACGTCTTCAAGAGGAACGGCTGGTACTACCTGATCGCCGCCGAGGGCGGAACGGGCGAGGACCACTCGGAGGTGGTCTTCCGCAGCCGGACCGTACGCGGGCCCTACGTTCCCTGGGAGAAGAACCCGATCCTCACGCAGCGGACACTGGATCCGGCGCGACCCGATCCCGTGACGTCGACGGGGCACGCCGACTTCGTCGAGACACCCGACGGCGCCTGGTGGGCTGTTTTTCTCGGCTCTCGGCCCTACGCCGAAGGCGGGCTCTACAACACCGGGCGCGAGACGTTCCTGCTGCCGGTGGCCTGGGCCGACGACTGGCCCGTGATTCTCGCCCCGAACGAGGCCGTTCCGGCAATGGCCGCGGCTCCGAAGCTGCCCGCCGACCGAGGGCCCCATACACCGCTCAACGGCAACTTCACCTGGCGCGACGAGTTCGACGGTCCGGTGCTGGATCCGCTCTGGAACCTCCTGCGGACGCCGCACGAAGCCTGGTACGACCTTGCCAAGACGCCGGGCGCTCTGTCCCTGCGACCAGGGTCGGCTCTGACAGGGCGGGAAAATCTCTCGTTCGTCGGCCGCCGGCAACAGCATGCCCACTTCACGGCCGCCACCGCGCTCCGAATGCCTACGGGGTCCGGATATTCAGCCGGGCTCGTCGCCTTTCAGAACGAGACGCACTACTTCTATTTGGGCGTGAGGCGCCGTGGCTCGGACGCGGAGGTGTTCGTCGAGCGCGTAGCCGGCGCCGACCCCGGCGCCGTTCCAGACACGATCGCGCGGCAGACCATCACCGCACCGTTCCCCCGAGCGGTCGAGGTCAGGATCGAAGGGAGGGGGCGTGCGCACGCATTCTCGTACGCGACGCGCCCGGGTGCCTGGGTCACGCTCAAGGACGGCGAAGACGGCTCCATCCTGAGCACGGCCGTCGCCGGCGGCTTTGTGGGAACCTACCTCGGCCTCCACGCGAGAACCGATCCCTGATGGCCCAGTCGTGGTCTTCCGAGAGCGACGTGCTCGTTCTCGGCAACGCCTGGGGTGACGTCCAGAACCACAGTCCCCTTGCGTTCACTTCAGCAAGGACGGGAATACGACCAAGATCATCAATATCCCCTGGCCGCTTCCCTTGGGATTCGATCTTTCCGAGGAGCCAGTGCATCCAGGCCAGGTGTTGCTGGTCATGCCTGCAAGATCACTTGCGCCTATAGATGTACTTGTCGTGGTCTTCGCCGACGTTCTCGCCTGAGGTCGCGTCTTTCCACATGCCGATGAATTGCCGCGCGGCCTTCCAGCCCGTCGGGTCGTCGTCGTCCCGGACCGGGTCGCTGGGGATCAGGACCTCGACTTCAGTCTTCTCCTGAAGGTTGACCGGATCCTTCGGCTTCTTCTCTTTGTACTGGTCGAGGATCCATTCGAGCGCGCAGCGGTTGCCGAGCTTGTACTCCCAGGCCTCGGTGGGGATGCCCGCGAGCGTCGTCTCGCTGTCGACGAGGATCCGCCCGGTCTCCTTGTCCGCCTTCAGCAGAACCCTCGGCGACGTGGCCGATTCCTTCGCGTTCTCGTCGGTGCGATCGGTACGCTTCAGTCTCGCCGGTGCGACCTTCTCATAGCCGATGTGGATGTCCATCAGCTCCTCGCCCCAGCCGGCCCACACCCAGAAGTCGGCGTAGAAAGGGATGCGAGGAAACTCGCGCTTCAGGTTCTGGGCGTACTTCTCACGATAGACCGGGTCGTGGAGGACGCCGTAGACGTAGTGGAAGATGGCGTCCTTGGTGATGGGCTGCTTCGCCTTCGCGCGGCCAGGCTCGTAGTGCTTTTTGAACTGCTCGAGGCCCCAATCGGTGATGTTGTCGATCGCCCACCGTCCTCAGAGTACCGTGTGGAGCACACGAGGAGCCTACGTCCGGAACGAAGATGTCGTAGTTCGGCGGCATGGTCACCGCAAGCACCGCCGCGGGGCTGCGCTTCCCGACCGAGAAGAGGAACCCTTTGTTGGGGAGTCTGAGTTCCGGTCCGAATGCAGTGAAATGATGCTCCGTCAGGATGTCACTGAGGGGCTTGTCGTCTATTCTGGGCAGGAACGTCGTGAAACGGAACGGTGTGGTGAGCGCCGATGGCTCGCGGCGTCGCCTGCCTGCCGGAGTGAGACGACTCGCTACCTACTCCTACTGCTTCGTCCTCCTACCCGGGCTGCTTCCAGTCCAGCGCTTGAATGCGCGCGAGAACGCACTGGGTTCAGAGAAGCCGACCAGATAGGCCGTTTCGTTAGCGGACACTCTCTTGTCGTTGAGGTAGTTCAAGGCCATCCGGTGGCGGAGCTCGTCCAAGAGCTGGTCGAAGCGCACTCCTTCCGCCCGTAGCCGGCGATAGAGCGTCTGCCGGCTGATGCCCATCTTTGCGGCGATCACCTCGACGGATGCCTCACCCCGATGCAGGATCGGGATCAACAGTCCTTCCACCTGGCCGCGCGTGGTCTTGGCGCTGTCCAGCTGTTCAAGCAGCGCATCGGCACGCTCGCTCAGGATATTGAACGCATAGCGACTCGGCCTGAGGACCCCGTTCGGGGTCCACGAGTCGTCCATCAGCATGGCGTTCTTGTCGCTGCCGAAACGCACTGGCGCCTTGAAGATTCGATCGAACTCTGCGCGGTAAGCGGGCTCGGCATGCGTGAAATGGACTTCCTTCAAGTAGCGCTTGTCAGGACCCTCGAACGCGCGCGCTCGAACCACCATGCGCGCGAATGTCGCCTCGGTGAGCTCCGGAAAGTCGTTTGGATTGGCGCGCGCGTCCACCAACCATGTACCGCCGTTTCTTCTCACGCTCTGGAATCGATCCCGGTTCCCTTCCACCGGCACGTCGATCATCACGCGCGCGTACCGGTTCAACTGCACGAACGCATCGTCCACTGACTCCGCGGCGTAGCAGAGCAGCCCAATGAACGACAGTTCCGCCAGGTCGACGGCCTCGCCAAACCTCAATGCCAAGGCAGGTTCGTTGCTCAACTTCGCACCCGCCCGCATCAGCGATGCGTAGCGTTCCAGGGGAATGCGGCGGTCCGGGTCCTCGAAATCTTCGAACGCGATTCCCGACCGCTCGACCAGGAGCTTCCGGGAAGCCCCCCTCGAGACGGCGAACTCCAGCAGGCCCTTGGCGATTCCCGCCGCAACGCTCGCTCCGCCTGCCGCTCGCCGCAGCGTGTTACGTGCGGTCAAGCTATTGATCGCTGCGGTCATGGGCATGGAATCGGGTGGTCGCTATCATCCTAATCGTGGCCGCCATGTCTGCGAAAGAAACAACGGGCTGACCGCCCACACCAAGGACGCCGCTCAAGGAAAGGGAACCTACATGCTCAAGCACATCCTTCCCCCGTACATCGACAACACCTATCGCGGTCACAGGCTCGCGCTGTGGCTGTTCGTCCCCATCCTGATCCTGAAGCTGCTGATGAGCCTGGGCTCCATCTTCATCGGTGAGAGGGTAGCCCGTTCTGCCGACGGGATTCCATTGGACTCCTACACGCTGGCCGGGGCGAACACCGTCGTTACCCTCTTCGCGCAGTGGGGACTCTTGCATCTCGTGATCGTGCTGCTGTGCGTGTTGGCGTTGTTCCGCTACCGCGCCATGGTTCCCTTCATGTTCGGCTTGCTCCTGGTGGAACACCTGATCAGGAAACAACTCATCCTGGCGTTCCTGCCCATCGTCAGAGTCGCAACCACGCCCAGCGTCGTCGTCAACACGGCGCTTCTCGTTCTGATGATCGCGGGCCTGGCGCTGTCGCTGTGGCGGAGAGGACCTGCCGTGTAGGAGATCGCTTGTCGGCGCCGGCGAAGGGCGCCTCGGCCTTCTGCGCCTTCACGATCATCGCGCGCAGTGATTCGAGAACGGCTGGGAGATCGGTCCTGAACTGCTCCACGGCCTTGCGGAATTCCGTAATCTCGGCGCGCTCGTAGCCGAAGAACAGGTTGAGCAGCTTCTCGAGGGCCTCTACATCGTCGACGGGGCACCGCATCACCTCGTCGCGGTTCTGGATCAGGACCGCCTGCGTCGATTCCTCGAAGATGATGTTGTCGCGCGGATAGCCGCGCTTGAACTTGAAGTCGATCTCGGCGTCGAGATCGTCCTTCTCGTCTTTGGCTTCCCAATAGCCGAACGGCATGCGCAGCTCGTGGAGCAGCGCGCCGTCCACGTAGCGACGGTCCTTCGCGGTCGTCGTGATCTCGTATTCCGGGACGAAGACCAGATCGTGGGCTCGGCCCCAGCCCTTGAGCAGGTCTTTGAAGGCTTCGCGCACCACCGATTCGCGGTGCGTCCCCGAGACCTTACGGAGGTCCTGCCAGTTGTTCAGGTACTGCTGGATGAGGAGCTGGCTCATGGGGCGGACTGTCGCAGATGCTACCCCAGGACCGGGCAAGGCGGCGGGGGGCCACGTCGCCGATGGCGCGTGGTCCCCCTCTTTTCGATCAGACTTTGCGGCTACCGGTCGTCTCCATCACGCGCGCCCGAGGCCGGCACCGTCGGGCTCACGCCTACCCGCGAGCCGTTCAGGACCCAACCCCGCTGGCTGGGGGCAAACCGCGGCGCGAGCAGACCGTCGTTGAGCTCGCGGCTCACCGCGAAGCGGTTGAAGGCGGTCGCCGGGAGGAAGAGGTGCTCGTTGTCCGGGAACCCGTCGGACGCATTGTCCACGTCGCCTTCACCCGCCGAGATGATTCCGTCTCCGTTCGTGTCCACCCGCGCGACCTCCGCTGCATAGGCGTCGAAGAGGCGCCGCGTGAGGCGCCGCTCGAAAGGCTCGAAGGAGGCGGGCCTCTCGTAGACGTCGAGGAAGACCTCGTTCGCCAGGCCACTGGGGATGAAGCGTTGGCGGAACTCCCGCTGGCTGTCGACCTCGGCGTCGAACTTGTCGGGGTCGCGCGGGAGGTTCGGATCGTCGCCCATGACCTCGGGCCGGTTGATTACGCCGCGAGGACCCGACCCGGGCACGATTGACTGAAGCTTGCCGATCTCGCCGTCCCTGAATGCGTCGAGGGCCGCTCCAAATCGATCCGGGAAGCCTCCGGTGAACGGCAGCTCATAGAGGGGGTGAATCCAGTTCGTCTGGTAGTTGAACTCCCAGTAGGCGTGTGCGTCGGTCTGCTGAAGGGAGTTGTAGGCCCCCATGCTGAGTTGGATCGGAACAACGTTGGTCTGAACATCAGGGAAATGATCGAGCTCGTTCGGGAAGCGAACGGCTTTGCCGTCGACAGTGAAGATGTTCCCGGGGACGTTGTTCCCGTGACCGCGGTGCTTGAGGAGAGCCGCGTCCGCTGCCGTGATGGCGCCGAAGGCTGCATGGCCATCGGGCCTCGGTGGGGCGACCGGAGGGACGGTCAGGTCGTGGATCATCCAGCCTTCATACCAGCCGCTCTCGTTGTTGATGACGAACAACCCGGAGATGTCGGTGAAGACGTCGATGAAGGCGCGCACACTGTTGGGATCGGTGGGAAGGCCAGGCTTGGGCTCGACCACGAGCCTCACACCGCCGACGGTCGGCAGGCCGCAGTTGCCGCCGGTGGCCGTGAGCTGGGCGGCATCGTTGACGCCCGGGATCTGGGAGGTGAAGACGTTCTGCTCGAAGCCGTGAGTGTTCAAGAGGTAGTACTGGAAGAGCTGGCTCGGCTTGTCCGCTTCGACGAAAGGATTGACGAATCCCGTTCGCGGAAGCGCGGGACGAGAAGGCGAAGTGGCGCTAGAACCGGTGGATGTAGGAGGCCTTGAAGAAGAGGCCGCGCCGCGCGGTGGCGTAGTGGCCTGTTCCGGGCTGCCAGGCGTTCCCGTCCCATTCCCTCTGCTCGATCGACGAGCCGTAGCCGAGGTAGGCGACGGTGCCCGGGATCAGCTCGAAGGAGCCAAGCACGTCGGTCAGCACCTGGTGGCGCGAGCTGTCGTACTGGCCGATGGCGCGCAGGAGGAAGCGCCGGTCGAACTGGAAGCTGGTTTTCGAGTAGACGATGTCGACATCGTAGACGCGTTCGCCCGAGAGGTGGTCGAAGGCCACGCGATTCCACGACACGGACTGGTTGAACTGGGAGCTGGGCTGGAGGGACGCGTCCACCGAGATCGAGCGCGATCGGCCGAGGAACGGGTTCACCGGGTCGTAGTACACCGAGCGTCCGAACTGGTAGACCGAGGACAGGTTCAGCCAGCGGGTGAACTGGGCCTGGGCGATGACACGGGTGGTCCGGGTCTTGAAGGTCTGCTGGGCCCAGGGCTCCTTTCCCCACCCCGTATCCACTCGGAAGAAGCCCTGGCGGGTCAGGTGCATCCGAAGGCCCGGCAGGACGAACCAGCCCTTCCCCCCCTGGACCTGGTCGTCCACGACGCGCGTGAAGACGAATGGGACCACCCGCTTGAGCCACGCGTGCTTCTTCTCGTCGGGGTAGAGGCTGAGCGCCGCGAACGTCCAGTCCGCCGTGATGCCGGTCTGGTTCAGGAATCCGGTGTCCATCTGGAAGTCGCGTGCGTAGTGCTCGATCTCGTTCACGAAGACGAAGCGTTTGCTCTCGTGGGCGTAGGACGCCTGGCCTCCGAGGCCGCTCGTGTCAACGGTTCCATCGGGCGACCGGGTGGTGGTGGCCAGTGCAGTAGCCGACCATTGGTGTTTGCCGCGGCGCATGGAGAGGTCGAGCCCCGCCACGCGGTTGTATCCCCGCCCGAACTCCGTGTCGGTGACGAGGCCGCCCGCGTAGCTGTTGGCGCCGAGGCTGTAGACGGCGCGGCCGATGTTGAAGAGCTTTTGCGCTCCTGGAAAGGGGCTCGGTCCCTCGTCCGTCCCACGCCCGGGAGCTTCGTCCCCGGCGGAGAGCGTCGCGAACGTCAGTCGGCCCAGCGTCCCGGTGAATTTTCCGCCCCAGCGCGGGTCCGCGATCCGCCGGGTGTCGACCGCTGTGCGCATGACGGCGTCGCCGCCGGCCCCGGCCAGCTCGAAGGTCCCCATCCCCTCCATGAAAAATGGCCGCTTCTCCGAGAAGAACAGGGGATAGCGCTGGTTGACCTCGACCTGAAACGCGTCGCTCTCCACCTGGCTGAAATCGGGATTGAAGGCCCCTTCGAGGGTGACGGCGGAGGTCACGCCGTACTTCACGCTGAGGCCGGCGTCGGGTGTGGAGTCGGCCGGGCCGAAGCCCGCCGGGGTGAGCCGTTCCTGGTTCCGGGAATACGTCAGGCTCGGGATCACCTCGAGGGTCAGGGGCCTGCGGAGATCGTGGAGGACCAGCTTCGCGTGGTTCTCGATGAAGGTCTTGCCGGCCGGGACGCTGGGCCACGACGCCGACACGCCCAGACGGCTCACGCGCCGCCAGAAGAGGACGCCCATCGGGACGCTCTCGCCCGACTTGAAGCGGATGCTCGTGAGGGGGAGGCGGATCTCGACGTCATACCCCTGATCCGTCCGCCGGGCGGCGCTCTGCCACACCCAGTCCGGCGCCGAGTTTTCCCCCCCGCTGCTCGTGGTCAGGATGTCGGCCTGAACCCCGCGAGGGTTGACGAACATATCGTAGGAGGACTGGCCGTTCCCCACCGAGTCGAGACTCAGCCCCACCCAGTCGTCGTTCCAGAGCTGATCGCGCCGGCTGAGGGTGCCGCGGATCTTGTCGGGCTCCGGGTCGAGGCAGTGGAACGCAAAGTAGAGCGCCTTGCCGTCGTATGCGGCCCGCACCTCGGTGCGTTGGGCCATCGGCGAGCCATTCAATGGGTTGTACGTGAGCCACTCGCTCAGATCGAGCGGGGGCGTGGCCCAGGCAGGGTCGTCGAGGACGCCGTCGACGAGGGGCGGCACCTCGACCCGCGCCAGCGCGACCTCAGGTCGTGGCACCGGTGGCGTGGAGTTCTCGGTCGCTTCGGCGCCGGCCGCGGCCAGCATCAGGATTAGAACGGCTGGCCTCAACTCCACCCGGGTCCCCCCTTTGTTCCCCCATGAGACGCCAGTCGCCCGGCGAAGGTTGCGAAAGATTTAGTACGCGCGACGCTCCCTCCTTGACAGTGTCGAGCCATGTAGTCATCATGACCACATGAGAACCAGCGTGGGATCTCGTGAGCTCAAGACGCGCCTCGGGATGTATCTGGGACGCGCCAGGGCGGGGCACGTCGTGGTCGTGACGGACCGCGGTCAGCCGGTGGCGGAGCTGCGGCCGATTGGTCAGGGCGATCCCGAGGAGTCCGCCCTGGCGCGGCTCGTGGCTCGCGGGGTGCTCACGCCAAGAGCCCGCGCACTCAAGGCCTTCACGCCGGTAGAACGCTCAGGGCCCTCCCTGGCCGACGCCGTGAGCGAGGACCGCGAGGATCGCTTCTGATCCGTTACTTCGACGCAAGCGCCATCGTGAAGCGCTATGTGCGGGAGCCGGGAACGGCGCTCGTGCGCCGGCTGCTGGCGGAGTCGTCGCCCACCACGAGTCGCTTGAGCGAAGTCGAAGTCGCCTCGGCCGTCGCTCGCCGCAGCCGGGAGGGGACCCTCCCGATCGCCGCACGAGATCGGGTGCTGCGAGCATGGGCGGCCGACCTTCAGGCGCTCCACCTGATCGAGGTCACCGACGAGACCGCGGGCGTGGCGCGCGCGCTGTTGCTGCGGCATGCGCTTCGCGCCGGCGACGCGATTCAGCTCGCGAGCTGCTTGATCCTGCAACAGGCGCTTCGAACACCGGTCCCGATGGTGGCGTTCGACGGCCGATTGCGAGAAGCCGCCGTGGGCGAAGGCCTGACCCTCGTTCCGTGACCAAAGGCGCAGGCTGGAAACTGCCGCCGCAACGCCAGCGTGATCGACGCCCTCCAGGCGTATCGAAGACTGTGACCTCTACTGGGTCACGGCCAAACTGCCGGTCATCGATGGGTGAATGCTGCAGTGGTAGGCGAGGGTTCCCGCCGCGGTGATCTGGACAGGAGCGCTGGTCGCGCCGGGGGCGATGCCGGGTGTCGTCAGGCCGCCACCGCCGTCCTGGGCGATGGCGTGGGTGATCGCGTCGTTGTTCTTCCAGGACACGGTCTGCCCAACCTTGACTGCCGCCGTCGCGGGCGAGAAGGACATCCCTCCGCTGATGCCGGAGATCAGGATCGTGACGTCGGCCGCCGCCGCCGGAGTTGGCGCGGGAGTGGAGGGGCTCGAGGGGGACGAGTAGCCGCTGCCGCCGCAACTGGCAAGAGCGACGAGCGACGCGACAGCGAAAAGACACATAGGAACGAATGATTTCGAAACCTTCATCAAGGACCTCGCGGGTTTAGTCCGTTACGGTGAGGAGCTTCACTCCGTCGATCAGGGACGCCGTGTCCGAGACGTAGCCAATCCCTCCCGGGTTGGATTGGACGAACGCCATGACCTCGGCGTCGGACGTCTTGACGCGCGGAGGCGCGTCGCGCCCCGAGAAGATCTGCTGCTGCCAGTAGTTCTGGACGGCGTCGACGCTGCGGCCATGCACGTCCTTCGAGAACGCCGCGCGGATCTGGGACGTGGCCGATTGATCCACCGGCGCCACGGCCACGCCGTGCCCCCACCTCGTCGTCTTCTTGAGAAAGATGTCGGACACCTCCGACCGCCGAAGAGGCGTTCCCGGATGGGCCGCGTTCACGATCAGCCGGAAGCCCGTGCCCCCCTGGGCCGAGAGGAGGGTCGCCGACGCCAGGAGGAGCGCTAGGATTCCGAAGGGCTTTCGCATCATGCGCGCGTCTCCCTCAGAAGCTGAACTGGGCGCCGGCGATCACGGCGTGGGTTCGGGTCTGGAGCGCCCCCGCATCGAGAACCTGCTCAAGATCGTCGGGTCGCGCGAATCGGTTCCCGTTCACGCGGTGGTAGGACGTCTTCAAGACGAAGGCCGGGCTGAAGACGTAGTTGAGTCCAAAGGCGACGTCCTCGTGTCGGCCGAGAGAACTCGCCGGCAGCGGCTCGCCGGAAGAGAACGTCGTGTCCGACCAGTCGTAGCGAGCCGCCGCCTGCCAGTGGAGACGGAAGGTGCGTGCGACCTCGAGATAGAAGGCCCTCAGGTGGGGGCCGTCCTTCTCCGGATGCCAGACGTATTCGCTGCGAGCCGACCAGGCGCCCGCGAGGTACTCCCCATGGACGCCGAAGACGTTGTGGCGCACCTGTTCCTCGCGCTCCTCCTTCCCGCTGTATGCCGACAGGCCGAAGCGCAGGCCGCGCACCGGCGTCTCGAGGTTGGCTCGTGCCCCCGCAACGTCCCGGATGATCTCGACGTCCTCGGCGGCGCCCTCACCCGCGTCGAGTCCGGGTGCGAGCGCAGTGTTCGCGAGCCTCACTCCACCGCCATAGAGGTCGTAGCGGAGGACCCATCGGTCGCCGAGGTTCGCGCGGCCGGTGAGACCGAGGCCGTCGTAGCCCTTGGCCACGAGAGCCGCGGGGCCGTAGACACCTTGAGGAAGCGAATAGAAAGGCCGAAGGGTTCCGACGTCGAAGATCTCGGTGTAGATGCCGAAGGGCTGCTTCGCCCTTCCCACCCGGAACCGGACGGCGTCGGAGAACCTCCACTCGGCGAACGCGTAGTCCAGTTCCGTCTGGAGTCCGTCGGACGTCTGCTTCCAAGAGATCTGCGAGCTGATCTGAAGCTTTTCGGAGGGCGAGGCGATCGCGGCGAGAGCCAACTGGGCGTTCTGATACGCCCCGGTCGGACTGGCGACGAGGTAGCGATTGACGTCGGTGTTGCCGTACGCGTCTCCGCCGAACCCGTGGAGGGTGGCCCATTCCGGCGCGTCCTGGGCGTATCCGGCGGTCGCCGTCGAAAGGAGAGAGATCGCTAAGGCCACCTCCAACCTCAAGGTGGGGATTTCTCTGAGGTAGGCGGTCTTGATCCAGCTCCTGGCAAAACCCATCGCGATAGATGGGCTGCAAACCTAGTACCAGTCTCGATGACAGATAAGTCATTGATTGTAAAGAGGCACACTGCTTCGGCGCGTCGCGCGAATTACCGCTTGCGTAAGTGGTTACGGTTCTCGTACGTGCTCGGACGAGACCGCGCAGCCACGCCGGCCGGTCAGGGGATGGTCAGGCATGGATTCTGCTCCCGAGTCATAGTGGATGCGGCATGATCCGAGACGTGGGTCCGCAGGAGCGGCCTCACCCAACGAGATCTCGATCAAAGGCTGTCCTCGATCGCGACCACGGGCCGTCTCCGGCGAGGACGCTCGGGGGCCGCTGCGGATGGTTCTGGCGCGCTTTGTTGCGGTTCTGCTGCTCGTCGCCGCGGCCGCCGGTTCGTGGGGCGACGTTCCCCTCACCACCGCGGACGTCGTCCGCTTCCTGCGCGCGGGGATCGGCGAGCACACGATCCTCACGGAGCTTCACGACCGGGGATTCGCCGAGCCGCTCGACTCGGCCCACGAGACGGCGCTTCGTGAAGCGGGCGCCAGCGAGACCCTGATCGTCGCGGTTCGTCGCGCGGCGCCGGCGGAGAAGCCGAAGGCCTCTGTCCCGGTTCTGCCGGCTCCGGCAGCCGGAGGAGCGCCCGCAGCACCCGTCGCCGCGAGCGCGCAGGCGCCCACGTTCAGCGCCCGGGCGCGCAGCGTGCGCGTGCCCGTTGCGGTCCTCGACAAGACCGGCCAGCCCGTACTGGGGCTCCAGGGGAGCGACTTCCAGATCTTGGAAGACGGGAAGCGACAAAACGTCACGCTCTTCAGCGGGGAGCGCCGGCCCCTCCGCGTCGCCCTGGCCCTCGACGTGAGCGGCAGCATGGAGAGCAAGACCCTCCAGGTGGAGGAAGCTCTCAAGCACTTCATCGACCTGCTCGAGCCTGCCGACGAGATCCTGGTGATGACGTTCAGCACCGACGTGCGCATCGTCCAGGACTTCACGTCGGATCGGGATCTGCTGGGCCGTGTCCTGGACATGCTGGAACCCGCGGGAGGCACGGCTCTCTACGACGCGGCTTACGAAGCAATCAAGCGAGTAGCGGCGGGACCCGCGGAAAGCAAGGCGGTCGTTCTCGTCACCGACGGAGTCGACACCGAGAGCTTCACACCCTTCGAGCGCCTCCGCGAGCTGGCGCGCCGGTCGGAGGTGCCCGTCTTTTCCATCGGCCTCGACAGGGAGAGTCTGTCCGGGAACCGCTCGCGTGCCCCCGTTCACTCGGGTCCTGGAGGCGGAGGGCACGGTGGTT
>JBGPYB010000176.1:0-8984 GCA_041493035.1 Vicinamibacteria bacterium | reverse complement strand
AGGCCCGAGGATCGGCCACAATCCGCCACGGAGCTGTCGCGGTCCCTCTCTGCCCTCCCGGTAGAGCCGTGGACCGAGGCTCAGGCGGCGGAGTGGTGGACCGCGCACCGGCCCTCCAGGAAATGAGCTACCGATACCATGCCGAGCATCACCGGACGCAGAGGATCGGCTGGTTGCGCGCCGCCGTGCTGGGAGCCAACGACGGGATTCTCTCCACGTCGAGCCTCGTCGTCGGCGTGGCCGCGGCCGATGGCACCGGCACAAGCATCTGGGTGGCCGGTGTGGCCGGTCTGGTCGCCGGTGCCATGTCGATGGCGGCGGGAGAGTACGTGTCGGTCAGCACCCAGTCCGACACGGAGCGCGCCGATCTCGCGAGAGAGCGCCAGGAGCTCGAGACCGACAGCGTCAACGAGCACAAGGAGCTCGCAGCCATCTACGTCGGTCGTGGGCTCGATCCTTCGCTCGCGAAGCAGGTGGCCGAGCAGCTCATGCAGAAGGACGCGCTCACCGCTCACGCGCGCGACGAGCTCGGGATCTCGGAGATCCTCACGGCACGTCCAGTGCAGGCCGCCTTGGCTTCGGCCGGCACGTTTTCGATCGGCGCCGCGATGCCCCTCGCCGTCCTGGCCATGGCGCCGGCGTCGCACATGGGCGCCTCCGTCGCGGCCGGGTCCATGGCGTGTCTTGCGCTTCTGGGTTGGCTGGCCGCCCGCGCCGGCGGTGCTCCGGTGGTGGTGAGCATGGTCCGAGTCATGTTCTGGGGCGCCCTCGCGATGGGAGTGACCGCGGGCGTCGGGGCGTTGTTCGGCACCGTCGTCTAGGCCAAGTAGAGATCCCCGTACATGCTGGGTTCACGACGGGTGGGGGGCTGGCGCCGTCGGGCGCAAGAGCCTTTGCTGGCGTCGCGTTGAGCCCCGCCCGAATCGGTCTCCTCTGGGGCATCCTGCTGGCCCTGGGTCCGACTGCGTTTGCAGCGGGTGGACGAACGCCAGAGTCGCAGGTGACCATCCCGAGGCTTTCCGGACCGCCTGCTTTGGCCGACTTTCTCAGCATGGCGCCCGCGAGCGACGCGGCGCGCCAGATGGCCCGCGTGGAAGGGTTCTCCCAGCGCGAGCCCCACGACGGCATCGCGGCGTCGCAGCGCACCGAGGTCTACCTCGGCTACGACGAGAAGCATCTCTTCGCCGTCTTCGTCTGCTTCGACTCTGCCCCCGGTGCCATCCACGCCCACCTGAACCGCCGGGAAAATGTGGAAGAGGAAGACCTGGTTCAGATCTACCTCGACACCTTCCTCGACCGCCGTCGCGCCTACAGCTTCGCCGTCAATGCCTTGGGCGTCCAGCGAGATGCCATCTGGACGGAAACCCTCGGATCCGATTATTCCTTCGACACCGTTTGGGATTCGAGCGGGACACGCACGCAGGCCGGCTACGTGGTGTGGATCGCGATCCCGTTCAAGAGCCTCCGATTTCCGCCGAGGACGGAGCAGCGATGGGGCATCGTGCTCCAGCGCACCCTTCCGCGTGGCAGCGAGGAGGCCTTCTGGCCTCGCGTCTCGCGCCAGATGCGGGGTTTTCTCACACAAGAGGGAGAGATTGCGGGGCTCCGCGGGATATCGCCCGGACGCAACGTGCAGTTGATCCCGTACGCCGTGGGACAGTCCTATCGGGAACTGGACGTCCGTGACTCCGCGAACCCCGGTTACGACAGCAAACGCCTGGACGGAACCGGTGGGTTGGACGCCAAGGCCGTCGTGAAAGACAGGTTCGTCGTGGACGCCACGCTCAATCCAGACTTCAGCCAGGTTGAGTCCGACGAGCCGCAGTTGACGGCCAACCAGAGATTCGACGTCTACTTCCCCGAGAAGCGACCCTTCTTCCTTGAGAACGCGGACTTCTTCGGCGGGCCCTCGTTCACGGGCAAGGAGCTGAGCTTCTACCAGCCGACGATCCAATACGTCTTCACTCGGAACATCGAGAACCCGGAGTTCGGCATCCGGCTGACGGGACGCCAAGGCCCTTACTCGATGGGAGCACTGGTGGCCGACGACCGCGGTCCCGGCCAAAGTGTCGCAAACACGGCCCCGGAATTTGGAAAGCGCGCACACTTCGCGGTCGCGCGTTTGCAAAGAGACTTTGGCACCAGCGTGAGCCTCGGTGCCTTCGTCACGGACCGTGAGTATGACGGCGGTTTCAATCGTGTCGCCGGCCTGGACGAGCGCTTCAGGATGGGAACACACTGGCTGGCCAGTCTCGGCGGCGCCATGAGCACGACCCGGGACCCCGACGCGACCCGTCGATCGGGTCCGGCGTACGACGCTCGGATCGACTACACCGATACTCACTGGGAGTTCGGCGTCGAATATCACGACGTGGCGCCTGGCTTCGAGACGGACGCGGGGTTCTTTCGGCGTCCGGACTTCCGCCGGGTGCTGGGCCGCACCGACTACCGCTTCCGTCCCAAGAGCGGCGCGATCCGCGCCTGGGGGCCGAGCCTCACGACAGCGCGAAGCTACGACCACGGAGGCCATCGTCTCGACGACTTCTACATGCTGGGCGCGACTGTCGAGCTGCCCGCTCAGACTGCCCTCTCTCTCGGCTTCGGGCGGCTCGACGAGACGCTCCGGCCGCAGGATTTCGATGCCCTCAGGGTGAATCGGGCTTATCCGGAGCCCTTCACCTACCTGGTCCTGCGCAGCACACCCGTCCGCCAGGTGTCCTTCGATCTGTTCGTCGCGCCCGGTGGCGTGATCAATTTCGATCCGCCGAAAGGCGTTGCGCCCCTGCTCGCGGACGAGACCCTGCTCAACGCGACGCTCACGGTGCGTCCGCTCACCTCGCTCGTGGTGGACAACACCTACCTGCTCGACCGCCTTCTCGATCACCAGGCGCACGCGAGCACCTTCACCAACCACATCATCCGCTCGAAGTGGAACTATCAGTTCACACGGGAACTGTCGCTCAGGCTCATCCTTCAATATGGTGCGGTCCTCTCGAATCCCTCCTATTCCTCCCTCGAGCGCACCAAGAACTTGAACGCCGACGTCCTCGTCGCCTATCTCGTTCATCCGGGGACTGCGCTCTACCTCGGATACAACAGCAACTTCGAGAACGTCGACCCGGCGCTCTGCCTGCGGTTGCAGGGCGGCTTCTGCGATCCCGAGGGCCCGGGCCTTCTTCGAAGGAGCGGACCGCTCCAGAACGACGGCCACACCTTCTTCATCAAGCTCTCGTACAACTTCCGGTACTAACCTCGGCCGCTCGCGCTCGAGCGAACCCCGTTAGAACTCTTGCCTGGCATGCGATCTGCTCACGAATCGCATAGGGTCAAGTTTGACAGGCCCCATGGGGGCGTTGCACAGTGCCCCATCTCTCAGAAACGGGGTTTCAATGGACGAGTACCCGCTTCTCTTCACCTACCGCGAAGTAGTAACAGGCGATGGTTTCATGGCCGGCGTGATCCTCGATGGTCGCGCGCTTTTGGTGGATGAAAAGGAAGACGGATGGTGGGCCTACGGGGTTGAGCCGGGGGCGTTGTCGGAGACCGGCGATACGCCACATGAGGCGCTCTTCTATTACAGGCAAGCCTACGCTTCCGTGATCGCAGACTTGGCTCGGGATGCCAATGGGAGCTTCGAGCGCTTCCAGGCCATGGCGGAAGCATTTTTTGCGCAAAAAGATGCGAAGGATGAGGCCCGCTGGCACGCCGCTAGGCAAGTGCTGCAATCCGACCAGGCCAAACCACACGCGGCCCTGGGGGGCCTACCGCGCGAGAAGGCCGAGAGTCCGCGACGATTGCTGGTGGTGAGGCTAGACAAGGCCGAGGCCCAGCTTCCCGCTGTTGCCGAAGAAGTAGCTCTTCCCGCAGCCGCCTGATACCCACGCCCCATGTCGTCGCGCGGATTGGTGACGTGGGGCGAAGTGAAGGCGATGCTCAGCGATTGCGCGCCCGGCCACGTCATTAGGGAATCGGAAGAGTATTACCGCGTCTACTACAACGGCAGGGTCGTGCCTCGCATTACGCGCGGCTCGCACCGCCAGCGCGGGAAGAAGTAGCCCCGCGGGCCGGCCGCCCCAACGACGCCTTCATCCAAACTGAAACACTAATTACCCGCGAACGTAGTGGACGCGGCCCGCGCTTCGGGCGCAGAATCGGGCGCCCACAATGCCTCTCACCTCGGGCAGCCGTCTCGGCCCCTACGAGGTCGTGTCCCCGCTCAGGGCGGGGGGCATGGGCGAGGTCTACCGCGCCCGCGACACGCGGCTCGATCGCGAGGTTGCGATCAAGGTCCTGCCTGCCGAGTCATCCACCGACCCCGACCGGCTGAAGCGCTTTGCGCAGGAGAGCAAGGCGGCCGGCGCCCTCAGCCACCCCAACCTCCTCGCCGTCTTCGACACGGGCGTGCATGAGGGCGGGCCCTACATTGTCTTCGAACTTCTCCAGGGGGAGACGCTCCGTGAGCGCCTCGGCCCCGGCCCCCTCCCGACCCGCAAAGCGGTCGAGTACGCCGTCCAGATCGCCCACGGCCTGGCGGCCGCCCACGAAGCGGGGATCATCCATCGGGACCTGAAGCCCGAGAACGTGTTCGTGACGAAGGACGGTCGGATCAAGCTCCTCGACTTCGGCCTGGCGAAGCTGCGTCCCACCCGCGACCTGGACGATCTCTCGACCGAAGCGGCCACGGAGTCGGAGATCACCGGGGCGGGAGTCGTCCTCGGCACGGTCGGCTATATGTCCCCCGAGCAGGTCGAAGGGAAGGCGGCGGACAATCGGTCCGACATCTTCTCGTTCGGCTCGGTGCTCTACGAGATGCTCTCGGGCCGAAGGGCCTTTCGACGCGACTCGGGCATCGAGACGATGCGGGCCATCCTCAAGGAGGACCCCGCGGGGCTCACGGACCCGAATGGGAGTGTGCCTCCGGCCCTCGATCGGGTGGTGAGGCGCTGTCTGGAGAAACGACCCGAGGAGCGCTTCCGGTCGGCCCGGGACATTGCCTTCGCGCTGGAAGCGCTCTCGGGTGTGGATGCCGGCCCCGGAGTTGCGGGCCTTCGGGCGAGTCGATGGGCGATCATGACGGCTGTGGCCATCGCCACTCTGGCCGGCACGGCCTGGCTTCTGCGGCTGCCGCTTCCGCCGCGCATTACGGACATCCGGCCACTCGGTCTCGACGTGGGACCGGAATTCCGCACGCAAGGTCAGCCGACTTGGACGACGGACGGTGTGCGGCTCTATTACGTGGTGCTCGAGGAGGGGCGCTGGCGGATCCGCCAGGTTCCCGTTTCGGGAGGCGAGTCGGCCGAGGTGCCGACTCCGTTCCGGTCCGGAATCGAGATCTACGGGTTTCTGCGAAAGCAGTCCGCGCTTCTCGTTCTCGTCGATGATGGCGAAGCGAGCGACTCACCTGTCTGGCTCGTCCCGGTTCCACAAGGGGCCCCGCGACGTATGGGCGATCTCCGCGCGATCTCCATGGCTCTCTCGCCGGACGAAGAGCACCTGCTGCTCGCGCGCAGGAATCGCATCGTGCTCGCCCGAGTGGACGGGAGCGAGGCCCGGCCGCTCCTCGACATCCCTGCGATTGGGCCCGGCTGGATCCGCTGGGCCCCCGATGGTAAGCGCTTCCGGTTCACCGGCCGGGGGCCGGTGGGCCATGAGAGCGAGAGTTACGTTTGGGAAGGCTCCACGGCGGCAGAGACCCCGAGGCCGCTCTGGCCGGGCGGGAGAGGCGAATGGACCGCGGACGGCCGCTACTTCATCTTCGACCAAACTGACCAGCTCGCGCGGCGATCGGAGGTTGCGGCGGTCCGGGAGAGTCACTGGCTGCCGTGGGCTCGACCGCAGCCGGTCCGATTGACCGCCGGTCCGGTGAGTTTCAGGCACGTGGGCGCGCGACCCGACGGCCGGGGCCTTCTCGCCTTTGGCCGAGCCGCCAAGGGGGAGTTGCACCGCTACGAGACCCGGTCGAGGCGCTTCGAGCGCTTCCTGGACGGCCAGTCGATCGGCATGGTCAGGCCTTCACCGGACGGGCAGCGGCTGGCCTGGGTGTCGTATCCCGAGGGTGTGCTTTGGCGCGGCCGGCGCGACGGGCGTGATCGCCTGCCACTTACGAATCCTCCGCTCCAGGCCTTTATGCCCAGTTGGTCGCCGGACGGAGCGAAGATCGCGTTCGTCGGAGGGGATTCCACGAATGATCAAGGTTTGAGTCTCCGGCTTGTGTCCGCGAACGGGGGGTCCGTCGAGGTCCTGGCCAAACCAGAGAAGGGCTCTGAGTACTGGGACCCCTGCTTCCTGCCCGACGGGCGCACGCTTCTTTTCAGCGCGCACGTGAGTCCTCCCGGCATCCACAGGCTCGACCTGGAGACGAGGACAGTGTCGCCGATGGAGGGCGCCGAGCAGCTCCTCTATCCGAAGTGCGGGCCGCAGGGCCAGGTGCTGGCCTCGAGACTTGTGGTCGGGGGGCAGAGCTTCATGGTGTACTGGCCGCAACACGCCGCATGGGAAGACCTCGGCCTCGGCCCCCGTAGCCTGGACTATCCGACGTGGACGCGCGACGGTCAGTCCTTCTGCGGCCTGGCCCGGGAAGCCAACCGGATCGAGTGCTATTCCTTCGCCTCACGCCGCCTGGAGACGCGGGCCGAGATCGGCGACATGCCGCTGCTGACCTGGACCTTCGTTCCCTGGATGGGACTCGACGCCGACGACAGCCCGATGGTGATGCGCGACCGCAGCACGCGCGACATCTACTCCCTCGACTGGGAAGCGCCTTAGACTCCGCCCAAACCCCGGCCTGGCCAACCTGACCGAGACGCTCGGCGAGGCGGCGGAGGAAGTAGCGCCGGCCCCGAACGGAAAGGCGTGGGGTCGGCGTGTTAGACTTTTCCGGATGTCCCAGGACGCGGCCGCTGCGGTCCGCCTCCGACTCGCCCTCGACATGTTCGCGACGGGCGAGGGCTTGGCGCGTCAGCGCATGCGCCGTCTCCATCCGGAGTGGACCGCAGGCGAGATCGACGAGCAGATCGCCGCCTGGCTCCGCGAGAGGCCCGGCGCCGAGAACGGCGACGGGGAAGGTCGACCTGTCGAGTGGGCGAGCCGCGTGAAGTGAGCCGGCTCGAAGCCGCGCTCGGCGCCATCGCCTCGGAGCTGGAGCGCATGCGCAGGGCATGGGCTCTGGTCGGCGGTCTGGCCGTTTCGACCCGCGCAGAGCCCCGCTTCACGCGCGACATCGACCTGGCCGTGGCCGCGGCCGACGATAAGGATGCCGAGGCCGTCGTGCGTGGACTCGTGGGCTCCGGCTACCGGGTGCTCGCCACCCTGGAGCAGGAGACCGCAGGCCGCCTCGCGACAGTTCGTCTGGAGGTGCCACGAGGAGACCCGAGCGCGGTCGTCGTGGACCTTCTGTTCGCGTCTTCCGGCGTGGAGCCCGAGATCGTCCAGGAGGCTGAGGTCCTGGAAGTGCTGCCAGGCTTGCGTGTCCCGGTGGCCGGCATCGGCCACCTGCTCGCTCTCAAAGTCCTCTCGATCTCGCCGATGCGCCCGCAGGACCTAATCGACATCCTGGCTCTCCTCCGTGAGGCGAAGCCTGTGGACATCGATCACGCGCGGAAGACGGCTGCCCTCATCGTGAAGCGAGGATTCAGTCGTGGCCGGGACCTGGTCGGCGACCTGGAGGAACACCTGCGCCGGCGGTGAGCCGCCCTGCTACCGCCGCTGGGCCTCGCGCTCGCGCAGCACACCCTCGAGGAACGCCCGATCGATGGCGTCTTGAGGTCGCGGCGTGTCCTTCATTCGAATGAGGGTCGCCGGACTCGGCACCGGGATGGAGACCCCGCCGCGTTCGATGGCCTCGGCATCGCGCGAGGCGTCCTCGTAGGTCAGGCCGCAGGCCCGGCCCATCAGGTCCACGATCACCTCGTCAGCCACTCGCACCACGGCGTGACGCTGGACGTCGTCGTCCGCCACCTCGGAAGCTGCGTTGTCGGCGAGAACGGCCAAAGCCAACTTCACCCGGGCAACGTTGGCCGGAGCGTCGTCGACAAGGAGGTCGATGTCTTTCGTGAAGCGGCCAGCCCCGTGGGCCATCACCGCAAAGCCGCCGATCAGCAGGTACCGTGCGCCAGCGTCGTTCAGCGCCCGACAGATGCGGACGACGTCGTCAGGCTCCGGCGCCCGTGCTCGGCGGTCATCATTCTGGTCATCCAAGCGTCGGCCTCTTCGAACGAGGAATACCGGTAGACACCTCTCGGCACGAGGCCGGCGTGGCCGCGCAGAAACGCGGCCGTCCGAGCGAGCGGGCCCTGGTCGGTCCAGGCATCGCTCTCCGTCGACCGATGGCCTACAGAGATCACGACTCATTATCCCATGCGGGCAGCCAACCAGGTGGAGGCGTGCCCAGGCCGGGTTAGAATCCATCCCAAGAACTCCGAATCGATATGCTTTCGCCGGGCAGCCGTCTCGGCCCTTACGAGGTCGTGTCCCCGCTCGGCGCTGGGGGCATGGGCGAGGTCTACCGTGCCCGTGACACGCGGCTCGATCGCGACGTCGCGATCAAAGTCCTGCCGGCGGGTGTTCTCTCGGACGAGGCGTCCCGGAGCCGGTTCCGCAAGGAAGCGAAAGCGCTCTCGCGCCTGAGCCATCCCCACGTCGCGACGCTCCTCGACTTCGGCAGCGCGGACGGCTCGGACTACCTCGTCATGGAGCTGGTTCCGGGCCCGACGCTCGATGAGGAGCTGCGGAAGGGACCGCTCCCACCGAAGGACGTGGTGCGACTCGGAGCGCAGCTCGCAAGGGGACTCAAAGCGGCTCACGACCAGGGCGTCATCCATCGAGACCTCAAGCCCTCGAACCTCTGTCTGACGGGTGACGGCCTGCTCAAGATCCTGGACTTCGGCCTGGCGCGGATCGCGAGGCCTGCGTCGGAGCCGCCTCGCGAGGACACAGACACCGATACAGCGCTGGGCAAGATGGTGGGCAGCCCGCCGTACATGCCT
>JBGPYB010000091.1:0-19468 GCA_041493035.1 Vicinamibacteria bacterium | reverse complement strand
GACGCGGGAGGCCGTCGGAGCAGGTGCGACCGGCCGCGCCGCCGATCGTCAATCTCAGCGTGGAGCGCTACTCGTCGCTGTTCGGTCACGGGCAGCGCGGCCTCGAACTCCTGCATCAACCGCGCGGCGCGAGCCTCGTGTCGATCGGAGCATTCGTTCGCTGCGGGTTTCTCCAATTCGTCTCCCACTAGCAGAACTCCTCCGTGACGAGGATCCACGCCCTCCTCCACCGCGTCGCGCCCGAGGAAGGTGGGGGCCGGCGGCATGCGTCCTTCAGGCGCCGCGCCATCGCGCGCCTCTTCTGTCGCCCAGGGTTCGGGATGAAGGCCAGCCACCGGAATCCGTCCGGCGACGCGATCTCCACGCAGATCGCGTCCAAGGGCGCGATGCGGGCCGTCCATTGGCCCCCCACCCCCGAGAGCGCCTGGCGGACGGCGGCCTCGACGGCGTAGCGGCCGGGCTGTCCGCGGGGCACGTCGTTGGCGACGGCCCCGCGACGGCCGCCAGCACTTGTCAGCGCGACGACGGGACTCCAAGACTTGAGCCGACCACGGCCCTCCTCCGTGGCCAGGACCCGCGTGCGAAACCAGCGGACCCGGGCCGCAGACTGCGGCGGGGGCCCTCCGTTCCTTCCCTCCGCCAGCGGCGCTTCAGACCGTCGCCTGCCTGCGGGTCGCGACCGGCCGTCGCTTGCACGGGAGGCCATCAGGACTACCTCTCGGCGGGGGCCGGCGTGGTCCGCCGCGACGACTGCTCATCGGCTGGGAGGGAATCCTCACGGACGAGCTCCGGGACGTACATCATTCGCTGGCAATGAGGACACGTATGGATGGCCGGCGAGCGGCGGGTCTTGCACTCGACCATGGTCGGGAGGCGCAAATGGCATCCCGAGCAGCTCCCACGCTCGAGGGCGACGACGACCGGTGTGCGGCCGGCCTCGAGCAGCAACTGGTAGCGGTCGAGGAGGCGCCGCGGCAGGTGGCTTGCCAATGCCTCCCGGTTCCGGCGGCCGGCCTCCGGGGAGGGCGGACCCGCGCTCTGGTCCAGCTCGGCGAGTTGCAAAAGAGCGCGTATCTGCCTTGCGGTCGCTTCGATTTTCATTTCGGGGTCCTTCTTGCAGAGTCGTGAGGCGCCGGGTGCGCGGCTTCGCCCCTTGGCGGGAGGACCTTCCACCGGGCGCCACCAGGGCCGTCGGCAGCGTCCCCGGCCACTTTCGGCTTCGCGGCGGCTGGCCGAAGCCGGGAATGGCGGCTACACGCTACCCGCACCGTTTCGGCCAGGTCCTCGGCACGCGGCCCCACGTGAACTGGGACCGACATGGCCCAGCTCGCTCCGTCCGGCGCGACGACGTCAATGCGGAACCAGGTCCGGCCGACGGGGGAGACCGACACGTCCCACGGTCCCGGCAGGCCGCGCAGGGCGATCCGGAAGACCTCGTCCATGGCCGCGCGGTAGAGATGGCCGGGGTGCAGGTGGTTGTGAAGGGTGATCCCTCCATCGGACTGAGGCGGAGCCGGGACAGCCGGGTCTTCCGTCTTCATGGCCGGGACGCCGCAGAGGCCAGCAGCGTCCCCCGGTCGATCGCGTGCCGCACGGTGTCGTTCGAGGCAGGCCACGAGAGGAACGCGGTTGCCCCGCTCTCGAAGGCGCGTTTGAGATCGGGGTCGGTGGGCGTCTTGGTCACGACGACGACTGCCGTGCGGGGCGAAACCTCGCGGATGTGGCGAAGGAGGAGGAGGTCGCTCGCTCCGAGGGGACCTGCGGCGAGAAAGACCGCCTGCACCGCGCCGCTGGCGAGCGTAGCAAGGACGCCATCGAGTCGCGCGACGCGGTCGGTGGCGTACCCCTCGCTGCCGAGGAGCGTCCCGAGTTCAGGCTGCCAGTCCGGTGCCTCGCCCACAAACACGACAAGTTTCGGGCGCGGAGAGTTGTCCAGAGCAGTTCGCCGCTTCTGTGCCTTCACCGAGACCCAGCTATGCGAGAGCCGTGCCGCGGTGAGCCCCTGCCTCCTATGTCATTGATCTGACGAGGCTAAGGTGCGGGCCGAGGGAGGGCGCCTACCGGATTGGGAAGCTCGAAAGTGCTGATTCGGCACCCTTTGCCCGGGACGCCGCCCACGAAGTGCTGTTCTGGCACCTCGGGGCGTTCGAAGGGCTCCGGGGAGCGCCGAATCCGCGCGTCGGCTCCTAGGACCGCCGGCTGCGCAGGCCGTAGCGGTGGATCTTGCTGTGAAGCGTCCGCAGGCCGATGCCCAGGACGCGCGCGCTCTCCTTCACCGTGGGATAGGAGTCGAGCGTCCGCTGGATCACCTGCCGCTCCACCTCGTCCAAGCGGGTGCCCACAGTGACCTGGATGATACCGACGTCCACCCTGCGCACGTTCGCCGGGAGATCCTCGATGTCGATCGTCCCCTTCGGGCCGATGAGCGCGACGCTCTCCATCACGTTGCGCAGCTCCCGCACGTTACCGGGCCAGTCGTAGCGTCCGAGTTGGGCCAGCGCCTCGGGAGTCAGGCGCTTCGACGGGAGGTGGGCGTTGCGCGTCAGCTCATCGAGCAAGCGCTGAGCGAGCACCGGGATGGCCTCCTTCCGGCCCCGCAGCGGCGGGACCTCGAGGCTCAGCACCTTGAGCCGGTAGTACAGGTCGGCCCGGAACCGGCCGGCCGCCACCGAGTCTTCGAGTCGGACATTGGATGCGGCGACCACGCGCAGGTTCACCTTGATCTTGCGCGTCCCACCCACTCGCCGGAACTCGCGGCGCTCGATTGCCCGCAGCAACTTCGCCTGGCAGCGCAGGCCCATCTCGCTGACCTCGTCCAGGAACAGCGTGCCGCCATCGGCGGTCTCCATCACACCGGGCTTGGGCTGGTCCGCGCTCGTGAACGCGCCTTTCTCGTGTCCGAACAGCTCGTTTTCCAGGATCGGGTCCGACAGGGTCGCGCAGTTGATCGGGACGAAAGGTCCGGCCGCGCGCGAACCAAGCGCGTGCAGGGCCCGCGCGATCAGCTCCTTCCCGGTACCGCTCTCGCCCAGGATCAGCACGGTGGAGTCGTAGGGGGCCATGCGCTTCAGCGTGTCGAACAGCTCCTGCATGGCCCGCGATTCACCGACCATGCCCAGCTTGCCCATCTCCGCGCTGGCGATCGAGGGCGGGGTGGAGACGGCGCCGCTCTTTCCCGCGCGCTCGATGCTGCGGTCGAGCGCGGCGAGCAGGTTCTCGACCTGGATGGGCTTGGTCAGGAAGTCCGACGCGCCGCGCTTCATCGCCTCGACGGCGGCGTCGATCGTGCCGAAGCCGGTCACGACGATCGCGGGCAGCCCGGGAGCCTCCGCCAGCACGGCCTCGAGCACGGAGAGGCCGTCCATGTCTGGAAGCTTCAGATCCAGGATCAGCGCGTGAAGCGTCTCATGCCGCGCGGCGGCCAGCGCCGCCCGGCCATTGGCCGCCTGGTGAACAGTCTCGCCGCGCTTCTCGAGGACGTAGGCGAGGCTGGCGCGGCTCTCAGCGTGGTCCTCGACCAGCAGGATCGAGCGCCCCCCGCGCACGACCTACGAACCCGCGGGTGCGGGGAACACCATGGTGACGGTCGTCCCCTCGGCCGGCGCCCTGGAGATCTCGACCGAACCCCCGTGCTGCTCGGCGATGCGCCGAACCAGCGCCAGCCCGAGACCGGTTCCCCCTTCCCGTGTGGTGAAGAAAGGCATGAAGGCCTTCTCCCGCGTTTCCGGGCTCATGCCCTCGCCGTCGTCGCTAACGCCGACCTCGAGCCGCCGCTGGTCGCCGGAGGTGCGCAACACCACGTGCCCGCCCGCGGGCGTCGCTTGAAGGGCATTCAGCACCAGGTTGAGGATGGCCTGCTTGAGCTGGAATCCGTCGAGCAACGCAGATTCGGGGCCGCGAAGATCGAGATCCAGCGCCACTCCCTTCTTCGAGCACTCGGGCGCGATGAAGGCCGCCAGGTCCGTGATGAGGGGGCGTACCGGCAGCCGCTCGACGTTCAACCTCGGCGGGCGGGCGAACCTCAAGAACTCCGAGACGAAGTCGTCAAGGCGTTTGATCTCCCCGGCGATCTTCCGGAGCACCTCGAACACGTGTGCGTCGTCGTTGGGCAGCAGCTCCAGGAGCTCCTGCTCGAGGATGCCGACGTTGATCTGGAGCGAGTTGAGGGGGTTGCGGACCTCGTGGGCGACTCCGGCGGCGAGTGTCTCGATCAACTCGGGCGTCTGGTCGTGGGCCATGGTTCGACTGATGCGTATTCTCTCACGCGAGCGTATCGGATCCCGACACTCCTGGCCGCAGCCCGCGTCTTCGTCGTGTTCCGCGCGTGGCATCCTTTGGCCGGCCAGTCCGGATTCAGAGGTCGATCGGCCGTTCGGTCATGACGACGCCTGTGCCTTGGACGCGGGCTGGGCGGATCCGCGGCGCGTGAGCGGCCACAAGACCTGCCCCGGGAAGCCCATCGGCATCTCCTCCATGCCAGGGTAGCCGAGTCGCTCGGGACATCGCTCGCGGGGCCAGTAGGCCGTGCCGAACAGATAGTCCCAAACACTGAGGACGATCCCGAAGTTCTTTGCCGCTCCACCCTCACTCGACTGGTCGTGGTGCCAGAGGTGCATGCGCGGGCTGTTGAACACGTGGCCCAGCGGTCCGAGCCCCACGTCGAGGTTGGCGTGGTTGAAGTCGCCCCACACGGTCGTGACGACGGCGACCGCGAAGCCGGCTCGAGGCGACGCGCTCAGCCAGGCCAGCGGCAGCCATTGCAGCGCCTTGTAGACCACGATCTCCATCCAGTGGAAGCGCCAGTTGCCGATCCAGTCCATGGTGGTAATGGAGTGATGGACCTTGTGGAACGTCCACAGCCAGGGCACGCGATGGAGGAGGTTGTGGATGCACCACTGGAGGAAGTCGGCGAGGACGATGAACAGCAGGAACTGAGCGACAAAGGGCCACCGGGGCACCGGCGAGCTTTCGAGCCGAAAACCGAGAGAGTGAAGCGCCTTCGTGGCAGCGAGTGCCGCGGCGCCCGTCAACGCCCCGGTCGCAAGCGAGAAGACGTGCCCGTTGAGCGCGACGAACCCCACGTCGCGCAGCCAGCCCGGACGGAGGACGGATTGGTTCTTGCGCCAAGGAAACAGGCGCTCGAGCAGGACGAACATGGCCGAGATGCCCAGGAGCCAATGGAGGTACGACATGGTCAGAACCACCACCAGAGCCAAGTCTTCTCCAGGAGCACCTTGCCAGCGTGCCAGAATCGGTTCGGCGCCCGCAGCGTGACGCGCGGCACGGGCTCGGCGTAGAAGTCCCCAGATCCGAAGCCCGCCTTGCCGCCACCTGTCTCGACGAAGCACTCGCCATGGCCGGTGAATTCTGCCGCCTGTCCCCGGCCGGTCATGGCTCGCGCGATGGCGCGGGCGACGACCTCGGCCTGGGCGTGAGCGAAGACACCGGCCTTCGGAAGAGGCTTGCCGATTTTCAGCGGGATGCTGGTCACGTCGCCGATCGCGTAGACACCATCGAAACGCGTCGCCAGCGTGTGCCGGTCGACGCTCACGCCTCCCGACTCGCCCACAAGGCCGGCGTCGGCCACGGCCCGTGGAGGACGGTGCCCGGGGACGTAGACGAGCAGGTCATAGTCCGCCTCGACGCCGTTCGAATAGCGCGTCCGCCGTGCGCCGGGATCGACGGCGACAACCTGGTGCTCGGGGTGGTATCCGATGCCCATCGACTCGACCATCCTACGGACGCCGCGAGAGACGTCGGGCCCCGCCACACCCATGGGCCCCGGCTCCGCCGCAAAGAGGTCGATCTGTGTGCGGTCACGCAAGCCGCGGCGACGGAGGTCGGCCTCGATCAGCATGGCCGCCTCGTAGGGCGCCGCGGGGCACTTGTATGCGGGAGCCGCCGTGAGGATGAGCAGTCGGCCGCCCTTGAACTCGGCAAACGCGTTGCGCAGCGCCTCGGCGCCGGCCGGTGTGCAGAACGTGTGGCCGCCCACGGCGAGACCTGTCACCACCTCCGGGCAGAAGTCCGCGCCGAGCGCGATGACAACGTAGTCGCCTTCCAGGGTCTGCCCGTCGACCACGACGCGCTTGCGGACCGGGTCGATGGCCTCGACCTGTCCGCGAACCACATCGATGCCCTTGCGCTTCAGTCCCTCGAAACCGCGGGAGATGCTCGGCAACGTCCGCGCGCCGACCATGAGCCACAGCAGCGAAGGGGCGAAGACATGCGAAGCCTCGCGCTCGACCAGGATCACGCGGTGCTGCGCGGGCAGGGCTTTGCGCAGGCGGTTCGCGGCGACGATGCCGCCGACGCCTCCGCCCAGGATGAGGACCGTCTTCGCAACGGACACTCGCTCAGCCTCCGTTCAGAACGTCAGCACTCGGTCCGCTTCGAGCGTCCAGGCCGTGAGCTCGTCGAGGGTGCTCCGGCGCGCTCCTTCAGCGAGCTCGCCGTCGGTGATGCCGCGCGCATCGATGCAGGAGCCGCAGACGCCGACCGTCCCGCCGTGGCGGATCACCGCGCCGAGCATGTTCTGCGTGTTGTAGTAGCCCGACGGGACCTTCTGGCCGGTCTTCGCGCAGGCCACGGCGTCGCCGATCAGGAACACGCGGAACTCCGCGCCCTGCCGGGCGAGTGATCCGGCGAGCCGGAGCCCGTTGTAGGTCCGCTCGCTGCCATAGGGCGCGTCGTTCAGGATCATGAGGGTCTTCATAGGCGCAACTCCTCACTGCGAAGCAGACGACGGGACCATGGGACTGGCGGCAGTCTCCAGCCGTCGCGCGATGAGCGCCGCCATGGTGCTGCCGCCGAAGATGGCGCCCATCACGACGAAGCTGCTGGGCGCGAGGAGCGCGAGGCCGGTGAGTCCCTGGCCCACGGTGCAGCCGGTAGCGATGGATGCACCGATCCCGAGGCCGAGGCCTCCCGCGAAGCGCCGCAAGAGCGCGGCCGAGTTCGGGGCGCTGAGGGCGATCGGTCCGTTCCGCCGCGCCCCCAGCCAGCCGCCGAACAGGACGCCCAGGACGAGCAGACCGTCCCACGCAGGGAATGGGTGCCCCGCGACTGCGGACAGGAGACCCGTCGTGCCGGGCACGACCGCGAGACCAAAGTCCCGTCCGGCTGCCGCGGACACCGGCCACGCAAGCGCGGCAACGACGCCGACCCAAAGTCCGGTCTTTCGCCAGGACCACGCACCGGCGCGGCCGTCGGCCAACCGAGCCAAGGCGGCCAACAGAAAGAGGCCCCCAACAACAGAGACGGCAGGCGACGGACTCCAGGAAGCAGCGGTGGGGATCGTTTCCTGCAGCGAGGTGCGAACACCGACCAGAGGACCGGAATCGGATGCCGTCGCACCCAGCGCCATTCCGAGGACAGCGAGCAGGGCTCCGACGTCACCAGCGCCCAGCTTGTACAAGACACCCGCCGCACACCCGCCCGCCCAACGCATCGAGGCGCCGAAGAGGACGCCGCCAACGACGGCGGCCGTCGGCTTGAGGGGTAGGTGCGCCGACCGCGCCAACCCGGTCGCGAAGACCACCGGGAGCAACAGGAGTTGAACTGCGACAGCGAGGCCCAGGGCCTTGACCTTTGTCCATTCGCCTTCGATCGCGCCGCGGAAGGCGGAGTTCATGCAGAACGCCCCGCGCTGCGCCCCGTAGCCGAAGGCCGATCCCACCGCGAGGGCTCCGAGCAGGCCGAGCGTGCTCACGGTATCTCCCCAGCGGCCACCGGCAAGCTGCGAGCGCGCCACTCGGCCACGCCGTCACCGAGCGCCATGGCGCGGTAGCCGCGCGCCCGCAGCAGCTTCACCGCTTCCGGCGCGAGCACGCAGTAGGGGCCCCGGCAGTAGGCAACGATCTCGCGGTCCTTGGGCAAGCTGCCGAGGTGTTTCTCCAGTTCCTTGAGGGGCACGGATAGGGCGCCGGCGATGTGTGCTGCTCGATACTCTTCCACCGGCCGCACGTCGAGGACCGTGACCTCTCCGGCCCGGACCCGCTCCAGCAGCCGCCGCCTGTCGACCGGCTCGAGGCTGCCCCGCTTCTCGACGAAGGTCCGGGCGATCTGCTGGACCTCGGCGAGCCGCGCCTCCGCGAGCCCCCGAAGGGCGCCGTAGAAATCGTCGACCGCTTGGTCAGCGACACGGTAGGTCACGAAGATGCCCCGCTTCTCGGCCTCCACGAGGCGGGCCTGGCGCAACACCTTGAGATGCTGCGAGGCGTTGGCGAGCGTGAGCCCTGCCTCTTGCGCGAGGGCCTCCACCGTGCGGGGTCCCTGCCTCAGCAGGTCGAGAAGAGCGAGCCGCGGGCCGCTGGCAACCGCCTGGCCTATCCTTGCAAGCTGTTGATAGAGAGAGTGATTCGCATTCATAAATATTCAATTGATTATTTGATTATAAGCGCTGCGTCTGACTTGTCAAGGCGATTGCGCTGCCCCGGGCTTGAGGCCCGTCCGGTGGCGCAGCCCCGGAGCCCAAGAGAATGGCATTCACGAGGTCATGGGTTCGATCCCCATCAGCTCCACCAACTCCAGCAACAACTTAGCGGGACGACGAATCGGTGAGCGGGCCGATTTGTCCATTTCTTGTCCATCGTGACGGGAACACTCTGCAACCGAGTGGGACCTCGTGGAACACGGGGACCTTATTCAAAGGCCCCAGCGCGTCCGCCAGCAGCCCGGCGGCAACGACAGTCGAACCCGGCTGATGCGCCTAGACTCCCGCGCCCCGAGCGGGCGGGCCGGCGTGCGCAAGCTCCGCCGTGCCCGGAAGCCCTGCCACCTGCCACAGGGCCTCCAAGCCGTCCTTGCTGCCTGGCCAGTGGCGTCGAATGGTGTCGGGCCCTGCGCGTCGAACGATGGAGCGTAGGACTACACACAGCAGGATGGCGTCGTCCGCGTACCCGATCACGGGGATAAAGTCAGGAACGATGTCGAACGGAAGGGCCAGATAGGCCAAGAGCAGCACGAGCCGGAAATGCACGGCCCCGGGTAGGGTCCGATCAGCTGCGAGCCGTCCAAGCAAGCGGAGCGTGTCCGGAAGCAAGCGCATCGCCTCCTGGAGAGCCAAGCCCTTGGGCCTAGCCGCCCACAGGAAAACGACCAGCGCAGCCCAGGCAAGCAGGAAGCCAGCGCTCAGTCCCAGCAGCATCCGAAACAGAAGCCTACCGGAGTTCGGCTGTCTCCGCCGACACCGCGGCGAAATGCCGCCCGCAAGCCGAGACTGGAGGAGACACAGCTGTGCCCTTCAATTCCAGACTTTGAAGTCTTCCCACGCTTCCGCGAGGGGTTTCTTAAAGCCGCTGCATACCGGGATCCTGAAGTGCTCCTCAGCCATCCCGCACGGATCATTGAGAACCGGGCCCTCATGAACCTCACGGCACGAGCGCCGGGCCGCTTCCGGCTTCCACTGGAGAAGAAGCATGAGGCTCTCGCCACGCATTCTCCCTCGCGAAGAAGGCCGTCTGCGCCTACCACGACGTCGCCGAGCCCCAGGTCGTCTCTCTTCAGGGCTACGCCCTTATCCACCAACAACCTTCTCAAGCGCAGACCAACAGGGGGTCGCGCTTCAGAACCGGGCATTGACGGGAAAGCCGGCCTCACGGAGGACAGCCTCGACCGCCGCTCGCCTGTCTTCCTAGAGGGGCATGGACACTTCGGGACGTGGGTCCGTTCACCCGGAAGTCCGCCAGACTGAATTGACCTTGTCGATGGGAACTTCATGACTCTACTTCCTTAAGCCAGGACACAGGTCCCGGGCTGGATTCGTCCTAGGCCTTGATGAATGAGAGGAGCTCGGCGTTGATCTGGTCCTTGTGTGTCGTGCACATCCCATGCGGGGCGCCCTTGTAGACCTTCAGGATGGCGCCCTTGACGATCTTCGAGGACAGCAGGGCGGAGTCGGCGATGGGTACGATCTGGTCGTCGTCGCCGTGGAGGATGAGCGTGGGCACGTCGATCTTCTTGAGGTCCTCCGTCAGGTCCGTCTCGGAGAACGCCTTGATGCAGAAGTACGCGGCCGGAAAGCCAGCCATCATGCCCTGAAGCCAGAACGATTCGCGCACGCCGTCCGAGATCTTGGCTCCCGGCCGGTTGTAGCCGTAGAACGCCAGGCTCAGGTCCTTCCAGAACTGCGAGCGGTCGGCCTGGACGCTCGCGCGCAGCTGGTCGAACGCCTCGATCGGCGTGCCGCCGGGATTGGCAGGTGTTTTCAGCATCAGGGGCGGAATGGCGCCGATCAGCACCGCCTTCGCTACGCGCTTCGTGCCGTGGCGGCCGATGTAGCGCGCGACTTCGCCGCCGCCCGTGGAATGCCCGACGTGGACCGCTTGCGTCAGGTCGAGGGACTCGACGAGCGTGGCCAGGTCGTCGGCGTAGGTGTCCAGGTCGTTCCCGTTCCAGGGCTGACTGGAGCGGCCGTGGCCGCGGCGGTCATGCGCGATGCATCGATATCCGTGCGAAGCCAGGAAGAACATCTGGTCTTCGAAGGCGTCGGCGGAAAGGGGCCACCCGTGGCTGAAGACCACGGGCTGGCCCTTGCCCCAGTCCTTGTAGTAGATCTGCGTGCCGTCCTTGGTCGTGATCGTGTTCATCGACTTGTCTCCTTGGTCGCGGTTGGGGATCGTCGCCGCGTTCGCGGCGGCGCTGACAGAAGCCAGGGCGACCGGCCCAGCTGCTGCGGCTACGACTCCGGCGGCGCCGATGAGAACTTGACGCCGTGTTGCGGTTGCGTGTCCTACCGGCTCTTGTCTGCTCATTGGACCTCCCCCGGTTTGGTGGACACCTTAGACGCGGCGAAGATCCCTCGAGGAGTCCCAATGGAGAAGCGTGCGCGACGGAAGTTTGCGGCGGAGTACAAGGCGGAGGTGGTGCCCCTGGTCCGGGGGAGAACGGCTTCTATTTCGTCTAGGAACTCGTCCCCCAACCCCTGTCGCTTGACTTCGTACCAGACGAGCACTTCGGCCAGCCCCGGATCTCGAGGTTCGTCTTCATCCCGCTCAACCCCACTTCGTCTCGCCCGTTGCGACCTTCGCACCAATATCGAGGGCGACAACCATCCCGGCGTTGGGGTAGCGACGCGTCATCGCCGCGTGCAGCGCGCGGCTGTCGGCCGTCTTGGCGAGCTCCTCTTCGAACGCGAGCAGGTAGTCGCGCGTGTATTCGATCGCCGAGCGATCCGTGGCTGCCCCCATCGCGGCGTGCCCGGCGACCACGATCTCCGGCTGGAGTGCGGAGATCACCTCGAGGTTCCTCCGCCACGCCTCACGCTGCTCGGGCGTTGGCGTATCCGCCGTCCACACATGAACGCCCGAGAATACGAGCACGCCGCCCACGACTGCCTTGAGCGAAGGCACCCACAGATAGCGTCTGTTCGCGAGGTCCTTCGCCTCGACGATGGCGATCGTCTCGCCATCGACCGAGAGTGCCGGCTCGCTCGAGGCAGTCGGGAGGACGACGTCGGCGAGCCCCCGCGGCCCATTCTCCCCGAGCTTCGGGCCCCACACGTCGAGCTTCTTCTGGACGGAGGCCTGGATTGACGCGACCGTGACCGGCGCGGCAATTACGCGCGCGTCGGGGAATGCGTCGCGGATGGGCCGGAGCGAGAAGTAATAGTCGGGGTCGCTCTGACTGACGTATACGGTCGTCAGCTTCTTGCCCGATGTCGCAATCGCTCGCGCAAGGGCACGGCCGTCTTCGAGCGTGAATCCCCCGTCGACGAGAATCGCTTCGGTCTTGCCCGTGATGAGGACTGGCGCTCGGAAAAATCCGCGTTCACCCGCGGGGAAGTGTTTCCAGCTGAGAGTCATGGTTCGGCTTCTCCAATGCGGTCGGAGGCACGTCAGGTGGCTCCGAGATTGTCAGCGAACTGCTTCACGGCGCCGCAGCCTCGCGGCGCAGAGGCTCGTCGAGAGCGGCAACGGGTGCCCGGTTGCTCTTCACGAGAGGCAGTAAGGCCCGCGGTTGTCGCTCCACAAGCCAAGCGATAGAGACACATCGTATGCCAATTACAAACAATGACCACGACGCCAAGCCTCGACCCGATGAACTTTGATCGGCTCACCTACTGTCGGCGGTCGCCGACCTGCCGTTCGTCAGCCATGCAGAGCGTGCTCCGCCTTGGCGGCCGATCGACCGCTGCTGAAAATGGTCCGTTGGCCAAGAGCGCAGCCCGGAGCCTAAGAGAATGGCATTCACGAGGTCACGGGTTCGATCCCCGTCAGCGCTCGGTGGCTCCGGCGAGCCCGCCCGAACGCTAGGGTCGTGGTGGGCTACGTCACTTGATCCCGGTGGTATGTCGGGGTCATACTATTTTCATGAAGGTAGCAGTTTCCATACCCGATCCGATCTTTCGTGAAGCGGAGCGGATCTCCCACCGCATCCGGGTACCTCGCAGCCAGTTCTACGCCCATGCTCTTGAGGCCTACGTGCGCGAGCGATCTGGCGAAGACATCACGGAGCGGCTCAACGAGGTCTACGCAAAGAGTCCGCCGAAACTCGATCCCGCCGCTGAAGCGCTCTCGCTCGAGATCCTGAGGCGGGAGAAGTGGTAGCCCGGCGCGGCGAGATCTGGTGGACGGATTTCGGGCAGCCATTTGGATCGGAGCCGGCCTACCGGCGGCCGGCGCTCCTTATCCAGGCAGACGCGTTCAATCGGAGCTCGATTGCGACCGTTCTCCTGATCCCGCTCACGAGAACCCTCGCCCTGGCATCGGCGCCGGGCAACGTATTGTGCCGTCCCCGCGATACCGGGCTGCCGAAGCCGTCCGTGGTGAACGTCTCACAACTCACCGTCGCGGACCGGCGGAGGCTCATCGAGAAAGCGGGAGCTTTGCCGGGACGACTCCTGAAACAAGTGGAAGACGGTCTGCGACTCGTGCTCGAGCTCTGATTCTCCCGCCCATTGCCGGAAGACGCGTGGCTCAGCGGGAGACCTCACCTATGGCATTCACGAAGTCATGGGTTCGATCCCCATCAGTTCCACCAACTTCAGCAACAAAGTAAGTTAAGTTAGTCGCGCGGCGGACACTGTCTTTCTGAATCCTTCCGCGGCCGTCTGGCTCTCATAATTACGGAGGAAGACTGTATGCGAAGGGCCCACGCAAGGGCCGCAATAGGAGGATCGGCACCCTTCGAGGTGGGGATCGGTCCGAGTCTGAGCGCCGCCCGCGCGGGTCGCCGCCTGCTGGCCGGCATCGCCCTCCTGGCTGCGGCGACGGCCCTCTGCGCGGAGGAGGTGCCGCTCTCGCTTTCGGAGGCTCTGGACCTTGCATTCCAAGGAAATCCCGAGCTCCTCGCGCAGCGTGCCAGGACCGAGGCCGAGTCCGCGCGCGCCCTGGCCGTGAAGAGGACGAGCTGGCCGCGGCTCTCGCTCGCCTCGGGTTGGTCACGGACCAATACCCCGTCGATGGTCTTTGCCCAGAAGCTGAACGCCGGGGACTTCATTCAGGACGACTTTGCCATCGACCGGCTCAACTCCCCCGATGCCCTGTCGCATCTGACGACTACGCTCGTGGCCGAGGTGCCCGTGGACGTATCCGGCACCGTCAAAGCTCGCGCCGAAGCACAGTCCTCCAGCGGGCGGGCGGCGGGAGCCGTGGCCGACGAGATCATGCAGGACCTGCGACTCCGAGTCGTGGAAGCTTACCGTCGGGCAGCCCTCGCGCATCGAGTCGTCGAGGTCGCGGAGCGCGCGCTTGGGAGCGCTCGGGCCCGCGAGGCTGACGTGGAGGCGCGGGTCGGAGAGGGCGCCTCGCTCGGCGCGGACTTTCTCCGGGTGCGGGCCAGGCGACGGCAACGGGAGGCCGACCTCGCGGAGCGGCGAGCCGACACCCAGATCGCGATCGCAATGCTCTCACGTGGGCTCGGTGCGAATCCGAACGTCTCGTACCGGCCCACGGAACTCCCCTCGGCCCCGTCCCCCTTGGAGAGCGATGGCGCCTCGTGGCTGTCACGAGCCCTTGCCGCGCGGCCGTCCCTGCGAGTCGCCAGCGAGCGCTTCCAAGCCCGGACCTGGTCTGTCCGCGCCGAAGAGCGCGCCAAGTGGCCCGACCTCGCTGCCTGGGGCCAGATCCAGGATGACCGCAGTGGTTTCTCGAACGGTAGTCAGTCGGGCGCTGTCGGAGTCCTGGTTCGCTGGAACGCGTTCGACCCGACTCGGGGGAAGCGTGTGGCCGCTGCGACGGCGGAGGCGCACGCCGCCGAGCTCGACGCACGGGCGGCCGGCGACCAGGTACGACTCGAAGTGGAGACGGCGTGGCGACGGGCCCAGGCCGCCCGGGAGCGCTATGCCGCGGCGGCGGGGGGTGCCGAGGAGGGCCGTGAGGCTCTACGCGTGGTCCAGGAACGACGCCAGGAAGGCATGGCCACGCTCACCGACGAATTGGAGACCGAAGCGGCGAGCCTGGCCGCCGAGCTGGACGAGCTTCGCGTCGCCACAGAGGCGGCCATCGCCGACGCCGTGCTCCTGCGCGCGGCCGGAGGTTTGTGATGGATCGATACGCGGGAACCAAGCCCCGGCCGGCCGCTGCAACCCTGGCGGCGATCGCCATCGGACTGGCGGCGTGTGGTCGCGAGTCTCCGCGGCCCACCCCTGACAACGCTCCCACACCCCCTCGTTCGATCCGCATGGCCGTCGTGGAGCGCACCGGCGGCATGGGCACCATTGCAGTGCCAGCCGCCGTACAGGCGCGGCAACGCGCCGCTCTTGCGGCCCGCATCCCGGCTTCCGTGGTCGAGCTCCCGTGGCGCGAAGGAGCCCGCGTCACCGCCGGAGCGGTGGTCGCCCGGCTCGACGATACGGCCCTGCGGTCGGGCCTTGTCGCCGCGGAGGCGGCGGCCAAGGCCGCCGACGTCGACCTGGCACGCGTGGAGGCGCTCCTCAAGAAGGGCGCGGCCACGCCGAAGGAAGCGGAGGAGAGCCGCGCACGCGCGGCGGCGACGACCGCGGCCGTCGCGGGGGCGCGCGACAGCCTCACGTACGCTGTGCTCCGCTCCCCCTTCGAAGGCACGGTGGCCTCCCGGCCCGCGAACGTGGGCGACGTCGTGTCGCCGGGGACGACGCTCATCGAGATCGAAGGGAGCGGGGGCCTCGAAGTCCGAGCCACTGTCGAGGGAGCCCTCGTCTCCCAGTTGCGCCCCGGCCTCGCCCTGGAGGCCCTGGTCGACGGCCAACCCGCGCCGCTGACGGCGATCCTCAGGGCCGTTTCCGCCTCCGGCGACCCGACCACACATCGCTTCGAGGTGAGAGCCGACTTGCCCACTGCGTCAGGCCTGCACTCAGGCCTGTTCGCCCGTCTTGTCGTTCCCTCGCCGGTTGGCGTCCCTCGGATCCTTGTTCCCAGCGGCGCCGTGTTCCAGCGCGGCGGCCTGAACGGGCTGTTCGTCGTGGCCGGGGGGACGGCCCGGCTGCGCTGGGTGGCGGTCGGCCCGACAGCGGGCTCCTCGACCGAGATCCGGGCAGGAGTCGAGGCCGGTGAGCGCGTGGCCGTCGAACCCGCCGGCCTCGTGGACGGCCAGTCGGTCACGGAAGTGGCATCGGGGACCCGGTAGTGCGTCTCGGGTTCGCTGGGCGGGTCGCCCACGCCTTCCTCGAGAGCAAGCTGACGCCGCTCCTCATCGCTGCGTCCCTCGGGCTCGGCGCCCTCGCCCTCCTAGCGACACCGCGCGAAGAGGAGCCGCAGATCCGGGTCCCCATGGTGGACGTCGCGGTCGCGTGGCCCGGAGCGGAGCCCGCAGAGATCGAGACCCGAATCGTCGAGCCCCTCGAGCGGGCGATGTGGGGCATCTCTCGGGTCGAGCACGTCTACGCGGCGGCACGCCCCGGCATCGCCCTCGTGACCGTTCGCTTCCGGGTGAATGAATCGAACGAGGAGAGCCTGGTCAAGGTCTATGAGCGCCTATCCGCGACCGGCTCCGCCCTGCCCCCCGACGCTTTGCCGCCGGCCGTCGAGCTTCACTCCATCGACGATGTGCCGTTCCTCACCTTGACGCTCTGGAGCGAGACCTCCTCGAGCGACGAGCTTCGCCCGGTGGCTGCGGAGCTGGCGGAGGAGCTCTCCGAGATCTCGGAGACGAGCAAGGCCTACCTGATCGGCGGCCAGCCCCGCGTCGTCAGGGTGGAACCCGACCCGGACCGCATGGCCTCGGCCAACGTGAGCTGGATTGCGCTCTCGGGGGCGCTCCGCTCGGCGGCGGCGAAACAGGCCGCCGGGACCGTGGTGCGCGACAACCGTGAGACCCGCATCGAGGCGGGTCCGCTGTTCGAGAGCGCCGAGGACGTGGCACGCGTCGTGGTGGGCATTCGCGCAGGCCGGCCCGTCTATGCGGCCGACGTGGCCCAGGTGATCGACGGTCCCGGCGAAACCACGGACGCCGTCTTCTTCGCGGTCGGGCACGCCCGAGCCACGGCCGAGCGGCCCGCCGGCCGGGAATACCCCGCCGTGACCATCGCCCTGGCGAAGCGCCCCGGCGCCAATGCCACGCGCCTCGCCGAGGTCGCTCTGGCCAAGGTCGAGACGCTCCGCCCCCGCCTCCTTCCCGCCAGCATCCACCTGGAGGTGACCCGCAACTACGGCCGGTCGGCCGAGGACAAGTCCAACGAGCTGGTCCAACACCTCTTGATCGCCACGCTCTCGGTGGTGGCCCTCATCTCGCTGGCCATGGGGTGGCGCTCGGGCCTCGTCGTCGGCATCGCGGTGCCGGTGACCTTGGCCCTCACCCTGTTCATCTACTTCCTCGCCGGCTACACGCTGAATCGCGTGACCCTCTTCGCGCTCATCTTCTCGATCGGCATCCTGGTGGACGACGCGATCGTCGTGGTCGAGAACATCGAACGGCATCACCGCGAAAAGCCCGGTGAGCCCTTCCTGCGCGTGGCGGCCGAGGCCGTGGACGAGGTCGGCAACCCCACGATCCTCGCGACCTTCACCGTCATCGCGGCGATCCTTCCGATGGCGTTCGTGCGAGGGCTGATGGGCCCTTATATGCGGCCGATCCCGACGGGAGCTTCGGCCGCGATGCTGTTCTCGCTGGCGGTGGCCTTCATCGTTTCGCCCTGGGCGGCGTATCGGATCTTCCGACGCCACGAGGTCGGCCACGGTGATGGACCCCTCGAGGGATGGCAGACGCGCGTCTACCGCCGCACCATGACCGCCCTGATAACCAGGGCGTGGGTCCGGTGGGCCTTCTTCGCGGGCATCGCGGCGGTCCTGCTGGCCTCCGTCGGAATGGTCGGCGTCGGTCTCGTGAAGGTGAAGATGCTCCCCTTCGACAACAAGAGCGAGTTCCAGGTGCTCGTGGATCACGACGAGGGAACGCCGCTCGAGGTCACGCTGGAGACAGCCCGACAGATGAGCCGCGCGCTCGCTGCCGTGCCGGAGGTGTCGGACATCCAGACTTACGCCGGCAGCGCCGCGCCCTACAACTTCAACGGGCTCGTGCGCCACTACTTCCTGCGGCGCTCGCCGAGCGGCGCCGATCTCCAGGTAAACCTCGTCGACAAACGCGACCGGAGCCTCCAGTCCCACGACCTCGCGAAGCAGGTGCGGCCGGTGCTCGAGGAGATCGCCAAGAGCCGCCAGGCACGGGTCAAGGTCATCGAGATTCCCCCTGGCCCGCCCGTGCTCGACACGCTTGTGGCCGAGATCTACGGCCCGTCGGCGGGCGCCCGCGAGGGCCTGGCAAGGAAGATCCGCGGCCTCTTCGAGAGCACACCGGGCGTCGTCGACGTGGACGACTCGTCGGAGGCGAAGCGTGACCGTGTGACCGTCGTCCTCGATCGGGAGAGGGCGGGGCTCAAAGGCGTTCCGGGTGCCGACGCCGTGGAGACGATTGGCGGGCCGGGTGCGGGCCGCGAGGTGGGCCGAATGGACGTCCCTGCTTCCCGAGAGCCGGTTCCCGTGCGGCTGCGGCTTTCCGCGGCCGATCGGGGCGATCTCGAGCGACGCCTCTCGCTGCGCGTCGAGGCTTCGGGCGGATCCGTGGCCCTCGGCCAACTCGTGCGCGCCGAGCGGACGGCGGAGCCCCAGCCCATCCTCCACAAAGACCTGAAGCCCGTCGTCTACGTCTTCGGCGACCTGGCCGGCCAGCGCGAGAGCCCGGTCTATGCCCTGGCGGCCCTGAATGCCAAGATCGACGCGCTCCCGCCCGAGGCCGGGGCTCGGATCGAACGCTATGCCGTTGAGCCCCCGGCCACGAGCGACCGACCTGCCTTGAAGTGGGACGGCGAGTGGCAGATCACCTACGAGGTGTTCCGTGACCTCGGGATCGCCTTCGCGGTGGTGCTGGTGTTGATCGCGATCCTGGTCACCGGCTGGTTCCAGTCCTTCTCGGTGCCCCTCGCGATCCTCCTGCCAATCCCCCTGTCCCTGATCGGCATCCTGCCTGGCCACTGGATCTTCGGCGCGTTCTTCACCGCCACCTCCATGATCGGCTTCATCGCGGGGGCGGGGATCATCGTGCGGAACTCCATCATCCTCGTGGACTTCATCGAGCTGAAGCTGCGGCAGGGTATGCCGCTGGCTGAAGCCGTGGTGGAGGCCGGCGCCGTCCGCTTCCGACCCATGCTGCTGACCGCGGCCGCCGTGGTGGTCGGTTCCCTCGTCATCCTCTTCGACCCGATCTTCCAGGGCCTTGCCATCAGCCTGATGATGGGCGAGGTAGCGGCGACGTTCCTCTCGCGAATAGCCGTGCCGGTCGTCTACTACTTGATCGCGCGACGCGGACGGGCGGACGTCCTGCGCCAGGAGAGCCTGACGCCAGCGGTCGCATCCTAGGTAAGGAGAATGCTCATGACTGTCGAGCGAGCCGTCCGCGCCCTCGCGGGGTTCCTGGTGATGGGGTCTGTCGCCCTGGGCTACTGGGTTCACCCTGGCTTCTTCTTGTTCACGGCCTTCGTGGGGGCGAACCTCTTCCAGTCCGCTTTCACGAACGCCTGCCCGGCCATGACCGTCTTCAGGAGGCTCGGCCTCCCCGACGCCGGTTCGCCTGTGCGACGATGAAGACCGATGACCACGGCTAGCGCCGCTGCGGTCCGGGAGGCCGAGGCCGCCTTCACGGCCGCACACCCGGAGTACGAGAGGACCAGAGCCGTCGACGAGCTTCGCCAGCGCGACTTCGCTCGGCTCGACTCCCTCGGCCATGTCTACCTCGATTACACGGGCAGCGGCCTTTACGCGGAGTCCCAGGTGCGGCGCCACTCGCAGCTGCTCCTCGGGGGTGTGTTCGGCAACCCCCATTCCGCGAGTCCGGCCTCCAGCGCGAGCACGCGAATCGTGGAGCGTTGTCGACGACGGGTCCTCGAGTTCTTCGGCGCTGACGAGGAAGAGTACGCGCTGGTCTTCACGGCCAACGCCAGCCACGCCTTGAAGCTCGTCGGCGAGTCCTACCCCTTCGCTCCCGGAGACCAGTTTCTCCTGACCTTCGACAACCACAACTCGGTGAACGGGATCCGGGAGTTCGACCGCGCACGTGG
>JBGPYB010000245.1:0-5241 GCA_041493035.1 Vicinamibacteria bacterium | reverse complement strand
GGGGATCACCTCGGCCACGCGGCGGCAGTGGGCCAGGAGCTCGTCGCCGGTGGCCGCGCGCAGCGCGCCCAGGCTCAGGAGGGCCGTGTCGTAGCCGAGATCCCGAGCGAGAGCGGCCTCGGCAAGGGCTTGGCGCGTCTCACCGCAAACGCCGGCGACTCGGACCAGGCGCCTCCCGGTCGCGGCTTCGTAGGCGGCCACGACCTCGGCGGCGAGGGCGAGGACGGGCCGGAGAAGCCCCGCGTCCCGGATGGCAAACTGCGTCGTGTGGACCCCAACGGCGACGCCGCCCGCTCCGGCGTCGCAGTAGTAGCGGGTCAGGGCCGCCTGGCGGCGCTCGTCGAGTCGGCGCGCGGCGTCCAGGGCCAGGGGATGGGCGGGGATGACGACACCGCCCCTCAGGATCTCCCCTGCATCGGGAGAGCCGCTAGCGACGTTCCGCTCAGAAGCGGCCATCGGACCTCTCGTACTTCGTGGGCTTGCCGAGGAGCCGCCCGCCCGCTTCCACCCAGCACGCGACCCACTCGACGAGCCGGTCCAGCGAGACTTCCGCCTCCCCCAGGAGCGAACGGCAGAGCGACGTGTCGCCGAGGAGCGCTGTCGGTCCTGCGCTGCCGCTCCAGAGAGGCGCCCGGCCAAACCGGTGGCCGAAACGCTCGGCGATGTCGCGAATGGCGACGACCTCGGGCCCGGTGACGTTCAGCGGGCGTGGCGGCGACGTGGCGATGCCGAGGCTCCGGAGGGCGAAGGAGTTTGCGTCCCCCTGCCAGAGGACGTTGACGTACCCGACCGTGAGATCGATGGGTTCGCCGGCGAAGACTCTCCGCGCGACGTCGACGAGGACACCGTAGCGGAGATCGACAGCGTAGAAGAGGCGGAAGAGCACCACCGGTGTTTTCTGCTCGGCGGAATAGTATTCGAAGATCCGCTCCCGGCCGAGGCAGGACTGCGCGTACTCGCCGACGGGGGCTGCCGGGTCGGCCTCACGACAGCCTCCGCTCGCCGGTGGAACGAGCGGATAGACGTTCCCGGTGGAGAAGGCGACGATCCGGGAACGGGCGTATCGCCGCGCCACGTTGGCCGGAACGACGGTGTTCAGGGCCCAGGTGAGGTCGGGGCGGTCGGAGGCGCCGAACTTCATTCCGGCGAGAAAGAGGACGTTCTCGAAGGGAGGAAGGCGCCCGACCGCGGCGGGATCCAGAAGGTCGCAAGCCAGGGCGTCGAGACCGGCGCTCTCCAAGGTGCGGCGAGCCTCGCCCGATGAGAAGCGGGAGACGGCAGCGACGCGGCGCGGTCTTCCGGCGGCATCGGCCGCGCGCCTCACCCGACGCGCCAGGGACGGGCCCATCTTCCCACCGGCTCCCAGCACCACGACGTCACCGGGGAGGTCGGCCATGAAGGCCACGTCGGCGGCGTTCGGCCGGGACAGCAACTCCTCGAGCTGCTCCTCCGTCTCGACGGCAGCGGGGAGGTTCTGGCGCGGGACGGGACGGTCGTTGGTCATCGACGGGTCGTGCCGGGAGGAAGAGAACTGCGGCGCGTGGCCACCGTGGGGAAGTGCGGGGGCCACGCGCCGTTACGCAAACTCTAGAACGTCGCTCTCAAACCTATGCGGAACACCCTCCCCGTCGCGAACCCTTCCTTGTTGTCGATGCTGCCGGAGCCGAGGACGCCCGTGACTCCGTTGTTCGGGTCGCCGTTGATCAGGAAGTCGTCCAATTGAGCGAAGCCATTGCCGTCGGTGCCGTAGGTGACGAAGAACTGAGGGTGGTTGAACGCGTTGTCGAGCAGGGCCGAGAGCTGGAGCTTGAACTTCTCGTGAGAGATGACGTCCTTGTAGAAGCCGAAGTTCACCACCCAGGTCCCCGGTCCGAGGAGGCTCCCCTTCTTGGCGTTCCCGAGCTTCCCCGGCGCCGGCAGGGCGTAGGCGGCCTGGTTGAAGAACGCGTCGCGGGAGCCGCCGGTATTGGGGTTGCTGATCTGGTCGGGACGCCAAGCGCAGCAGAAACTGTTCCCCAGGCCGTCCAGGGGCTTGCCGGTGTTCCAGGGGCTCGTGGTGTAGAAGCTCGAGAAGAAGGGGGTCAGGTTGTTTCCACTGCGCGCCTGGAAGAGCGTCGACACCGTCCAGCCGCCGAAGAGGGCATTGGCCCACGCCGGCATGCTGGAGCCGTGCTTACGCCCGTGTCCGACGGGGATGTCCCACGTGCCGTTCATCACGATGCGGTGCTTCACCACGTTGGGGTCCGGCCCCTGGTCCTTCGAGATGTCGTACGGGTCGAACTGAACCACCCCCACAGTGCTGTTGCCGGAGTCCGGCGCGTTGCCGTCGGAGTGCGCCAGGGTGTAAGCGATGTTGAGGGCGAGGCCGTTCCTCCACCGCCGTAGCAGCTCGACCTGGCCGGCGTGGAACTGCCCCGACCCCGCGTTCGACACCTGGTCCATGTACCAGCCGTAGAGCGGGTAGGGGAGCCGCGCATGCGTTGCGGGGTCGCTGAGGTCGCCGCTGAAGAAGTCGGTGCTCGCCGGCAGCGTGTTGGCATCCCGACTGACGAGCAGCTTCCGCATGGTGGAGCCGAGGTAGCTCACACGCAGGCCGAGGTCCCCCGGAAGCTCCCTCTCGAGCGTCAGGTTGTACTGGTAGATGTCCGGGCTCTTGATGTTCGGATCGATCCCCGCCGCTCCGTAGTCCGCAGCATCGACGGCAGGCTCGCCCGTCGAGAAGGCCTGGGTCAGCGTGCCGCCGGTGAACCTCTTCCCGTAACGGAACATATTGGAAGCCAGGTAGTCCCGTAGGCCCTGTATCGCCACCGTCGGGTGGAAGAGGCCGAAGCCCCCACGAAGGACCGTCTTGTTGTCTCCGCCCAAACGCCAGGCGAAGCCGACCCGCGGGCTGAAGTTGTTCTTGTCGGTGTTGATGAGGTTGTCGCTGATCCCGGCCTGGGCTGCCGTCAGGGTCCGGCCGAGGGTGATCACGCCCGGGGGCAGGAGGGCGGCGACCTGTTCGTTCGGGACGACGTGGTGGCCGCCGTAGTCCGCGCACGTCGTCTCGCCCCACGCCGCCGAGCCCGGGGGGCAGGCCAGGAAGGTCCCGAGGATGCCGCTCTTCTCCTGCCACGCGCCCTGGAGCTCGTAGCGGAGGCCCAGGAAGATCGTGAGGTCTCGATTGACCTTCCAGTCGTCCTGAACGAAGGTCGCGAAGTCGTCGGAGTGTCCGTCGGTGTCGCCGCGGAGCGACGTCGTCCCCCCGGCGTCACGTTGGAGTCCGAGGAGGAGGTTGCCGAGCGCGTTGCCCGTCAGCCTGTTGCCGAACCGGTATTCTCCTCGGACGGGGACCCCCCGGCCCCGGCCGTCTATGGCACTGCTGCGGTTCCAAAGGAGGCCCGCCTTCATGGAGTGCCCGCCCAGGATCCAGGTCAGATTGTCGCTGACGGAGAACGCGTTCTGGCTAACGATCCGGTCCGCGTTGAAACCGCCATCGCTGATGTTCGTGGGACGGCTGCTGCTGGCGCCGCCCGCGAAGGTAAACGACGGGTACCCGACGCGCTCCGGTCCGAGGTCCGGCGCGTTCTCGAGACCCAGCTGCGCGTTGACGTCGTAAACGTTGTAGTTGCTGTGTTGCTCGTTCCGGTCGTAGTTGTAGCCCACGCGGAACTCGTTCACGACTGTGCTCGAGAAGATCCGGGTCCATCCCGCGATGGCGCTGGCCGTCTTCAACGTGTTGTTCCGCAGCCCCAGGTTCGTCAGAGCGTTCCCTCCTTCGAACGCGAAGGACCTAGGATCCCGGCTCTGGTAACTCCCTCGGACGAAGAGGGAGTCGTTCTTGCTGAGCTCGTGGTCGATCCTGAGGTCGGCGCGTTGGCGCTTGCGGGTCTCGGGAAGAAACTGTTGATAGACGCCCATGCCCGTGGCGAGGGTGCCCCGGTTCGGGAGCGGGTAGAAGAAATTGAGGATCCCCTGCGCCGCCGGGTCGATCCGATTCGCCGGGATGATGTTGCCGGGGAACGGTTCCCCCGTCAGCGGGTCCGTGAGGATGATCGTGCTGGCCGAGAAGTCCCCGTTCCGCATCGCCGCCGTGGGGACGTTCGCTCGCCCGCCGCCGTAGATGGCCTTGTCGTTGGATCCCTCGTAGTTGGCATGGAAGAAGGTCTTCCCACTCTTCAGGGGTCCGCCTAGGCTGGCGCCCCAGCGATGTTCGTGGGTGTCGGAGTTCGGGTCGCTGCGGAGGGTGGCCAGCTCCTCAGGCGAGAGTCCCAGCTTCTGGTTGTAGGTCAGGGCGTTCAAGCCGCTCGAGTTGAAGTCGTAGAACCCCGTGCCGTGCATGTCGTTCCCGCCGCGCTTGGTCGTGACGACGACGCCGGCGAGGCCGCCGTACTCGGCGCTGTAGGAGTTCGAGAGGACCTGCATCTCGGAGATCGCGTCGAGGCCAGGGGCCGAGTTGCCGATCGTCCCGAAGATGGCATTGGTGGAGCTCTGGCCGTCTTGGATATAGGAAACGCCGTAGGTCCTGCCGCCGAGGAACTGGATGTCGTCGCTGCCTCCCAGGACGTTGGGGTTCAGGAGCAGGAAGGACTGGACGTCGCGGCTGTTCCGCGGGAGGTCCCGCAGCTGCTGCTCGTCGAGGCCGCGGGCGATGGCCTGGCTCTCCAGCGTTATGTTGTTCTGGGCTTCGCCGGACACCGTGACCGTTTCGGTCACGCCGCCGAGCTCGAGCTTGACGTCAGCGAGCGCGATACCCGAGGCCGTGAGGAGGACGCCGGTCCGCTCCGCCTTCTTGAAGTTTGTAGTGACGACCTCCACCCGATAGGTTCCGGGGCGCAGGTTCGCCGCCTCGTAGCGCCCCTGAGCGTCGGTGCTGGCTGCCCGGGGAACGCCCGTCCCTTCGTCGACGACCAAGATGGTCGCCCCAGCCACGGCCGCGCCCTGGGGATCCACGACCGTCCCACGGATTGTCCCGAGGAACGATTGGGCCCAGGCCGGGCCCGCCAGGGCCAAAGCCAGCGCAAGGGAGAGCGCCCCTGCTGCGGCCCTCAATGGGTGTCTTTGCATGTCATCCTCCTCAGGCATCCGCCGTTCCACCGGGCTTGCCTCGCCGCGCGGGCCGATCAAAGCGCGGCCGAAGCCGCGCGGCAATCCGAAAATGTCTTCAAACGGCTCGAATCAGCAATCGCAAGTAAACGATAGCCAAGTTGGTTTCTATACCTTTCCTTTCTTCCTGTCAATGGCTTCTTTCAACTATTCGGT
>JBGPYB010000073.1:0-22471 GCA_041493035.1 Vicinamibacteria bacterium | reverse complement strand
TTGCGGTCGGCGTAGTCGAGGACGTCGGGATGCTGCGGGTAGTGCACCGGCCGCGTCAGCGTGACCTGCAACGTCTTCAGGTCGTCCCAATCGCGGCGGATCGTCCCCGCCGTCTCCGCCAGCCCCTCCCAGGGAGACTCCTCGTGGCGCGTGAGGCCCGTCAGGCGGACGCGCTCGCCGTTCAGGTAGAGGCCGCGGTCACGGATCTCGACGGTGCGGAGGCCGAAGTGATCCGAGGCGACGTCGAGCAGGGCGCCGGTCTTGTCCACGAGCCGCGTCTCGACCCGGTACAGGTTCGGATCGTCGATGTGCCAGAGCTTCGGATCGGCGATCGCGAAGGACACCGTCACATCCTGCGACCCGGGGCCCGCCGTGACCGCGCGGGTTCCCTCGGCGACGACCTTCCCCGAGCCTGGGGCAAAGGCCTGGACCCGAACGTCCAGGGGCTCGGGCGCTGCGCCGAAGCCCTCGACGAAGACACGCGCCGTCACGGTGGCGGCCTTGCCCTCGACCTTGGGACGGACCTCCTGACGCCGGATCCCGGCTCGGTCCTGGGCGACGAGCCAGGCATCCCGCACGAGGCCGCCATAAGGCCACCAGTCGTACCAGACGTTCCCCGATCCCGTGAGGCGGAGCGCCCAGCCGGGGATCGTGGCGCGTCCCGGACGGTTGTCGACTTCGATGGCGATGAGATTCTCTCGCCGGAGGAACGGGGTCACGTCGAAGAAGAAGGATGTGTGGCCGCCTTCGTGGGTTCCGACCTCGGCGCCGTTCCAGAAGACATGGGCGCGGTAGAACGCGGCGCCCACATGCAACTCGACGCGCCTCGGCCGAGGATCGGGGAGCGTGACCGTCTTTTTGAAGTACCAAGCCGTCCCCAGAAAGTCCTCGTGTCGCCCGACGCCCCAGGTGTGGGGGAGGGCGACGCTCTCGGTGTCTCCCGGGGGTGTCTTCTGCCATCCCTTGCGGAAGCCCGAGAGGTCGGGGTCGATGCGAAACTCCCACGGCCCGTCGAGAGCGATGCGGGTCGCCGCGCTCGCCGGCGAGACTCCCAAGGCCAGCAGGAAAGTCAGGAGAAACCGGGATCGCGTCTTCATGTCTGCTCCTCACCGTCCAAAGGCCCGAAGGCCAGATCCAGCACCTCGCCGATCTCGATCCCTTTGCTGGCCGGGTTCAGGACCCGCTTGGGGCGGAGGCGATCCTTGACCGCGTGAAGGTCGATTTCTTCCTGGCCGCCCGCCGCCCGCCCGTCCGCTTCGCGAACCACGCGCACCACCGGCCATGCGAATCGCTCCGGGTCGCGTCCTCCCGAGACGCTCACGCTCCAACGACCGTCGGACAGTTCGAGGAGACTTCCCGGCGGGTAGACGCCCATGAGCTGGACGAAGACCGCCAGGAGGTCGGGGTCGTACTCCGTTCCGCGTGCCGCCCACATGGCACCTTGCGCCGTCGGGGGAGGAATGCCCGGAAGTTGCCCGGGGCGCGACGACGTCAGCACCTCGTAGTCGTCGACGATGTGGAGGATCCGGGCGAAGAGCGACGTCGTCTCCCCGAGGAAAGGCAGATGATGCTCTAGAACCACCCGGAGGCGGCGCATCTTCCCTTCGTGGAAGCCGCGTTGACGGAGGAGCATCCTGAGGCCCACGCCCTCGTGTGTTTCCCGGGTCGCGCCGCGAGCGTACCCGACGTCGTGCATCATGGCGGCCACACCCAGGTCGCTGAGCGCGCCGTCATCCAGGCCGAGGGCCTGACCGAGCAGCAGCGCCAGGTTCGTGACGGTCAGCAGATGCTGATCCCCCGCACCCATCGTCGCTATGCGCCGCCGCATCGGTCCCGCTGCGGCGCGGCCGACGTTCTCGCGGAGCGCCTCGACGAGATCGATCACCGCGCGCCGCACGGGGAGTGGATTCGGCAGCCGATTGGCGCCGAGGTTGGCCACGGCCTCGGTGGCCACCGTCGCCCCGCGACGCATGACCGCGCCCAGGGCCAACTTCACCGCCGAGCGCTCTCCCTTGACGCGGAAGCGGTAGCGGCCGGTCAACTCCACCTCGGCGATCCCCTTGAGAGCCGCAGCGAGAGCGCTTCGGCTGGATCCCGCCGGGCCGGCGGGCGCCGCGAGGGCTCTCGCGAGGGCCTTGACGGCCTCGGCGGACAGCGCGGCGTGGAACGAGAGGCCTCCTACGTTGTGGCGATCGAGCTCCGCCACGAAGCTGTCGATCACCGGCTGCTCGGGAGGACGCACACGGAGGCGCACGTCGTTGACGTAGATGTGTTCCTCGACGCAGACGATGTGGACGGCGCCCAGCAGGTCGATGAGCCCCTTGAGAACGGTCGCGACTTCCCCCGCCGGACCGTCGAAGGCCGCGTTGTCCGACTGATAGAGGCGGCTCGTCCGGACGATGCCGTTGACCAGAAAGACGAGGCGATGCCCTTCGTCGCGGACGCGACCCGCCAACTCGCGGTCGTCGGCGAGTCCCGCCCGATGGAGGGCTTTTTCGAGGCCCCGCTGCATCGTATGGACGGTGCTCAAACGGCTCCTCCGAAGTTGCGCTCGCGCTGGCCCAGGGCGCCCAGGATCCACTGTTGCGCCTCGGGCTCCGCGACCTCGAGTGCCGCCGCCAGAACCTCGCCCGCCTCCGAGCTTCGGATTTCGGAGAGTGCCAGCGCGGCGGCGATCTGCCGCGCGAGCGGCCCCTCAATCCCCTTGCGGAAGAGCCCCGTGGCCTGGAGCCATTCTCCCCAGCGGGTGACGCTCGCCTCTCCGGCCAGCTCTCCGAGGACCTGGCCGATCTGCGCCGCTTCTCCGGGCGTCAGCTTTGCCGCCTGTTCCTCCACATAGCCCGCGAGGAGATCGACGAATCGCCGATCCTTCGTCCGCGCGATCATCCCGAGGACGCTTGCCCGCCGCGCCGGGTCTGTCCACCGGAAGGCATCGAAGAAGGCACGGCCGATGGCGCCCGAGTAGGGCATGTGCTCGAGGTGCCAGAGAGCCTCGTCCACGACCACCTTGTCCTCGTGGGAGGCTTGGCGCGCGATGAAGGCGCCGGCCTCGTCGCCGCCGATCCCGGCGATCACCCGCAGCAGGTCCGACGCCGTCTCGCCGGAAGACCTCTGGAAGCGGTCGGCGAGGACATCCATCTTGTCAGCCCCGTAGTGCTCGAGGAGCTGCCGGGCGATGGCGCGGATGGCGAGACCCTGTTCGTCGCTGGCGGCATCGGCGACAGCGGCGAGGGCGTCGGGGCAGGCTCGGTCCAGTACATCGATCAGCTCACGGTTCAGCTTGCGGGTGTTCGAGGGAACGGAACGGAGGAGTCGCTTCACGGCGCGTCGATCTCCGCAGGTGTCGAGGAGCTCATAGAGCGCGCCGTGTCTCCCCGCGTCCCAGGCGGGTTCGTCCTCGGCGGCCATCTCCCAGAGAAACTTGAGGACGCGCTTGAGCGCCGGGAGGTTGTCCTCCGAGAGAAGGTAGTCCCGCACCTCGCCGAACACGTGAGCCGTGTCTTCGTAGCGCACGCGGCTCTCAGGATCGTTCAGGTGCCGCCTGAGCCCTACGAGGAGCTGGAGGCAGTCTTCGGGAACGTGGGCCGCCGAGGCTTCGGCGCGGAGGCCTGCGAGGACCTCCGGTGCAATCTGGATCCAGGAAGGCCCGATGGGCGAGGGGAGATGAGGCCTCGGGAGATCCACGTCGTCGGGGAGGACGAGTGGAGGCGGCGCGCCGGGTTGGAAGGCGTCACGGACCGCCTCTTCGTCGTCGGGGATGATTCCTTCCACCGCCACGATGTCCACGTACCTGAAGGCGGCCTTCCAGAGGAGCGTGACGATGTCGTCCTCGCGCTGGTGGATCCCGGTGTAGCGAATCGACAGGATCTCGAGGAGCTTCGCCAGCTCTTCCCAACCAAAGCCTGGGCGGAATCGAATCTGGCGCACGCCGTCGCGGTAGAGGCGAAAGGCCAGGCTCCGCTCGCGGTCGCGGTTCAGGTAGACCGGCCCCCCCTCGAAGACCAACTCGAAAGGGAGGATGTCGAAGGTGAGGGGGCCTTCCTCCCGGAGGGCCGCGACGAACGCCTCCATCAGGATCGTCAGAAAGCGATGAATCGCTTCGTTGTGGGGGTCGTAGAGGAGGAACGACCGCGCCGTGGCCGCCAGGCGCGTGACGAGCTGGGCCACCCGCTGCTGGCGCGGAGAAAGGCCTTCCTTCTCCTGATCGCCTGCCTCCTGGGGCGATTCCGCCCCCTCCGGCAGGCCCGTCAGGAGAGATGCCTTCTCTGTCATGGTGAGTCGGAACCCGGATGATAGCCGATCTGTCCCGTGCTAGGCTTACGCCCCTACAGACCCCCTTGGACTCGGCTCCCCAACACGTCGCTCGGCCCTTGCGCGCGCCAACGCCGTACCCGTCCCGAACGTGGCGGACCTGGCTCTTCGGCCGCCCGTTGCAGACAGCCGATGCGCCCCATCAGGCCATCGGCAAGGCCGTGGGCCTCGCCGTCTTCGCCTCGGACGCCCTGTCGTCGACCGCCTACGCGACCCAGGAGATCCTGATCATCCTGGCCGCCGCGGGGACGGCGGCCTTCGCCTACTCGTTTCCGATCGCCTGCACGATCGTCGGCCTTCTGATCATCGTGACGATCTCGTACGAGCAGACGATCCACGCCTACCCGGGGGGTGGGGGCGCCTACACCGTCGCCCGTGACAACCTGGGGGAGATGCCGGCCCAGATCGCCGCCGGCGCGCTCCTCACCGACTACATCCTCACCGTCGCCGTGTCGGTGTCGTCGGGAGTCGCCCAGATGATCTCGGCCTTTCCCGGGCTCTACAGCCATCGCGTGGCGATCTCGGTGAGCTTCGTCCTGGTCATCATGTTCATCAACCTGCGCGGAGTGAAGGAGTCCGGGGCCATCTTCGCGGTGCCTACCTACTTCTTCATCGTGATGCTCTTGCTGACCGTCGGGATCGCGTTCTTCCGCCTCTTTGCCGGAAGCCTCGGCACGGTTCCGAACCCGCCGGAGCTCGACGCCGTAGCGACCTTGAGGCCGATCGGCCTCTTCCTGCTGCTCCACGCCTTCTCGAGCGGAACGACCGCCCTCACGGGTGTCGAGGCGATATCGAACGGCATCACCGCGTTCCGCGAACCGCGGAGCCGGAACGCCGGCGTGACCCTGATCTGGATGTCGACCATTCTCGGGACCTTCTTCCTCGGGATCACGTACCTCGCGGGGCAGATCGCGGCGGTGCCCTCGGAGCAGGAGACGGTCATCTCGCAGCTCGCTCGGACGACCTTCGGCGGGCGCGGCGGCCTGTACCTGGCCACGATCGCGGCCACGACCCTGATCCTGGTGATGGCCGCCAACACCGCCTACGCTGATTTCCCTCGGCTGGCAGCGCTGCAAGCGGGCGACGGCTTCCTGCCACGCCAGCTCACCTACCGGGGGAGCCGCCTGGTCTTCTCGCGCGGGATCGCCGTCCTCGCCGTGATGGCGTCCGTCCTCATCGTCGTCTTCCAGGCGAGTGTCACGAACCTGATTCCCCTCTACGCCATCGGGGTCTTCCTCTCCTTCACGCTCTCGCAGGCGGGGATGACGAGGCGCTGGTGGAAGGTGGGGCACTTGGCGCCGGGAGAAGAGCTGCGAGAGCGCGGCTCGGTCCTCCGCTACCAGCGGGGCTGGGTCTTCAAGATGTGCATCAACGGTCTCGGCGCGGTGCTCACCGCCATCGTGGCCCTCGTCTTCGCCGTCACGAAGTTCCACGACGGGGCCTGGGTCGTGATCATCATCATCCCCACCCTCGTGGCCTTCTTCTTCGCCATCCACCGCCACTACTGCGAACTCAAAGAGCGGCTGTCTCTAGAGGACTGGGGCGCCCCCCCGCGGATCCGGCGCCACCGGGTCATCCTTCCTGTGAGCGGCGTGCATCGGGGGACGGTCGAGGCGCTCCGGTATGCCCGTTCCCTGTCCGACGACATCACGGCTGTCCACGTTTCCATGGACCCCGAGGAGGCCGAGGCGGTCCGCCGCAAGTGGGGGCTCTGGGGGAACGGTGTACGCCTCGTGATCCTCGAGTCTCCCTATCGGCTTCTCCTGGAGCCCGTCCTCGAGTACATCAAGAGGATCGCGAAGGAACGTCAGCCCAACGAAACCATCACCATCGTCGTCCCGCAGTTCGTCCCGCGGAAGCAGTGGCACAACATCCTCCACGCCCAGACGGCCGTCCTGCTGAGGCTGGCGCTGCTCTTCAAGCCCGGGATCGTCATCACCAACGTCCCGTACCACGTCGACCTGGATCGGCCGGCGGCGGAGCAGCGGGAAGCCGTCGAGGAGTCGGCCTAGTCGATGTTCATCATCGTGGTCGGTTGTGGCCGCGTCGGCTCCGAGCTGGCGTACGGCCTCTACAAGAAGGGTCACGAGGTCGCCATCATCGACCACGTGGGCGGATCCTTCTCCCACCTGCCCGCAGACTACCGGGGACGCACGATCGAAGGGGAGGTTCTGTCCGAGGACGTCCTCAGGCGAACCGGCGTCGAGCAGGCGGACGGCCTTGCCGCCGTGACCAACTCCGACGCGGTCAACGCGGTCGTGGGCCACGTCGCTCGAACCGTCTACAACGTCCGCAGTGTGGTGGTCCGCAACTACGACCCGCGCTGGCGCGAGCTCCACGAGGCCTTCGGGCTACAGGTCGTGAGCTCCACGGCGTGGGGCGCCCAGCGTATCGAGGAACTGCTCTCGCAGACGTCGGGCCGCGCGGTCTTGTCGGCGGGCAACGGCGAAGTCGAGGTCTACGAGCTGCCGATGCCCGAGGAATGGGCCGGCCGGGTTGTCGAAGACCTGGCCCCTCCCGGCGCAGAATGCCTGGCCGTCTCCCTGACCCGCGCCGGCAAGGCCATGCTGCCCAGGCCGGGGATGCGCTTCGAACGGGGCGACGTCGTTCACGTGAGTGCCACCCTCGTCGGAATGGAAGGGCTCCGCGGGCGCGTCGCCGGCCGCGGAGGGCTCTAAGCCATGTTCGTCATCATCGCCGGGGGCGGACGGACCGCGGCGCACCTCGCCACCCTACTCGTGGCCCAGAACCACGACGTTCACCTGATCGAGCACCGCCGAGAGGTCCTGGTCCACATTCACCGGGAGCTCCCGACGGAGGTCATCTTCGAAGGCTTTGCCACCGACCCCGAGGTCCTGGAACGAGCCGGGATTGAGCGCGCCAAGGTGCTCGTGGCGGCGATGCAAGGAGACGCCGAGAACTTGTCCCTCTGCTTTCTCGCGCGAAAGCGCTACGCGATGCCGCGCATCATCGCGTGCATCAACAACCCGCGGAACGCGTGGCTCTTCGACGAGAAGTTCCACGTGGACGTGGCCCTGAACCAGGCCGACATCCTCGCGAGCTTGATCGAGCAGGAGATGTCCCTCGGGGACATGATGACCCTGGCCAAGCTGAGGCGCGGGAAGTTCTCGCTCGTCAGCGAGAAGATGCCCGCGGCCGCTCGAGCCGTCGGCCTCGCGATCAAGGACCTGCCGCTTCCACCGAACTCCGTCATCGCGGCGGTGATCCGCAAGGGAGACATCGTCATCCCGCGTGGCCCGTTGCGCCTGGAGCCGGGGGACGAGGTCCTGGCCATCGTCGACGCCGAGGGCGCCGACGACCTGGCCGCGCTCTTCGGCAACCCGAAGACCGGCTAGAGGCCCCCGCTACAATGGCCCAATCATGGTGAGTAGCGCCGGCCCAGACCCGCCGCGCGAGCGTTGCCGAGGTTGCGGAGCTGAGTTCAAGGACCTCGTCTGCGAGTACTGCGGCCTCGCTTCGCGAAAGGCGGAGGATCCTGCCCTTGAACGGGCGGCGCTCGACGAGTTCCACGTCTTGCTGCGCCGCTGCGAGCCCGACGCACAGGCGAAGCTGCTGCGCGAGGGTTTCCTGCCGGCCCGGGAGGAAAACCTCCTCGAAGCTGCCGTCTTGTGCCTGCCGTACCTCGCCCAGGACAGCGTCGAGCCCGGGCCGGCCGCGGGGCAGCGCCTGGAATCGATCCTCGCCAAGCTCTCGGCCCTGACGCCGAGCGACAACCTGCAGCGGGCCGTGGCCCACTACAGGGAGCGGCTTGCGGCCTATCGGCGCAGCGAGCGCTCCTCGCTCGTGGGCGGGTTCGTGATGTTCGGTCTGCTCGCCGTGGCCCTCATCGCCTTGATCTTCTGGTTCGCGTCGCTTCTCTGAAAGCCAAGTGTTCGAACGGACGCATTGGAGCGACGTACTGGCCGCGGGTCGGTCGAGGGATCCGGGCGCCGGGGCGGCGCTTGAGATGCCTATCCCTGCCGGAGCGATGGGCTTAGACAACCTACTTCGCAAACGAGACCTGCCCCGAGACCATCCATCTCATACTTCAATTGCTCAAATCGGGAAAGGGCTGAACGCTCAGCATCTCGTCGAGCGTCGGCAGCGTAAAGGTTCGGCCGTCCGTGTGGCCAATCACGGGGCCGAGCGCATCTGCTGTGCGGGTCCAACCGAGGCCGGCGAGTACCGCGAAGACGGGTATCCCTCCCAGCCGGTTCGCCTCGGTTCTTAGCGAGCGGAAACGCGCGGCCTTGTCGCGGGCAGTGCCGCCATCGTTTGCGCCCTTGCACTCAAGAAGGGCCCGGAGCGTATCGCGAGCGGAGTAGACGACGAAGTCAGGAGCGGGCTTGATAGTGATACCAAAACGCTTGGCGATTTCCTTCTGATTGGCGGAGCCGGTTCGAACGTAGGGAATGCCGCGGCTTTTGAAGAGCGACTCGACGGCATCTTCGATGATGTCGCCCCGTTTCGTACTCGTTGCATCGAGAAGCTGCCGGAATGCGCCGCCATAGTGGCGTTGGTGTAGAAACGTCGGCAAAGGCACCCCGGTCTTCGCGTACTCCCGGACGCTTTTCCAGCCGCTGACGGTGTCGGGCTTTTGGATCTTGGTGCGCAGCTCGGGCGAGAGCGGAGGCGGAAAGAGCTCGCCGCGCATCCCGAGATCAACGACCTCCGCACAGAGGACGGCCGCCTCGGGGTCCACCGGCGACCCGCCTTCGATTCCCTTCACCCGCCCCAGGCTAAGGCCTTCGCTATCGAGTTTCTTCGCGACAAGTGAGGTGGACGCAGCAAACTCCTGCGGGTTGAACCCAAGAAGGAGTCGGAATATGCGAAGCGTAGTCGGTTCCGCTTCGATGGTGCGGGCAAGGTCGTTGGCGTCTACGAGGGTGAATCCTTCGGTCAGCTTGTGGGCGAGGAGGTAGGCCCCTTCAACGGTGCCCAGCTCGTACTCGTCGCGCCAGTTGACATAGCCGAAGTCAGGGGCGAGGTTCGGAACGTAGACCTTGGTCGCGATAGCGGCGTAGATCGCCTGGTGCTGGGCAGTGCCGAATTGCTCCGGGATCTTACGGATGAGGGCGACGCGCTCCTCCCAGGTCTTGGCCGATGCAACGGCCTCCACGGCATCGTTACTCGACACTACCGCCCCGTCTTGAAGCGCTCCGAAACTACGGCGGCGTACTTGGGGTCGATCTCAGCGACAAGCCATTTGCGGCCGAGCGTTTCGGCAGCGAGGGCCGTTGTACAGGTGCCTCCGAATGGATCCAAGACAAGATCGCCGGGCTTCGTGAGGAGCTTGATGAAGAACGTCGGAAGCGCGAGCGGGAAGCGGGCGGGATGAGACACAGGGTTGGGACCGAACTCTGGCTCAAAGTGCAGCAGCGTCGATGGCCGAACCATGTCGGGCCCTGCTTGCACGCGCTTCCGGCCCTGTCCCGAGGGCTCGTTCACGCGAACGTAGTTGTGAGCGAGTTTCTTCCGTCGCTCACGGTCTTTCGCGTCCCATCTGGCCGGTGAGAGACACTGCTCTGGGTAGAACGCCCACTTTGGAGTCTTCGAGAACTGGAAGCAGTACTCGACGGCGTCCTTGAGAAAGCGATTGAACCTGCCGGGCGGCGGCGAGGGTTTGCCCCAGATGAAATCCTCGCAGAAGAGGAAACCCTGCTCCCGGAGCCAGAAGATGATTTCGTATTGGAGCGTCCCGCGCTCGTCGCCGTGCCGCTTCGAGCGGTAGTTGAGGACGAACGAGCCGTGCGGCTTGAGTGTCCGGCGGATCTCCTTCGTGACCTGAAGAAAAAAGCCGGCATACCAGTCGCGCTCGTACTTCTCGCGGTTCCCGTACCTCGGCTGACCGTCGTAGGGAGGGGACGTGACGACGAGATCGAGCGAGTTGTCAGGAAGCGCGCGGAGGACCGCGAGGCAGTCGCCGACGACTAAGCTTCCGAGATCCGTGCAAAAACCCTTCCGCCCGCCGCGCGGCCGCGGGATCCTGCGGAAAAGATCGAGCGTCGCAGCCTGGCCCAAAAGCGCCCTCCGGGATGAAACCCACAAAGCATACAACGTCGATGTACCGCTACGGGTCCAGAAATCCGATGGCACAGAGCACCCACGACCCGTCGAACGGCCCGCTCCCCAGCGTGCTCACCCGGGGAAGGATCGTGCCGCAGCCAGTCGTAAGCCCTTTCGCGTCGCTTCTCTGAAGGCCAGAGGCAGGGTCAGCGCAGGATGGACTGACGCACCGCCGTCATCAGGGGGTGTTGGGCGTCGCCGACCGGCTGATCCGACAGATAGTCCTGCGTGATCTCGAAGACGATCGTGCCGCCGAGGCCCTGCGCCTTGAGATAGTCGCCCTTGGCCTGGATCGACTGGGCGTTCTCGTAGCTGACGAAATGATCCCCCGCGCTGCCCGCTTGGTCCTTGCTCAGGAAGGGCACCATCGCGGCGCTGTCGGAGCTCGCGGTGTAGCCATTCGCCGCCGTGTAGTTGCGCACGATGTCGGCTGCATTGACGAAGTTCCAGCCGGCGTTGTAGCTGGGCGCGCCGATATCCTGGTCGCTGCCATCCGGCTTCACCCTCGAATAGTCCCAGCTCTGGCAAGGCTTGCTGACACCGCCGGTGTCGGTGCCGCTGCCGCCCACCCAGTCGACGCCGACGAGCTGGATGCCGATGCCGAGCTTGCGCTTCGGGATCCCCGCCGCGGCGAATGGCGCTACCGTGCTGTCGATCGAGGGCGGAGCCGCACCCGTGCTGAACCGGCAGGTGCCGGCGAAAAGCGCGGAGTTGTGCCAGGTGACCCAACCTGGGAAAGGCCCTGCCATGACGTAAGTCTGAAGGTTGATCTGATCGAAGAGCGCTTGAACCGGAGCGACCAGATTCGCGTTGTTCACGTAGTCTTGGAACCCCGAAGACGTGCCGGCCGGGTACGTGAGCAGGAAATGCGTCGGCGGCGCATGCTGGTCGAGGGCCGAGCGCAGCTCGGTGACGAACGCCCGGAAGTTGGCGACGTCGCCGGGGAATTCGAGGCTTTCCCAGTTGATGTCGACGCCGTCGTACCCGGCGGCGGCCGTCTCGGCCACTACGTTCGTCACGAATGCCGCGCGGTGTGCGGCCGTCGTCGAAAGCCGAAAGCCGCGGGGCGCCCCGGCGCTCGTGTCACCGCCCACGCCCAGCAAGGCCTTGACGCCAGCGCCGTGCGCCGCCGTCACAAGGGCGCTCGACTGCGATCGCAGCCCGTCCGGATCGGCGAGCGTCCCGTCCGTGTTCGGGACCAGCGCAAAGTGGATCACGTGCGTCATCGAATCGAATGGAATCGCCGAGATCGGCATGACCCCGGTCGCATAGGCCGGGTAGTAGCCCGAGGCCCAAAGGCCCGAGGACGGCGTAACGGGGGGCGGAGTGCTCGTGCTACCCGTGCTCTCCGAGGGGCCTCCTCCGCCGCACGCACCGAAAGCCAGCACAGTTCCCGCGCAGGCCCACGCTGTTCCAGAGCGCCAGACGTGTGCGGTAAAATGCGCTGTCACTCTTCGATCTGCTTGCCGGGCTCAGTCGGCGGGGCCCCTTGGCTCGCGGCCTCCACGCACTCCGACGCGAGCGCCAGCGCCTTCTCGGCGCCCACATAGGCCACGAGGCCTCGCTGAAGGAAGTCACGGAGTGCGGCGAGCTTGTCCGCGTCGACTGCATCGTGCACGCCGTACTTCGCGCACAGGTGCCGCGCCACCGCGTCGGCAGAGAGCGGCCCGAGGTGCGGCGCGAGAACGGCGGCGATCCTGTTGGACAGCCCTTCAGCAGTCATGGGTTGAGCGCACGTAGGGTAGCACGCTGTTTGACTGAACGCGGACGCGCCTCCTAGAATCAAACGTTTCTGGCGAGCGAAAGACGGCGGCTTCTGGAGGCATCCGAGTGAAGATCCACGAGTATCAGGGGAAGACGGTCCTGGCGTCGTTCGGGGTCCCCGTCCCCAAGGGGAAGGTGGCCTACACCGCCGGCGAAGCCGTCGAGGTCGGCAAGGAGCTGGGGTTTCCTGTCGTCGTGAAGGCGCAGATCCACGCCGGCGGCCGCGGAAAGGGCGGCGGCGTGAAGCTCGCACGGACGGCCGAGGACTGCGAAGCCCTAGCGAAGGCGATGCTGGGGACGACCTTGGTGACCCACCAGACCGGTCCCGAAGGACGCATCGTCCGCCGCCTCCTGATCGAGCAGGGGATGGACCTCGCGGGCGCTCGGGAGATGTACCTGGCCATCGTCGTGGACCGCGCCAGCGGGAAGCCGGTCTTCATGGCGTCGTCGCAAGGTGGGATGGACATCGAGGAGGTCGCGGCCAAGAACCCGAAGGCGATCCTCAAGGAGACGATCGAGCCCGCCGTCGGCTTCCAGGCGTTTCAGGCTCGCAAGCTGGCCTTCGGCCTGGGCGTCCCCTCGGCGCTGGTGCCCAAGGCGGTGGCCTTCATGCAGGCGCTCTACCGCGCTTTCGAGGGGACCGACGCCTCGCTCCTCGAGATCAATCCCTTCCTGCAAACGAAGGCTGGCGACCTCATCGCCTTGGACGCCAAGCTGAATTTCGACGACAACGCCCTTTTTCGCCACGCCGACCTCCGGGAGTTTCGCGACTTCGACGAAGAGGATCCCCTCGAGGTCGAAGCCTCCAAGTTCTCCCTGAATTACATCAAGCTCGAAGGCGGGAACGTCGGCTGTATGGTGAACGGCGCCGGGCTCGCCATGGCCACGATGGATATCATCAAGCTCGCGGGGGGGAGTCCGGCGAACTTCCTCGACGTGGGAGGGGGCGCGAGCGCGGAGCAGATCAAGAACGCCTTCCGGATCCTTCTCGCCGACAAGGAAGTGAAGGCGGTCCTCATCAACATCTTCGGCGGGATCCTTCGCTGCGACGTCCTGGCCGAAGGGGTCATCGGCGCCGTCCGCGATCTCGGCGTGACCGTCCCCGTGGTCGTCCGCATGAAGGGGAACAACGAAGAGAAGGGGAAGGAGATGCTCCGCACGTCGGGCCTCAACTTCGGCGCGAGCGACGACATGAAGGAGGCGGCGAAGAAGGTCGTGGCCGCGGCGGGGAAGGTCGCATGAGCGTCCTCGTCGGGCGCGGCACGCGGCTCCTCGTCCAGGGCATGGGGAAGCACGGGACCTTCCACGCCATCGGATGTCGCGACTACGGCACCAAGGTCGTCGGTGGAGTGACACCCGGGAAGGGGGGCACGAAGACCGAAGGGTTCCCGCTCTTCGACAGCGTGGAGCAGGCGGTGCGGAAGACAGGCGCCAACGTTTCGGTGGTCTTCGTCCCGCCCCCGGGGGCCGCCGACGCCATCATGGAGGCTGCCGACGCCGGCATCCCTGTCGTGGTCTGCATCACCGAGGGGATCCCCACGCTGGACATGGTCAAGGCGGCGGCCTACCTGAAGGGGCGGAAGACGCGCCTCATCGGCCCCAACTGCCCGGGGATCATATCCCCCGGGGAGAAATGCAAGGTCGGCATCATGCCCGGCCACATCCACAAGGGCGGCTCCGTCGGCGTCGTGAGCCGCAGCGGGACGCTGACGTACGAAGCCGTTGGACAGCTCACGGCCCTGGGCATCGGCCAGTCGACCTGCATCGGCATCGGCGGTGATCCGATCATCGGCACGAACCACACCGATGCCCTCGAGCTGTTCAGCAAGGACAAAGGGACGAAGGCGATCGTGATGATCGGCGAGATCGGCGGCAATGCCGAGGAGGAAGCCGCGGCCTATGTGAAAAGGCACGTGAAGAAGCCGGTCGTGGGCTTCATCGCGGGGCAGACAGCGCCGCCGGGGCGGCGCATGGGCCACGCGGGCGCCATCATCGCCGGAGGCAAGGGCACGGCGGCCGAGAAGATGAAAGCCATGAAGGCCGCCGGCATCCACGTAGTGAAGTCGCCCGCCGACATCGGCGCCGCCGTCGCCAAGCTCCTCGGCCGTCGATAGGGGAAAAGGTGGGGGGCGATGAACAGAGCTAGGGTGGGGGGTCGATGAACGAACGTACGTTTTCCATCATCAAGCCGGACGCGGTCAAGGCAAAGCAGGCCGGCGAAATCCTCGCCCGCATCGAGAAGGCGGGCTTTGCCATCGTGGGGCTCCGGCTGCGCCACTTGACCAGAGCCGAGGCCGAGGGCTTCTACCACGTGCATCGCCAGCGTCCGTTTTTCGGAAGCTTGTGTGATTTCATGTCCTCAGGTCCGTGCATCACGATGGTCCTCGAGCGCGAGAACGCGATCCTCCATCTGCGCGACCTCATGGGTGCCACCGACCCCGCGAAAGCGGCGCCCTCGACGATCCGTAAGGACTTCGCGGCGTCGATCGAAGCCAACTGCATCCACGGCTCCGACGCGCCCGAAACTGCCAACTTCGAGATCGGCTACTTCTTCGCCGGGATCGAACTGGGTTAGGAGGCCGGACCCAACCCATGGAGATCCGAGGAGATCTGACCGAGGGAGTTCTCCCCGGTGTCCTCCGTTCCCTGTACGTCGGCCGACGCACCGGGCTCCTCCACGTGACACGCGGCGAGGAGCGGGGAAGCGTCTGCTTCATCCAGGGGAACATCGTCTACGGCGAGTCCACCATCCGAGAGTGCCGCATGGGCGAGGTCCTGGTGCGCCACGCGCTCTTGACCCAGTGGGATCTCGACCGGGCCGCCGAGATGGTATCCGTCACCGGCCGGCGCCTGGGCGAGGTCCTGGTCCAGCTGGGACTCCTGGACGGCGACGGTCTCGAGGATGCGCTCGCCCTTCACGTCCGCGAAGTCCTGCTCACCATCTTCTCGTGGCGCGACGGAGCGTACTTCTTCGACGAGCACGACCCGACCGTCTTTCGCGGCTACGATCGGCCGCTGCGCCTCTCGACGGGAGAGGTGATCCTGGACGCGGTCTGGAGCATCACCGACCCGGATGTCATCCGCTACGCCCTCGGAGATCTGGAACGCGTCCTCACGCTGGCGAGCGATCCGCTTCTGCGCTTCCAGCGGATCGCTCTTTCACCGACCGACGGCTTCATCCTGTCGAGAGTCGACGGCACCCTCACCGCCTCGGAGATCCTGCGGATGGCCCCGGTCAGCACCGAGGAGGCGCAGCGGAGCCTGGTCGGGCTGATCTACACGGGGATGGTGGAGTTCCTGCCGGAGACGCCGGCGACAACGCCTATCGCCGTTGCGGGGAGCGCTTTCCGCAAATCGGTCCTCGAAGCCTGCGCCCACCTCCCGAACCAGGACCACTTCGACGTCCTGGGACTGGAGCGGACCGCGACGGCAAACGAAATCCACGCCGCCTACTTCCGAATGGCCAAGCTCTTTCACCCGGACTCTCACCACGAGCCTGGCCTCATCGACCTGCGTGACAAGCTCGAGACGCTCTTTTCCCGCGCGACCGAAGCTCACCGCGTGCTCTGGAATCCCGAGGCGCGAGCGGCCTATGAAGCCTCCCGGCGTCCCGCATCCGGATCGGCGGGTTCTCCGTCGGCGTCAGGAGCCCCGACGGCGACGTCCCCTCAGGCTGCGGAGGCGGGGCCGACGGTGGCGCCAGACGCCGGGAAGATCGACGAAACCCTCGACCGGGCCCAGGAGGCCCTGGGGGCGGGGCGCTACTGGGATGCCCTGGCCTCCGTCGACGAGGTGCTGGCGGCTTCGACCGGCCGGGCGCGCCGCCGCGCCCGCGTCCTCAAGGCCCAGGCTCTGCTGAAGGGGGAGGGGGGGCGTCGGGCGGCCGAGGAAGAACTGAAGGCCGCCTTGGAGGAGGACCGGGGAAACATCGAGGCCCATTTCACACTGGGGAACATCTACAGGTCCGGCGGAGCGAATGCCCTGGCGGCCGCGGCCTTTCAACGCGTCCTTGCGCTGAAGCCTCGACATGCAGGGGCGCTCCAGGCCCTCGCGTCCCTCGAGGGAGCGCCCGCGGCGGACGCGCCCTTGAGAGCTTCTTCGAAGATCAGCGGGTTTCGCAAGAAACTCTTCGGCGGCTCCTGAGACAGGTCGCGCCCGCTGAGAGCGGGCGAATGGAGGATGGATGTCGGTCAAGTCAGACAGGTGGATCCGACAGATGTCCCTCGAGAAAGGGATGATCGAGCCCTTCTCCGACAAGCAGGTCCGCGAGGGAGTCATCTCGTACGGGCTTTCGTCCTACGGCTACGACGTTCGCATTGCCGACGAGTTCAAGATCTTCACGAACATCAACTCCACCATCGTCGACCCGAAGAAATTCGACCCGCGTTCCTTCGTGGACTTCAAGGGGGACGTCTGCATCATTCCCCCGAACTCCTTCGCCCTGGCCCGGACGGTGGAGTACTTCCGGATCCCGAGGAACGTCATCACGGTGTGCGTGGGGAAATCCACCTACGCTCGATGCGGCATCATCGTGAACGTCACCCCCTTCGAGCCCGAGTGGGAGGGGATCGTCACCCTCGAGGTCTCCAATACCACGCCCCTCCCGGCGAAGATCTACGCCAACGAAGGGATCGCCCAGGTGCTCTTCTTCGAAAGCGACGAGGAGTGCGAGACCTCCTACGCCGACAAGAAGGGGAAGTACCAGGCCCAGCAGGGCCTCACCCTGCCGAAGCTCTGACAAGAGCTGGAAGAAGGAAGCCTCCCGTGGTCCAAGAGACGGTCCTGTTCGAAGGGCACCTGATCGACTCCGACATCCTGAAGAAGGTCTTCGACCGCGTGGTCGAAGAAGGGGGTGAATTCGAGGTCCTCGAGTTCCGGGTCGGGCGCACCAACGACGATCCCTCCTCAGCCAGCGTTACCGTGAAAGCGGCCGAGCCGCAGACCCTCGACCGCATCCTCGAGGCCCTCGCGTATCTGGGTGCGTCGACGGCGACCCTCGGAGACGCCCGCTTCGGGCCGGCCGAGGCCGATGGGATCCTGCCCGACGAGTTCTACTCCACAACCAACTTCGACACTTTCGTTCGAGTGAAAGGCGCCTGGGTCGCGGCCCGCGACCAGAAGATGGACTGCGCCCTGGTCCTGCGGGGCGGGGCTCCCCATTGCGTCAAGCAGGGACAGGTGAAGATGGACGAGCCCGTCGCCCTGCGCGGGACCGGAATCCGCGTTCGACCTCCCGAGCGGAGCCGCGAGCAATCGGTCTTCGGATTCATGTCCAACGACATCTCGGCGGAGATCAACAAGACGATCGCGATCCGTGGCACCGCCCGCGAGATGAAGAAGACGCGGCAGTCGGGGGAGCGGATCGTGGTGGTCGCGGGTCCCGCCATCGTCCACTCGGGCGGAGACGTCGCCCTGGCGCGCCTGGTCCGCGACGGATGGGTGGACGTGATCCTGACGGGGAACGCCTTCGCCACCCATGACCTCGAAAAGGCGATCCTGAAGACGAGCCTCGGCGTATGTCAGATGAGCGGTCGCGGTGTCGAGGGGGGGAGTCGGCACCACCTCTTCGCCATCAACGCCGTGAACCGGGCCGGGGGCATCCGCGCCGCGGTGGAGGCGGGTGTGGTCACGGGCGGAGTCATGTGCGAAGCGGTCCGGAAAGGGATCCCCTTCGTGCTGGCCGGATCGATCCGCGACGACGGTCCGCTCAAGGACACGATCACCGACATGGTCGCCGCCCAGAAGGCTTACGTGGAGGCCCTGCGTGGCGCCGGCATGTGTCTCATGCTGGCTACGGCACTTCACTCCATCGCAGTCGGCAACCTCCTCCCGGCGCGCGTTCGGACCGTGTGCGTCGACATGACCGAGTCCGTGCCCGTGAAGCTTTCCAACCGGGGCACACTGCAGGCCATCGGCATCGTCACCGACGTCGGATTCTTCCTCGAACGCCTCGAGTCCGAACTGAAGTAGCCGACTGCCAAATCAGCTCTTGACTTTCTCTTCCAGGGTATTTACCATCTGTTTGGTTTAACCGGATAGTTAGTTGATAAGACCGCGCGACACGCGAGCCAGCCTGATAGATTCCGCCACTGAAGTCTTTGTTAAAAGAGGCTTTAGTGGAGCCAGAGTGGAGGAGATCGCTCGGCGGGCCAAGGCCAACAAGGCCATGATCTACTATCACTTCGGCTCCAAGGAGAAGCTCTACAGGGCCGTCCTGCTGAAGCACATCGGTGGCCTCCACGAGGAGATCGCTCGCGTCGCGCAGGAAGCCGCCGATCCTCTCGCCCGGCTCATGGCCTTCTACGCCGCCCTCGGTCGCACGTTCCAGGGACGCCCCGCCCTTCCCTTCATGATGTTCCGCGAGATCCTGGCCGGCGGCGTCCACATGGACGAGGAGGTGGCGCGGGCTCTCACGGGCGTCCTCGACTTCGTTCGCGCGACCATCGCAGAGGGGATCGCCGCGGGGCGTCTCCGCACGGTGAATCCGCTCTTCGTCCACCTCTCGATGATCGCGCCCATGATGCTCTTCTGCGTGAGCCGTCCCTTCCGTGAGCGCCTCCTGCCTGTCGCCATCCCGGAAGAGGAGCCGCCCACCGTCGAAGGATTTTTCGACCATCTCCAGGACGTCCTTGCGAGAACCCTCCCACTCGAACCCGACGCTTCAAGTAACAGGAGCTGACATGACGCGAACGCCCTTCGCCGCGACCCTTGCAGCCTTCGCTCTCATGGGCTCTGGCTGCGGCCACGGGAGCGATCCCTCGACGATCGTGGCTTCCGGGCACATGGAGGCCACCGACGTGCGGATCTCCACCAAGGTCGCCGGCCGTCTGGGGTCTTTCGCCCTCCAGGAGGGAGACGCCATCGAGCGCGGGCAAGAGCTGGGGCGGCTCGACACCACCGATACGCGGCTGGCCCTGCGACAAGCGAAAGCGGACCGTGACCAGGCCACCGCTGAACTTCGGCTCCGCCTCGCCGGCGCCCGCAAGGAAGATATCGCGGAACTCGAGGCTCAAGCGGCGAACGTGGCCTCGGATCTGGACGGCGCCCAGAAAGACCTCGACCGGATGCAGGGGCTTCTCGACAGGGGTTCCGGGACGACCAAGGCGAGGGACGACGCCAAGGTGCGCCGGGACATGACCGCCCATCGCCTCGATGCCGCGCGCCAGTCCCTCGCGCGAACGAAGGCCGGCAGCCGTGCCGAGGAGATCGATGCCGCGAGAGCGAGGATGGCGTCGGCGGAGGCGCGCATCGCCCAGCTCGAACAGCAGATCCAGGACGCGGTGATCGTGAGCCCAGTGGCCGGGGTCGCTACGGAAAAGATCGCCGAGCAGGGAGAGCTGCTCCAGGTCGGCTCGGCGCTCTCAGTCATCACCGACCTCGCGGATGCGTGGCTGACCGTCTACGTTTCGGAGACCGACCTGGGGCGCATCCGGATCGGGCAGGAGGCCTTTGTGCGCACCGACGAAAAGGAGCCGCAGATTCGCAAGGGGAAGGTGACCTTCATCGCCTCCAAGGCCGAGTTCACGCCGAAGAACGTCCAGACCCGTGACGAGCGCGTGAAGCTCGTCTTCCGCGTCAAGATCGGCCTCGACAACAAGGACGGACTCTTCAAGCCGGGGATGCCGGCCGAGGCTCGCCTCCAAGCGGCGACCGCGAGCCGATGACGACCTCGGCCGAGGGCGCGCCGATGGTGCGGCTTGACTCCATGACGCGGCGCTACGGCGACGTCGTCGCAGCCTCCGGCGTGACATTCGACGTGGTCCGGGGAGAGATGTTCGGTCTCATCGGTCCCGACGGAGCCGGCAAGACCACCACTCTGCGGGTCGTCCTGGGCCTGCTGGCCCCCCATGCCGGCACGGTTCGCACTTGCGGCCTCGAGCCCGTCGCCGAGAGCGACGCCCTCTCGCGGAAGATCGGCTACCTCTCCCAGCGCTTCTCCCTTTACGGCGATCTCTCGGTGGACGAGAACGTCTCCTTCTTCGCCGAGATCCACGGTGTCCGGGGTTGGGCGAAGCGTCGCGACGAGCTTCTCGACATGCTGCGGATGACACCCTTTCGCAACAGGCTCGCCGATCGCCTCTCGGGGGGAATGAAGCAGAAGCTCGCTCTCGCCTGCACTCTCATTCACACGCCGGAGCTCCTGGTCCTCGATGAGCCGACCACGGGAGTCGACCCCGTCTCTCGCCGCGACTTCTGGAGGATCCTGGCTCGCCTTCAGCGGGAGGGGCTGACGCTGCTTCTCACGACGCCGTACCTCGACGAGGCGGAGCGTTGCCAGCGCGTCGCTCTCATGGACCAGGGACACGTCCTGAACGTCAGCACCCCCGACGCCCTGAGAGCCGGGGCCAAGGGTGCGATCCTCGAGATCCTCGCCTCCCCTAAGCGGCGCGCCGCGGAGCTGCTACAGGCCCGCCCCGAGGTGACCGACGTCCAGGCCTTCGGCGAGCGCCTCCACGCGACCGTCGGCGTCTCCGCCGACGAGGCGGCTGCCCTCGGTCGGGTCATCGCCGACGATCTGGCTGCGGCGGGCGTGCAGGTGGAATCCGCCCGCGCCATGGCCCCATCCCTCGAAGACCTGTTCATCGCACGGATCCGCGCCCGGGACGCCGAGACGCGGAGCGAGGTGGCACGATGAGACGCTCGATCCTTCTTGTTCTGGTGCTTCTCTCCGGGAGTGCTTTGGTCGGCCGGGGCGAGACCGCCCCGGGCCCCGCCGAGCCTGCCGTCCTGCGCCTCACCCTAGCCGAGACCTTGGCGCGCGCCCAGGCGCAGTCGGCGCGCCTCGGGCAGCTCGACTCCCGCCGGCTGGCCGCCGACGCCGTGGCTCGCGGGGCGCGCGCTGCTCGAATGCCCCAGGTCGACCTGGCGGCGTCCTATGCAAGGAACGCCAACGTCCCGGAGTTGATCCTCGCGACGCCGGGGGCCCCGCCGCGGACCATCTTTCCCAACATCCCCGACAACTACCGCGGCCACGCCGGCCTCACCCTGCCGATCTTCACCAGCGGCCGCATCTCCAGTGGAATCACATCGGCCGAGGCGCAAAGGGCCGCCGCCCAGAAGGACCGGGCGGCGGGCCTCGCCGACGTCCTCCTCGAGGCAGCGAGCGCCTATTGGAACCTCGTCGACGCGCGGGAGAGCGCACGCGTCCTCGCCGAGGCGATCGCGTCTTTTGAGGCGCATCTGAAGGACGCGAGGAACCGCGAAGATCTCGGGATGGCCGCCCGGAGCGAAGTCCTGGCGGTGCAGGTGGAGCGCGACCGCGCCGAGCTGTCGCGACTCCGGGCAGCGAACGAGGCGCGAGTCTCCAACGCGAACCTCCTCCGCCTTCTCGATCTCCCCCTCCGGACTGAGGTCGAGCCCGTCCCAAACCCGAACGACGACCCGCCCTCTCCCGCGGACATGGAGGCCCTGGTCGCGGGAGCTGCCGAGGCGCGCCCCGAGATCGCCGCCTTGAAGTCCCATGTCGCCGCGCTGGACGCGGCCGCGAAGGCGCAGCGAGCGACGTCACTCCCGCAGGCGGGCCTCTCGGCGGGCTACGACTACGCCAATCCGAACCCCCGCATCCTCCCTCTGTCCGCCCAGTGGAAGGGGACGTGGAGCATCGGCGTGAACGTGTCGATCATCGCGTTCGACGGAGGCCGCACGGGCGCTGCCGTGGCCCAAGCGCGCGCCGAGGCCGATGCGGAGCGCAAGGCCCTCGAGGAACTGGAGCGCCGGGTGCGCCTCGAGGTGACTACTCGCTTCCTTGACCTCGAAACGGCTCGCGCGGCGATCCCCGTGGCCGAGCGCAGCCTCGAGGCGGCCAAGGAGAACGTGCAGGTCTCGCAGGATCGCTACCGTGAGGGCGTGATCCCGTCGTCGGAGCTCCTCGACGCCGAGACCGGTCTCTTGCGGGCGGGCCTCGACCGCACCGCGGCGACCACCGCCTTCGAGGTGGCTCGCGCGGGCCTCGACCGGGCCGCTGGGAATTGATCGTGGCCCCGGTCATCGAGGTCCAGCATCTCGTGAAGCGGTTCGGAGCCTTCGTGTCGGTGGACGACCTGAGCCTTTCGGTCGAGGCGGGAGAGGTCTTCGGCCTCCTCGGGAGCAACGGCGCGGGAAAGACGACGACGATCCGGATGCTCTGCGGCCTGCTCTCGCCGACGTCGGGCTCGGCGCGCGTCCTGGACATCGACGTCGCAAGAGACCCGGAGGCCATCAAGCGTCGCATCGGCTACATGACCCAGCGCTTCAGCCTGTACGACGACCTCACGGTCATCCAGAACCTGCGCTTCTTCGGCGGCGTCTACGGCCTCAAGGCTGAGCGGCTCAAGGAGCGCACGGCCTGGGC
>JBGPYB010000179.1:0-8913 GCA_041493035.1 Vicinamibacteria bacterium | reverse complement strand
GCATGCGCTTGCCGTGCCATCCCCGGCACCGTGTTGCGCGAGCTGAAGCGTCGGGGCGTTGATCCGCCGCAGCGCCTGCAACAGGTGAAATGATGGCTCGGTGCCGTTGCCCGAGCATGACCCTCCTGACCCTGGTGTGCTCCGGGCTTCTCGCCTGCGGGCGAGAATCGCCCGCGCAGCCAGAAGTGGCGGCAGACGCCGTCATCGTGCTCACGATCGCGTCCATTCAGGAGATGCCGTTCCACGGCCCCGGCGGTCCCGGCACCGAGCCCATGTCCATCACCTTTCGATGGACGGTCGTGCTCACGACTCCAGGAGGACCAGGTGCGATGGTCCGCGCGATCCGTACGGAGCTTCGCGAATCCAACTCTGAGACCCCCATTGTTGCCCCAGATCCTGGACCGCTCGACCGGACCCTGCGCGCCGGCGTGCCGCTCGAGCTTCCATTGAGCGCAGCGGGTTTGTTCAACTCGGCTCTGTATCCAGGCCGATGGGAGGGCCGTGTTTCGGTCGACATCGTCCATCTCAGCGGAAGACAGGAGACGCTTCAGACGACCTTTTCCTTCCGATAGGAAATCACGAACGCGTCGGTTCCGGCGGTCGACGTGCCGGTGAACAACGGGGCACACCTACTGTCGGCGGGTCGTTCCCTCGCCCCACTTGAGCTTGGTGCGGAGGACGGCGAAGAAGTCGCGGCCGCGGGCCTTGACGAGGCGCAGGGAACGCGGGCTGCGGGTTACGACGACCGTGTCCTGGCTCGAGAGCGGGAAGGCTCGTTGCCCGTCGAAGGTCACCTGTGCCTCGACGTCGCGCTCGGCTCTGAGGCGCACCTCGATGGCCGAATCGTCGGTCACCACCAGCGGCCGGTTCGTGAGCATGTGCGGGCAGATCGGCGTGAGCACGACGGCGGGGAGCGCGGGGTGGAGGATCGGGCCGCCGGCGGCGAGGTTGTAGGCCGTCGATCCGGTGGGGGATGACACGATCAATCCGTCGGCGCGGAAGGCCGAGACGAAGAGGCCGTCGATCGACACGTCCAGCTCGATGATTCGAGAGAGGACGGCCTTTGTGACGACCACGTCGTTCAACACGTCTCCCGACTCGTCGGGACGCCCCTTGCGGTGGACCACGGCGTGGAGCATGCGCCGCTCGTCGTAGTCGTATTTGTTGTCGAGGACGCCCTGGAGCGTCGGGTACAGCTCGGGGAGGGCGACCTCGGTGAGGAAGCCGAGGCTGCCGAAGTTGACGCCGAGGACAGGGACGCTGCGACGGGCGAGGGCGTGGCTCACTCCCAGGAGCGTGCCGTCGCCGCCCAGCACCACCAGAGCGTCGGCGTGAGCCGCGACGTCGTGCCCCTCGGCGATCACGGAGCCGGCGCCGACGGCTCCGTCGACGAGAGCGGCCGTGCGCCTCTCCACGTACACCTCGACGGAGCGCTCGCGCAGCCAAACGAACAGGTCGCCGAGCGCGTGGCTGGCCTCGGCCAGATCGGGGCGCGCCCAGATGCCGATGGTCATCATGCGACGGGCGCCACCGCCGTGGTCATCATCGCGTCGAATGCCTCGCCCTGGAGGGCGGGGCCCTCGCGCACGAGGTGCAGAAAGAACTCGCGGTTCCCCTCGGTGCCGGTGATCGGCGACGCACATGCGCCGCGGACCGCGTAGGACATCTCCTTCTCGGCGGCCCACGCCACGTCGTGGAGCGCCTGCAAGTGGAGGGCGGCGTCACGCACGATGCCGCCGCGGCCGACGTGAAAGCGCCCCACCTCGAACTGCGGCTTTACGAGAACGATGGCGTCGCCTCCCGGCGCCAGGAGCGCACGCAGAGCGGGCAGGATCTTGGTGGCGGAGATGAACGAGACGTCCACCGTGCCGATTCCGCAGTGTTCGGTGACTTCGCGGTGGGAGAGGTTGCGCGCGTTGACGCCGTCGACCACGACGACCCGCGGATCGGCCGAGAGCCTCTCGTGGAGCTGCCCGCGCCCGACGTCGACGGCGAAGACACGCGTGGCGCCGCGTTCGAGGAGGGTCTCGGTGAAGCCTCCCGTAGACGCTCCCACGTCCACGGCCACCCGCCCGCGAGGATCGACACGGAAAACGTCGAGGGCGCCCGCCAGCTTGATGGCGCCGCGGCCGACGTGCTGCGGCCCGGGTATCACCTCGACGACGGCGCCGTCGGGTACCGCCGTGCCGGCCTTGACGGCGGCCTCGCCATCGACGCGGACGCGTCCCGCCATCACCAGGGCCTGCGCCTTCTCCCGCGATTCGGCGAGGCCGTGATCGTGGAGCCAGACGTCGAGGCGGGGACGCTCGCTCGGAGGGATGGAGCTCAAGCGCGCCTCGCGACGATCCGTTCGGCGATTCCCGCGAGGAGCGCCGCGCGTTCGCCGAGGGGCACTAGCGCCTCGCGGGCTTCGGCCAGGAGGTCCTGTGCCATGAGACGCGCGCGGTCCAAGCCATGGACGCTCACGTAAGTGGCCTTCCGTGCCGCTTGATCCTTGCCTGCGGTCTTCCCGAGCTGCTCCGCGCCCTCGGTCGCGTCGAGGACGTCGTCCACCACCTGAAACGCGAGGCCGATGGCCGAGGCGTAACGCGCGAGGCGGAAGCTGTCGTCCGGGCCGGCGCCGGCCAGCGCCGCGCCTCCTCGAACACAGGCCGAGAGCAGCGCGCCGGTCTTGGCGCGATGCAGCCGTTCGAGGGTCGCCGCGTCGACCGTCTTCCCCTCGGACTCGAGGTCCTGGACCTGTCCGCCAATCAGGCCTGTGGTGCCGCAGGCCTCGCCAAGGAGAGCCGTCGCGGCCACCCGCCGGCGCAAGCGCGGCTCGTCCATGGCTTCGGTTCCCTCGGCCATCAGGTGGAACGCTCGCGTCAGCAGCGCGTCCCCCGCCAGGATCGCGATCGCTTCGCCGAAGACCTTGTGGGACGTGGGCTTCCCGCGCCTCAAATCGTCGTTGTCCATGGCCGGCAGGTCGTCGTGGATCAGGCTGTACGTGTGGATCATCTCCACGGCGCAGGCGAGGGGCATGAGGTCGTCGCGCTCGCCGCCGACCGCTTCGCCCCCAGCCAAGACCAGGATCGGCCGGATCCGCTTTCCACCGGCGAACAGGCTGTAGCGCACGGCTCGGTGGATCGTCTCGGGCCACACAAGCTTGTCCGGCAGCGCATTGCCCAAGGCCTCGTCCACGGCGCGCCTGCGCTCCTCGAGGGCCGACGCGAGCGCGCCTCCGCCCACGGCCGGTCTTGACACCTCAGGCCGGGACGTCGTCGTCTTCCTTGCGCGAGGGGAAGGGCTGGGTCTTTGGCGTTCCGTCGGCATCGGCCACGACCTCTCCTTTGGCGTCTTTCAGCAGCATCTCGATCTTCCCCTCGGCCTCCTCCAGCTTTCCGTGACAGAGGCGAGACAGCTGAATCCCGTCTTCGTAGAGCTTCAGCGATTCCTCGAGGGACAGCTCTCCTTTTTCGAGACGCTGCACGATCTCCTCGAGCTGTTTGAGGGCCGTCTCGAAGCTGGGGGCTTCCGTCTTCTTCAAGGCGTCTCCTTGCCGGTGACGGTCGCGGCGAGGGCCCCGTCGTGAAGGCGGATGCGGAGCGCGTCGCCCACCGCCACTTCGTCGGCGGTGCGGACGAGGCGCTGCTGGCCGGCGTCCCAGACGAGGGCGTAGCCGCGCGACAAAACCGCGAGGGGCGACAGGCTGCCGAGCCGGCCGGCGAACTCGGCCAACGCCGTACGGCGCCTTTGGACGGCGCTCCGGCCAAGAGCCGTCAAGCGATCCCCTTGCCGCGCCACGCGCTCACGGCGTTCGGTGATCTGCCTCTCCCAGCGGAACGCCTCGAGACGCTGTCCAGCACGATGGAAACGGTCGCGCGACCGTTCGAGCTGGCGGTGCAGCCCCGTCTCGGAACGACGCACGAGATCGTCGACGCGCTGGGCCTCCGTCCGAAGGCGCCCACGCTCCGCCTCGAAGACGCGGTGGGAGGTCAGGGCCAACACCCGCGCGCGAACCCGCGCCAGGCGCAGCGAGAGGGCGGAGCGGAGGTGCTTGTCCAGGGCCTCGAGGCGCGCCTCCAGATCGACCTTGGCCTGCACGACGCGCTCGGCCGCCGCGGAGGGCGTGGGCGCGCGGAGGTCGGCCACGAAATCGGCGATGGTGAAGTCGGTCTCGTGGCCCACCGCGGAGATCGTCGGGACCCGCGACGCCGCGAGGGCACGAGCCACGATCTCCTCGTTGAACGGCCACAGATCCTCGAGGCTGCCGCCGCCCCGCGCCACGATGAGAACGTCCAACCCCGTCACCGCGTTCAAGGCGCGGATCCCCTGGGCGATCTCGCCCGCCGCCTCAGGCCCCTGGACCCGCGCGGGGTAGAGGAGCACCTCGAGGTTGCGGTAGCGCGATCGCAGCACGCGAAGGATGTCCTGGATCACGGCCCCCGTCGGGGAGCTGACGACGCCGATGCGGCGAGGAAGCATCGGCAGCGACCGCTTCCGCTTCGGATCGAAGAGACCCTCTTTCCCGAGGCGTTCTTTCAGTTCCTCGAACGCCTGTTGGAGCGAGCCCTTGCCGAGAGGTTCCAGGACCTCGATCGAGATCTGATACTCCCCCCGGGGTGGATAGACCCGAACGCTGCCCCGCGCCAGGACCTTCATGCCGTCCTTCGGCCGGAACTTGATCAGGCGGGTCTGCGTCTTCCAGACGACCGCGCGAACCTGGGCGCCCTCGTCCTTGAGCGAGAAGTACCAGTGGCCCGAATCGGCGATCTTCAGGTTCGAGACCTCGCCCTCCACCCAGACGTCGATGAAGTCGGTCTCCAGGACGCCCTGGATGCGCTCGGTGAGCTCGCTGACGGAAAGCGCGCGGTGCTTCGCCGACTGCGTTTCGCCGACTTGTCCGAAGTCGAGGCCCTTTTGCTCCATGGATGACGGGGGCATTGTACCTTCGCGCGCGCTACTTGACCCTCGTCTCCTGCGTCGCGACACACTGCCATGAGCCCTTGCGCTTCAGCCACGTGTCGGTCCAGCGGTAGCGCTCGACGGGATCGGCGCCGGCCGGCTTCCGGAGTGTCGCGCCGTAGAGGCCAGTGACCACCGCGGTGTCAGCGGAGAAGACGTGGACGCGGACCTCGCTGTTGGCCACGGCCGAGTAGGCTTCGAAGTCTTCCCTGTACGCCGCGATGTGCTTCTCCTTCCCGCGCATTTCGCCGTCGGCCAGGGTCGCCACGAAGTCGTCGGAGAGAATCGCGTGCAGGAGCGAGAGGTCGTGATTCGTATAGACCTGGATCCAGCGTTCCTCGAGCGCCGTGAGAGTCCGGACGATCTACTTCGTGGGAACGGGCGGATCGGTGGCCGCGGCGGCTCGAGAGGGGGGCAGGGTCACAGCGACGAGGAGGGCGGCGGCAACGCGCAGCTGGGGCATCGCGGCATTGTAGAACGAAGGGCGTGGCGCCCACCGTGATGAAGGGGATGATCGGGGGCGCCACTGTGCGGCGATGAAGGAGAAAAAATTGGGGCGCAGGGTCCGGCCTGACCCATGCGCCCCGGTACGAAACGGTCGTCCTGGACGGTTACTTCTTGTCGTTCGGCTTCGGCGCCTCGGCCTTCGGGGCCTCGGTCTTCGGAGCGTCGGACTTCGCCGTCGTGGCCGCCGTCGCGTTCTTCACCGGGGTCGCCGGCTTGACCTGAGCGACGGGAGCGGACGTGATCTCGGTCGCGGACTTCGGAGCGCCCTTGGCGTCCACCGCGTAGTGGATGGTGACTTTGTCGCCGGCCTTCACCGACTTCAGGCTCGCGAGAGCCTTCCCCTCGGCGGGCCACGTGAGGCTTTCGCCCTTCTCGTTCGTGAAGGTCACGGTCTTCTTTTCGGCGTCGATCGAGACGACCTCGCCGGCCACCTCGTGCTTCGCCGCCAAGTGCTTCGACGCGTGCTTCGCGGGCGCTTTGGGCGCCTCCTTCACCGTGTCCTGGGCGAGTGCCAGGCCGCTGGTGGCGAAGACGAGCGACAGAACCAGAGCAGACTTCTTCATGACTGTTATATCTCCTTGGTTACCCTTATGAACCGTCCGAGTCGATAACGACCCTTCGCCTTACACCTAGAGCAAGGGGAGTGCCATCCGAGCGCGCACGGCGCGGGTAGCGTCTATCTAATTTGAAATGAATGGATTGCGAACGGTATCGGGCATAGGCGCGAGAGGTACGGAGAGCTAGGGCTCGCTCTCGGCTGCCCCTTTGCGTTCAGCCGTTGCCCCTTCTGGGGCACCCTGCATCTTCTCCAGGCGGTACTGGAGGGTCCGCCGCGACAGTCCCAGAAGGCGCGCGGCGCGCGACACGTTGCCGGAGGTTTTCTCAAGGGCCTTCAGGATCAGTGTTCGCTCGACGCCTTGGAGATCGATGCCCGAGTCCGGGATGTCCATGGCCGCGGGACCCCGTGCCCGCGGCGTGATGCCCGCGCGGACGGCCGCCGGCAGGTCCGCCGGCAGGACCCTGTCGCCGTCGCTCAGCAAGAGCGAGCGCTCGATCACCGCCTCCAACTCGCGCACGTTCCCCGGCCAATCGTAGTTGACGAAGACCTTGAGAGCTTCTTCGCTCACGCTGCGCGGGCGATCACCGCTCCCATGCTTGGCCATGAAGTGCTCCACGAGGAGCGGGATGTCGGTGCGGCGTTCGCGCAGCGGCGGCAGCGCGATCGTGATGACGTTCAGTCTGTAGTAGAGGTCCTCGCGGAACCGCCCCTCGCGCACGGCGATCTCGAGATCGTGGTTCGTCGCAGCCACGATGCGGACGTCCACCTTCACCCGCTCGGTCCCACCGACACGCAGGATCTCTCGCTCCTGGAGGGTTCGCAGGAGCTTCACCTGGAGGTCGCGCTTCAGGTCGCCGACCTCGTCCAGGAAGAGAGTCGAGCCCGAGGCCTGCTCGAAGAGGCCGATCTTGCGCGACTCGGCTCCGGTGAAGGCCCCTTTCTCATGGCCGAAAAGCTCCGCCTCGAGGATGCTCTCGGGGAGAGCCGCCACGTTGACGGCGTAGAAGGGCCGCTGGCGCCGATCGCTCTCCTGGTGAAGCGCCCGCGCGATCAGCTCCTTGCCCGTTCCGCTCTCGCCATAGATGAGAACTGTCGACGTCGACGCCGCCACCTTGTGGACGATCCGGAAGACGTCCTGCATCGCTCCGTGTGTGCCCACGATGCTCTCGAGGCGGAACCGGTCCCGGAGTTGCTCCTTCAGGAGGCGGTTCTCGCGGACGAGGCGGCTCCGCTCCATCCCCTTGCCGAGCACCACCAGAAGCTCGTCCTTTTCCAGGGGCTTGGTCAGATAATCGAAGGCCCCCTTGCGCATCGCGTCGACGGCGCTCCCGATGCTGCCGTGGGCCGTCATGAGGATCACGCAGAGGCCCGGCTGCGCCTTCAAGAGCGCCGTGAGCAGCTCGATGCCGCTCATGTCGGGCATCTTCAGGTCGGTGAGCACGACGTCGAAGGGTTGGTCGCGGAGGGCCTGCAACGCGTGGCGGCCGTTGCGGGCCGAGACGCTCTCGTATCCCTCCGACTCGAGAATCATCTGAAGGATGTCGCGTTGGTGCTTCTCGTCGTCGACGATGAGGATGCGTCCCTTCACGACGCTACGGTCACTTCGGCGGGCTCGCGAGCGGTCCGGGCCGCCAACGGAAGGAGGATCCGGGCCGTCGTGCCCCGCTCCTGGACGCTCTCGAGGCTGATGGAGCCGCCGTGGTCTTCCACGATCTTGCGAGTCAGAGCCAGGCCCAGCCCCAGGCCCGTGTCTTTCGTCGAGAAGTAAGGCTCGAAGGCCGTCCGGATTTCGTCGGGACTCATTCCGTGTCCGTCGTCGGTGACCTCGACCTCCAGGGCGTCCCCGCCGGGCAAACGTCGCACGGAGGCCGAGAGCACGCCTCCCTTCGGCATCGCGTCGACCGCGTTGATCATCAGGTTGAGGAAGCAGGTCTTCAGCAGGTCGGGGTCCGCGATGATGGAGGGGAGGTCGGCCTCCGCCTCGACCCGGAGGGCGATCCCCTGGTCGCGCGCCTTGTGATCGACGAGGGCGGCCACTCCCTCGAGGAGCTCGCTGGCCGAGCACGGGCGCGGGTCGAGGCGCATGGGCTTGCCGAAGGACAGGAAGTCGCCGACCAGCCGGTTGAGCCGACTGATCTCCGACTTCATGTTCTTGAGGATCTTGTCGAAACTCTCGCGCCGGACTGCGTCCTCGGGTGCCAACTTCTCCCTCACGTGGTCGATCGAGAGGTTCATGAAATTGAGCGGGTTGCGAATTTCGTGGGCCACGGCCGCGGCCAGGCGTCCCATGGCCGTCGAACGCTCGGCAAAGTAGAGGCGCTCCTCGAGCCGCCGGTTCTCCCTGAGCCGCTCGACCATCTCGTTGAAGGTCCGCGAGAGGCTGCCGATCTCGTCCCCTCCACCCCGGGGCACCTGGACCGAAAGGTCGCCGGCCGCCACGCCCCGCGCCGCGTGGGTCAGATCCTGGAGAGGCCGGCTGAAGGAGGACGACAAAAAGAGCGAGACCAAGATGCCGAAGGCGAAGACGGCGAGCGTGGCGAGGAGGCGACTCACGAATGCCGCGTTCGAGAGGTTCGAGAAGTCGTCGAGGATGCGGGTGATGAGGACGAAGCCCACGCGCCGGTCTCCCACGACGATGGGGATGGTGAGTGTCGAAGTGCGCTGACTTCCCGGCGGACCCGATTCCTCGCCCAGGACCCCGCGGATGACGTACTCCTTCGGCCCCTTCTTCTTGGCCCTTATCAGCCGCTTGCCCACGTTCTCCGGGTTGGTGGAGGCCTGGACCTCGTCGGCCGCGTCGGCGATCGAAACGTCCTTGACGCCGAGCTGCGTGAGCTTCTCGGCGTAGGCCTTCAGCACCACCTGCGGGTCCCCTTCCGCCGTCGGCTGCTCCTGCGCGATCT
>JBGPYB010000001.1:0-103434 GCA_041493035.1 Vicinamibacteria bacterium | reverse complement strand
CTGCCGCCCCTCTCCCTGTCGGCGACCGCAGCCCTCACCCCCAGCCCCTCTCCCAGAGGGAGAGGGGAGACGTTGCTCACTTCGACAACGGACGCGCGGTGCTCCGCAGGAACGGCTCGACGGAGACGCTGTTCGACCGCGCCCGCGTCCAGTTGCCCGGCCCCCACCTCGCGGGAGATCTCCTGGCAGCGGCGGTAGCGGCACGCCTCATGGGCGCTTCGACCGAGGCCATCGCGAGGGCCGCCCATGGCTTCCGCGGCGTCGAACACGTGCTGGAGCTGGTCGGTGAGGTGAATGGCGTTCGCTTCTTCAACGATTCGAAGGCCACGAACATCGACGCGGCGCGGAAGAGCCTCCTCGCCTTCGAGGGCCCCGTTCTCGCCATCATTGGAGGACGCTACAAGGGAGGGGACTTCCGAGACCTCGCCGACGTCGCGAGAGGGCGGTGCAAGGCCGTGCTGGCCATCGGCGAAGCGCAGGAGCGCATCGTGCGCGCCCTCGAAAGCGTGGTGCCGGTCCTCCGCTGCGAGACCATGGACGCGGCCGTCGACCAGGCGTTCGGGTCCGCCGCACCTGGAGACACCGTGCTTCTGGCCCCCGCCTGCTCGTCCTTCGACATGTTCAGCGACTATGCCGACCGCGGGCAAGCCTTCAAGGCCGCGGTTCGTCGGCTCGTCTCCCGGCAGGGAGAGTAGATGGCCAAGAAGCTCTCGTCGGACCAGACCCTCTTCACGGTGACCGTGGCCCTGCTGGGCCTGGGCCTGGTCATGGTCTGGAGCTCGTCGTCGGCGATCGGCCAGGAGGCCCACGGCAGCCCGTATCACTTCCTCGTCAAGCAGGTGCTGTGGGCCTGCGTCGGCCTGACGACCATGGCCGCGGCGATGCGCATCGACTACCGGCGACTGCGTCAGCCCTCGGTGGTCTACTCGGCCCTCGCCGGGACGACGCTCCTTCTGATCCTAGTCCTCTTCCTGCATCCGGTGAACGACGCTCACCGGTGGATTCGGCTCGGCGGGCTCTCGCTCCAACCCGCCGAGATGGCCAAGCTCGCGGTGATCCTCTACCTCGCGTATCACCTGGAGCGACGCGGCGACCGCGTGAACGAGGTCCTCACCTCCCTCTTCCCCGCGATTCTCCTCCTCTCCTGGTTCGCGTTCCTGATCTTCATCCAGCCCGATCTGGGGAGCGCCGCGACCCTGATGGGGATCGGCGCCGCGATGCTCTTCCTCGCGGGTGTGCGCCTCAGGTACTTCGCGGGACTCGGGATCCTGGCGATCCCCGTCCTCTACCAAGCGGTGATGGCGGCGGCCTATAGGCGCGACCGGATCGAGGCATTCCTCAATCCCTGGTCGGACGCGAGAGGCTCCGGCTACCAGATCATCCAGAGCCTGATCGCCGTCGGTACGGGCGGCCTCCGAGGCGTCGGGCTCATGGAAGGGCACCAGAAGCTCTTCTATCTCCCCTATCCGTACAGCGATTTCATCTACGCGGTGATCGGCGAGGAATTGGGGCTCCTTGGGGCGAGCGCCGTCGTAGCAGGCTTCGTGCTTTTCCTGTGGCGCGGAATCCGGGCCGCGTGGAAGGCCCCCGACCGCTTTGGGATGTTCCTCGCGGCGGGGCTCACCCTACAGATCGTCCTCCAGGCCCTGGTGAATGTGAGTGTCGTCCTCGGTCTCTTGCCGACCAAGGGGATTCCGCTCCCCTTCATCAGCGCGGGGGGCTCGTCCCTGGTCATCACGCTGATGAGCGTGGGGCTCATCCTGAACGTGTCACAGCATGCGGACTGAATGCCAAAGACAGTGCTCATCGCGGCGGGGGGCACCGGCGGGCACCTCTTCCCCGGCATCGCGGTGGCCGAGGAGATTGTCCGGCGCGACCCATCCGCCAGGGTCGTCTTCGTCGGTACTCCCCGTGGACTTGAGTCGCGCCTCGTACCGCAGGCGGGCTACACCTTGGAGCTGCTCCCGATCCTTCCGCTCAACAACGTCGGCGCGGGACGCCTGGCCCTCGGCCTCGCCGCGCTCCCCCGCGGGCTCTGGCGCAGCATCGGGCTCGTCCGGCGGCTGCGTCCCGACGCGGTCCTTGGCATCGGCGGGTACGCTGGCGGGCCCGTCGTCCTGGCGGCGGCGCTTCTGGGGGTGCGGACGGTGATCCTCGAGCCCAACGCCCGGCCGGGCTTCACGAATCGCGTGCTCCGCCCCTTTGTGGGAGCGGCGGCCTGCGCCTACGACGAAACGCGGCGCGCCTTCGGCAAGAAGGGTGTCGTCACGGGTAATCCCGTGCGCGGCGGCTTCGCGGTTCTGCCGGCGAAGGAGCACCGCCCGCCGATGTCACTCCTGGCCTTCGGCGGAAGCCAAGGATCGCGCGTCCTGAACGAGGCGCTCGTTCAGGCCATCCCCCATCTCCCGCCCCCCGACAGGCTGCGCATCGTCCACCAGACCGGCGAGGCGATGCGAGCCTGGGTCGACGCGGCCTATGCCGCGGCACGGCGACCCGCCGAAGTCGTGGCGTTCCTCGACGACATGGAGAGGCGCTTCGACGAGGCCGACCTCGTGGTCGCGCGCAGCGGCGCCACCACCTGCGCCGAGCTGACCGTCGCGGGGAAGGCCGCCGTGCTGGTTCCCTTCGCGAAGGCGGCCGACGACCACCAGCGCGTCAACGCCAGGGCACTCGAGGCGGCGGGGGCCGCTCGGATGATCGAGGAGAGAAACCTGTCGGGAGAGACCCTGGCGCGCGCCGTCGGCGATCTCGTTTCGTCTCCTGAGGCGATCGCGAGAATGGAGCGATCGGCCCGGGCTTTGGGTCGCCCCGATGCCGCGGCCCGCGTCACGGACCTGCTGGAGCCTTCCGGTGCTTAGGAAGATCCAGCGGATCCACTTCGTGGGGATCGGCGGCTCTGGGATGAGCGGCATCGCCGAGGTGCTCCTGAGCCTGGGCTACGCGGTCTCGGGCTCCGATCTTCGGCGCTCGGCGGTGACCGACCGGCTCGCCACTCTCGGGGCCCTTATCGCCCTTGGGCATGACGCCTCCCACGTCGGCGCCGCCCACGTGGTCGTGACTTCGACCGCAGTGAACGCCACGAACCCCGAGGTCGTGGAAGCACGGCGCGCCGGCATCCCCGTGATCCCGCGGGCCGAGATGCTCGCGGAGTTGATGCGCCTGAAGTACGGCGTGGCCGTGGCCGGGAGCCACGGAAAGACGACGACGACCTCCATGGTCGCAGCCGTCCTCGACAAGGGAGGTCTGGATCCCACGGTCATCGTGGGGGGGCGCTTGCAACACCTCGGCTCGGGAGCGCGCGTCGGCAAAGGGGACTTTCTGGTGGCGGAGGCCGACGAGTCGGACCGCTCCTTCCTGAAGCTGACGCCGACGGTCGCGGTCGTGACCAACATCGACCGCGAGCATCTCGACACCTATCGCGACCTCGCCGACATCCAGGAGGCCTTCCTCGGGTTCATGAACAAGGTGCCGTTCTACGGCGCGGCCGTCCTCTGCCTGGACGACGCCCCGGTGCAGGACGTTCTGCCTCGGGTGGAGCGGCGCGTCCTGACCTATGGCCGGTCGCCCCAGGCGAGCGTTTCGGCTCGCGATGTGGTGCTCGGCCCGTCCGGCTCCAGCTACACGGCCAGCGCCGCGACAACGCCCCTCGGGACCATCACCCTCGCCGTTCCGGGAGCCCACAACGTCGTGAACTCCCTGGCGGCCGTGGCCGTCGGCCTCGACCTCGGCATCCCCTTCGACCAGATACGCGAGGGGCTCTCCTCCTTCACCGGCGTCGATCGCCGCTTCCAGAAGCGAGGCGAGGCGGGAGGGGTCCTGGTCATCGACGACTACGGCCATCATCCGACGGAAGTGCGAGCAACCCTCGAGACGCTTCGGGGACTCGCAGGATCGCGGCGCACCGTGGTCCTCTTCCAGCCGCACCGGTTCACGCGGACCCAGGCCCTCTGGGACGACTTCGGCCGCGCCTTTCACCTGGCCGACGTCCTGCTCCTGACCGACATCTACCCGGCGGGCGAGGAGCCGATCCCCGGCGTGACGGCCGAGGCGTTGGCGCTGGCCATCGGCGAGAAGGGGCACCGGAACGTGGCCTATGCCGGCGATCTCAAGAGCGCCGCGGGGCGCCTGGCCGAGGAAGCGCGCGAGGGAGACGTGGTGTTGACCCTGGGAGCCGGAGGCGTCTGGACCGCCGGCGAGGACCTGCTGAAGGGAAAGGCAACCACAGAGACACAGAGGCACAGAGAGGTAAAGGAACGATGAAGGATCGGGTCGTTTCCCTCCTCGTTTCCCTCCCCATTCCTTTCTGTGTCTCTGCGTCTTTGTGGTTGGGCTCGCGATGGACCCACGCGTGACCGCGGCGCTGGCGGAGATCGGCGTGCCGTTCCGGGAGAACGAGGCTTTCTCCCGCCACACCTCCATGGGGGTGGGCGGGCCCGCCGCGGTCATGGCTTTCCCGCGCACTCCCGAGGAGCTGCGCCGGACCTTGAAGGCGAGAAGGGATCTGGGCGTACCGCACCGGGTTCTCGGTGGAGGCTCGAACCTCGTGGTCGTCGACGAGGGCCTGGACGAGCTGGTGATCAACACGCGCGACATGAGCCATGTCCGAGTCGGTAATGACGGGGTCGTCACCGCCGAGGGCGGGGCCAACATGATCCGAACCGTGGTCCGCTGCTGCAGGGCCGGGTGGCAAGGCCTGGAGAGCGCCGTGGGAATCCCGGGCTCCGTGGGGGGCGCCGCCGTCATGAACGCAGGCGCCTACGGTTTCTCGATCAGCGACGTCCTCCAGGACATCACCGTTTACGACGAGAACGGCGAGCGTTCGCAGCCGCCCGAGGGGTGGCGCTTCCACTATCGCGGCTCGTCGATCCCCGACGGCGCCGCCGTCTCGTCGATCACCGTGGGCTTGCAAGAGGGGGACGCGGAGGCTTTGGGCAGGGAGATCCGCGAGCTTCAGCTCGAGCGGGTACAAAGCCAGCCGGCGGGACGCAACGCCGGGTGCGTCTTCAAGAATCCGACGGCCGGACACGCCGGAGAGATCATCGAGGGACTCGGCCTGAAAGGGACGCGCCGCGGCGGTGCCGTCGTGAGCGAGCGCCACGCGAACTTCGTTGTCAACGAAGGCGGCGCCCGGGCCGCGGACGTCCTCGAGATCCTCGACCTCGTGCGGGAACGCGTCGCACGTGAGGCGGGAGTGGAGCTGGAGCTGGAGGTTCGTGTGTGGGGGCCGCGGGGATGAGCGACAGCGTGCGCCGTCGCGGTCTGCCGGTCGTCCCCCCGGCCGACCTTCCGCTTCCGAGCGGCGACGAGCCTCCGTTCCTCCGGCCGAAGAGCCGCACCCGGGTGGGGCGGCGGGGACGCCGCGGGTGGAGTTCGCGGGCCGTGGTGACGCTGCAAGTGGGCGTGCTGGCGGTGCTGAGCGTGGCGACGCTCTGGGCGGGCTACGCGCGGGTCATGGCCAGCGATCGGCTGAAGGTGGGACGGGTGGAGGTGCGCGGAAGCCGCTTCCTGTCCGAGGGAGAGGTGAGGGAGCTTCTCGGCCCGGCCGTGGGGGAGAACATCCTCGGGATCGACATCAATTCCCTCAAGGGGCGCCTCCGTTCATCACCGTGGGTGGCGGAAGCCACGGTGCGCCGCACTCTTCCCGATACGCTTCAAGTCGACATCCGCGAACGCACGCCTGTGGCCCTGGCGGAGGCCGACGGCCTCTACTTGATGGATGGCGAGGGGACGCTCATCGAGCTCTTCGGGCCCCGTACCGCCGGCTTCGACCTGCCCATCGTCCGAGGCCTCTCGGGGACCCTGGGAGAGGCGCGCAAGGACCGAGCGCAGCGGGCGGGGACGCTGTTGCGCGACCTCGGCGACCTCGCGGCCGAAGTCTCCGAGGTTCAGTTCGACGAGAGCGGCGATCTGAGGGTCGGCCTCAGGGGTGCTGGAGAGGTTCTGCGCATGGGAAACCCTCCGTACCGAAAGAAGCTTCTGACGTTCCTGGGCCTCCGCGCCGACCTCGCCCAGAGGTGTCCGAAGGCCGAGTATTTCGATCTCCGGTTCCGCGACCGCATCTACGCCAATCCAAACAACGATACGGCCGCGGGACGCGGCCGAGGGAGGTAGTCCTGGCGAAGAAAAAGGACCGCTACGTCGTCGGCCTCGACATCGGGACCCATAAGGTCTGCGCCATCGTGGCCGAGATCACGGACGAAGGGCGACTCGACGTCATCGGGATCGGCCAGACTGAGTCCAAGGGTCTCCGCAAGGGTGTCGTCATCAACCTCGAGGCCACCATCGAGTCGATCAAGCGTGTGGTCGAGGAGGCGGAGCTGATGGCCGGCGTCGAGATCGGCTCGGCCTACGTCGGCATCGCCGGGACCCACATTCGTGGGTTCAACTCACGGGGGGTGATCGCGGTTTCGGGGAAGAGCCGCGTCATCGAGCGGGAGGACGTGGCTCGGGCCATCGATGCTGCCAAGGCCGTCTCGATCCCCATGGACCGCGAGATTCTCCACGTCCTGCCCCAGGAGTTCGTGGTCGACGACCAGGACGGCATCGGGGATCCGACCGGAATGACCGGCACGCGCCTCGAGGTGAACGTCCACGTCGTGACGTGCGCCTCGACCTCGGCCCAGAACACGGTCACCTGCGTGAACCGCGCCGGACTCGAGGTCATCGACACTGTCCTCACGCAGCTCTCGGCGGCCGAGGCCTGCCTCACGTCCGACGAAAAGGAGTTGGGTGTCGCCCTCGTCGACATCGGCGGTGGGACTACCGACATCGCGATCTTCGAGAAGGGCTCGCTCTGGCACACGGCTGTCCTGCAGGTGGGAGGAGAGCACTTCACCAACGACGTGGCGGTGGCACTCCGCACTCCCGTCAACGAGGCCGAGAAGATCAAGAAGAAGCACGGCTGCGCCTTGACCTCGATGGTCCCCGAGGAGGATTCGATCGAGGTCCCGAGCGTCGGCGGGCGCAAGCCCCGGATCATGGCGCGGCAAGTCCTCGGCGACGTCATCCAGGCGCGGGCCGAGGAGATCTGCCAGATGGTGCTCACCGAGATCCGGCGCGCGGGCTTCGACCGCTCCTTGAACAGCGGCGTCGTCCTGACGGGGGGCGGAGCGATCCTCGAGGGAATGCCCGAGCTCGCCGAGCAGATCTTCGACATGCCGGTCCGTCGCGGCACGCCCGCGGGGATCGGCGGTCTCGTGGACGTGGTCGCGAGCCCGGTCTATTCGACGGCGGTGGGCCTCGTCCTCTGCGGCTATCGCAACCGGGCGCACCGTGGAATCGGGGCGTCGCGGCAAGCGGCGACGGGAACCTTCGGCAAGGTCACCGGGCGCCTCATGGGTTGGTTCTCGGACTTCTTCTGATCGGGAGGAGCACGCATGGAGATGAAGCGAGAAGGCGCCGCGTTCCCGCCGGTCCCCGTCGGAGCGGGAGGCGTTCGCGAGACGAGTCACCGCGCCGCCCGGCCTCTTCAAGACGGGGGCGAGCCACGCTGCGAGGTGTGCGGTTATAGTGTCCTCGCCAGCCACTGCAAGAGGATCTGTCTCCGCTGCGGATTCATGACCGGTTGTTCGGAGGGCATCTGAAAATGGCAAACCACAACGAGGGACCGGGGCGGTTCACCTTTGCCGACGATGACGTTCGCGGCGCCCACATCAAGGTGGTGGGCGTCGGGGGCGGCGGCGGAAACGCCCTGAGTCGCATGATCTCCTCCGGGCTCCAGGGGATCGAGTTCATCGCGGTGAATACCGATCTCCAGGCGTTGCGTTCGAACCGCGCGCCCGTCAAGATCCAGATCGGCGGCAAGCTCACCAAGGGCCTCGGAGCCGGCGCAAACCCTGACGTCGGCCGGCAGGCCGCCGTCGAGGACACCGAGAAGATCTGCGACGCTCTCGAGGGCGCCGACATGGTCTTCATCACCACGGGGCTCGGGGGCGGGACGGGCACGGGAGCGGCCCCGGTGGTGGCTTCGATCGCGGGACAACTCGGGGGCGAGAACGCCAACGTCCTGACCGTGGCCGTCGTGACCCTCCCGTTCGCCCTCGAGGGGAAAAGGCGCATGGCCCAAGCCATGGAAGGGCTCGCGCAGCTCAAGGAGTGCGTCGATTCGGTCATCGCGATTCCCAACGACCGACTCTTGCAGACCGTGGCACGCAACACGCCGGTCTCCGAGGCGTTCCGCGTCGCCGATGACGTCCTGCGCCAGGCCGTCCAGGGAATCAGCGACATCATCACGATCCCCGGACAGATCAACCTGGACTTCGCCGACGTGCGTACCGTGATGAAGGGGATGGGTCAGGCGGTGATGGGGACGGGAATCGGCGAAGGGGAGAACCGCGCTGTGGAGGCGGCCCAGCGCGCGGTCTCGAACCCGCTCCTCGAAGACAGCTCCATCGAAGGGGCCCGCGGCATCATCGTCAACATCACCGGCGGCCTGGACCTCTCCCTGGCCGAGGCCGCGGAGGCGACCGCTTTCATCACCAAGGTCGCCGATCCCGAGGCCAACGTCATCTACGGCATCGTCACCGACGAGTCGATGGGGGACGCGGTGAAGGTCACCGTGATTGCCACGGGCTTCAACCGGGGGTCAAGAAAGGTCGCGACGACACCCGTGGACCTGTCCAACTACGTCGGCCAGACGGCGGCAATGCAGCAGGCCCTGCCGGGGGCCGACGCGGGGGGCGGGTTCTATCGCAAGACTCCGAATCCCAAGGCGGCGGCAGGGGGCGCCGGTCGGATGGATCTCGACGTTCCGGCGTTCCTGCGCAAGCAAGGGACAGGGGGAGAGTAGCCGGCGTATAATAATCGGTTTGCGGGCCTTCTCGCCCGTGGGAGGAGACCCCAAACCCTTGCGTGGCACAAGGCACCTCGCCGTCTTTGCAAGTCTAGTAGCCTCGGTTCCCACGGCCTTCGCGTGGGGGTCTCAGGACGAGACTCCGGCCCCGAATCCGCCTGCGGCGACGACCGAAGCCGAAGCCCCGGTCGCAACGGTCCCGGTCGATGGGCGGCGGACGAGCAGGCGATTCGTTTCAAACCTCGGCCGGAACGTGGTCGGGATGTTTTCCCGCGACAACCTCGTGCCGTTCGCCATAGGAGCCGGCGCCACCACCCTCGCGATCCCTTTCGACGACAACGTCCAGCGGTACTTCGGCGAAGGAGAGCGCAAAGCCAAGTGGCTCGGCGATTTCGCCCAGCAGTTGGGCAACCCCTTCGTCCTGACGCCGATCGCCGCGGTGCTTTACGGCGCGGGACGCCTGGCTCCCAATCACCAGCGCTTCCGTGACGCCAGCTACGACATCGGCCAGGTGTTCCTCGTCGGCGCCGTGTACACGACCACCATCAAGTTCGCGACTCAGCGTCCGCGCCCCAACCGCGCCGACAAGCTATCGTTCCCCTCGGGGCACACGTCCAACGCCTTCGCCTGGGCCACGGTCGCCAACCACTACTACGGGCCCAAGGTCGGGATTCCATCCTTCGCCTTCGCGACCCTCATCGGCGTCGGGCGCATGGAGAATAGAGTCCATCACCTGACCGACGTCCTCGGAGGTGCCACCCTCGGCTACCTCGTGGGGCGCACCGTCACCCGACGGGACAGCGAGCCCCTGCCCGGGACCCATGCGCGCCAGTTCCGGATCTCCCCACAGGCGGGCCCGAGGGGCGAGGGCGTGGGCCTCACGGCCTCCCTTCAGTTCTGAGCCGCCGACTCCACGATCGCCACCGGGATCTTCGCGGGGCCGAGGTCTACCTTGCCGACGTCAAGCGTGCCGGCTCCTTCCGCATAGCGCTCTGCTACCCGAACCTCTACTTCGTCGGCATGTCGAATCTGGGCTTCCAGGGGGTGTACCAGCTCCTGAACGGCTATGACGACGTGCTCTGCGAGCGCGCCTTCCTTCCCGACGACGTGGATCGTGAGGACCTCGAACGAAACGGCCAGCGCCTCACGAGCCTGGAGTCGGGCTCGGACCTCGGGTCGTTCCACGTCCTCGCCTTCTCGGTCTCGTTCGAGAACGACTACGTCCACGTCCTGCGGATGCTGCGGCTGGCCGGAGTGCCGCTTCGAGCGGCCGACCGCGGCCCGCGGGATCCTCTCGTGCTCCTGGGCGGCGCGGCGATGTTCCTGAATCCGGAACCCCTCGCGCCCTTTGCGGATTTGATCGCGGTGGGCGAGGGGGAGAGCCTCGTCCCGAAGATGATGGAGGCACTCCTCGGAGCGCCCGATCCGCGGAAAGCCCTGGACGCCCTCTCACCGAACGACGGCTTCTACGTGCCGTCGCGGTATACGGTCCGCTACAACGACGACGGAACCGTCGCCGCCTACGACGGCCCCGGAACGGTGATCCGCCAGCGCGGATGGCCTGGGAAGATGGCACTCCCCCAGTCGGTCGTCCTGACGCCCCACACCGAGATGTCCATGAAGTTCATGGTGGAGATCTCGCGCGGATGCCCCTGCATGTGCCGCTTCTGTTGGGCGGGGTACAACTACCTCCCCGTGCGCGGCTTTTCGCGCAAGGAGATCGTGGACCGGGCCCGCGAGGTGCGAGCCCACACCGGCAAGATCGGACTGGTGTCGACCGCCATCTGCGATCACCCGGAAATCAACGGCATCGTCGACGACCTGGCGGCCCTCGGCTTCGAGGTCTCGGTCGCGTCGCTGCGCCTCGACGACCTCACCCCTGATTTCGTCCTCAAGCTGGCGGACACCGGCGTCCAAGGGCTGACCCTCGCCCCCGAGTGCGGCTCCGACCGCATGCGGAAGATCCTCAACAAGCAGTTCACCAACGCAGAGATCCTCGAGAAGGCCACGTGGATCTTCGAGAACGGGATCCAGAACCTCAAGCTCTACTACATGGTGGGCCTGCCTTGGGAAGAGCACGCCGACGTCGAGGCGATCGTCGATCTGACTGCGCAAATCCGCGAACGCATGCTGGAAGTGGGAAGAAAACGCGGGCGGGTGGGCCGGATCCACCCCTCGGTGAACCCGTTCGTGCCGAAGCCCGGCACTCCTTACCAGTGGCTTCCAATGGAAGATCCCAAGGAGACCGACCGGAAGCTCCAGTTCCTCCGCAAGGCCTTCGGGAAGATGCCCAACGTCGACGCCATCTGCAAGAGCGCGCGGACGGGCGTCTCCCAATCGATCCTGGCGCTCGCCGACCGCCGCGTGGCCGATGCCCTCGAGATCTCCTGCATCGAAGGGGTCGACCTGAAACGCGGGATGAAGACGGCGGGGCTCGACCCGGCGTTCTACCTCTTCCGGGGGCGCGGGCGCGACGAGGTCCTGCCATGGGACATCGTCGACAACGCCGTGAACAAGGCGTATTTCCTGCGGGAGCTGGACAAGAGCCGGGACGAGGCTCTTTCTCCCCACTGCCCCGAGATCCAGGGATGCATCCGTTGCGGCGTCTGCATCGAGACGCCGAACCCCTTCTACAAGCTCCCGGAAAAGTGGAAAGACCTGGGCACGTCCCCGCTCTACAGGCGTTCGAAGATTCCCGCCGCGCCCATTCCGCCGCCGACGCACATGGTGACGAGGCCGTAGCGGACCTTGCGCCGCTCCATCTCGTGGAGGAGCTGTGCCGTGAGCTTGGCTCCGGTACAGCCCAGGGGGTGGCCGAGGGCGATGGCTCCGCCGTTGACGTTCACCTTCGCGGGATCGAGCCCCAGCGCTCGGATCACCGCCAGCGCCTGCGTGGCGAAGGCTTCGTTCAGCTCGATGAGATCGATGTCCTGGAGCTTTATCCCCGCCTGCTTCAGCGCCCTGGGAATGGCCTCTACCGGGCCGATCCCCATGATCTCGGGAGGAACGCCGGCCACGGCATACGTGACGAGCCGCGCGAGGGGCTTGAGACCGAGCGCCTTCACCCTCGCCGCGGAGACGAGGACGGTGGCGGCGGCCCCGTCGGACATCTGGGACGAGTTGCCCGCCGTGACGACGCCCTTCGCGGCGAAGGCCGGCCGCAGAGCGGCGAGGGCGGCGGCGCTCGTATCTCGGCGCGGGCCCTCGTCGGTGTCGAAGGCAAAGGGCGTCCCGTTGCTCCCGACCTTCAGCGGCTCGATCTCGTCCTTGAAACGGCCCGCGTCGATGGCGGCAACGGCCTTCTGGTGCGAGGCCAGTGCAAAGGCGTCGGCGTCCTCGCGTGTGACGGCGTACTTCTGGGCGACCAGCTCCGCGGTCATGCCCATGCCGAGATACGCGTCGGGGTTCGAGTCCACGAGAGCGGGATTGGGGGCGATCTTGTGGCCTCCCATGGGGATCAGGCTCATCGACTCGGCGCCTCCGGCCACCACCACGTCGGCTTCGCCGGCTCGGATCGCGCCCGCCCCGAGGGCGATGGCATTGAGGCCGGAGGAGCAGTAGCGATTGATCGTCATGGCCCCGGCCGAGACCGGAATCCCCGCCAGGAGCGCCGCCTGTCGCGCCATGTTCATCCCTTGCTCCGCCTCGGGCATCGCGCACCCCAGCACCACGTCGTCGACGCTACCGGCCTCCACGGCGGGAACGCGGGCGAGGGCGGCCCTTATGACGGTCGCCGCCATGTCGTCGGGGCGCGTGCTCCGGAGCTTCCCTTTCGGAGCTTTTCCCACGGCCGTCCGAACGCTGCTGACGATGAAGGCTTCACCCATGAGTTCCTCCACGAGCATCGTACGCCCGGCTCCCTCCCCACGGTCAAGGACGCGCAGAGGACCTGATCCATTTGGCTGATTCCATGGCGGCGAGCTTTGGGCCATGATGCCACGATGATCGTGTCGACCGTCGGGATCGTCGGGGGCGGGACCATGGGCCAGGGGATCGCCATCGCCTGCGCCGGGGCGGGCCTCGACGTGCTGATCTCAGAGCGCAACGCCGAACTCGCCGAGCGCTGCGTGACCGGGATCGACGAAGCCCTCGACCGGGACATCGCCAAGTGGCGCCACACGGCCTCCGAAAAGAAGGCGATCCTGGCCCGTCTGCGGACGTTCACGGAGCTCGCGGCTCTCCGTGCTTCCCAGCTCGTGGTCGAGGCTGTCCCCGAGGACATGGCCTTGAAGGCCGCGATCTTCGCCGAGCTGGATCGCGTCTGCCCCCCCGAGAACATTCTTGCGACCAATACTTCGACCCTGTCGGTCACCGAAATCGCTACGCGTACCGGGCGCCCCGACCGCGTGATCGGCCTGCATTTCCTGAACCCTGTTCCTCAGGTGCCCCTCGTCGAGGTCGTCCGCGGTCTCGCCACGTCCGACGAGACCTTCTCGACGGCACGCGAGTTCGTGCGGCTCCTGGGCAAGACCGGTGTCGAGGTCTTCGAGTACCCCGGGTACGTGACGACCCGCGTGATTCTGCCGTTCCTCAACGAGGCCATGCACGTGGTGATGGAAGGCGTCGCGAGCGCCGAGGCCGTGGACACCTCGATGAGGCTCGGCTATGGCCTTCCCGTGGGGCCCCTGGCCCTGGCCGACCGGATGGGCCTCGACGAGGTCATGCGCTGGATGCAGCACCTCTTCGAGGAGCTGGGGGACCTGAAGTACCGGCCGTGCCCGTTGATCCGCAAGATGATCCGGGCGGGACATCTCGGGGTGAAGTCCGGGAAGGGGTTCTTCGAGTACGACGAGAACGGCCAGATGAAGCCGTCGCGGGGACGCCCGTGAAGGTGCTCGTCCTCAACTGCGGCAGCTCCTCGGTCAAGTTCCAGCTCATCGAGACGGACGAGGAGCTGGCCCGCGAGCGGAAGGACCGCATCCTCGCCAAGGGGCTCGTCGAGAACATCGGCGGGACGGCCGTGGTGACGTACCAGCCCCTCGGCGCACGGCCCATCAAGGAGACGGCCGAGATCCTCGAGCACAAGGTCGCGGTGGAGTTGAGCCTCGCGCTCCTCACCGACCCCCAGAAGGGCGTGATCCGGGACCGGGGCGAGATCGGAGCGGTGGGGCACCGGGTCGTCCACGGCGGAGAGCGCTTCAAGTCATCGGTGCGCCTCGACGACGACATCCTCGAGGGGATCGAGGCGTGCTTCGACATGGCGCCGCTCCACAACCCCCCCAACGTGCGGGGCTACAGGGCGGCGCGGGCCGTGCTTCCCGACATCCCCCACATCGCGGTCTTCGACACCTCCTTCCACCAGACAATGGCCCCGGAGGCATACGTCTACGGGATCCCTTACGTTCTGTACGAGCGCCACGGCATCCGGCGCTACGGCTTCCACGGCACGTCACACCGGTTCGTGTCGCTCCGTACGGCGCGGCTCCTCGGGCGCCCCGCCGACGACCCTGAGCTTCGGCTCATCACGTGCCACCTCGGGAACGGCTGCTCGGTGGCGGCCGTGAAGGGCGGCCGATCGGTCGACACGTCCATGGGCTTCACGCCCCTCGAGGGCCTCGTGATGGGGACACGCTGCGGAGACATCGACCCCGCGGCGCTTCTTCACATCGCCGCGCGCGAGGAGATCGGCCTCGCCGAGGTCAACGCGCTCCTCAACAAGCACAGCGGTCTCCTGGGGATCTCCGGCCTCAGCAACGACATGCGTACGCTCCTCGAGGCCGAGGCCTCGGGGAACGCGCGGGCCCGGCTCGCGGTGGACGTCTTCTGTTATCGCCTCCGCAAGTACATCGGCGCGTATCTCGCCGCGCTGGGCGGGGCCGACGCCGTCGCCTTCGCCGGAGGCATCGGTGAGAACGCGCCGACGGTCCGCGCCCGCGCATGCTCAGCCCTCGAGCCCCTGGGCATCCGCCTCGATCCGGCGAAGAACGAGGCCGCGCGTGGAGCAGACACCGAGATCTCGGCCGAGGGATCCAAGGTCCGCGTCTTCGTGGTGCCGACCAACGAGGAGCTGCTCATCGCCCGCGACACCTTCCGGATCGTGTCGGGGCTCCCGCCGATGTAGGAGCAGTCATGTCCTTCATGGAGAGCGTCCGTCAGCGGGTCCGTGGCAAGGGAGCCCGCATCGTCTTCCCGGAGGGGGCCGAGGAGCGCGCGCTGCGCGCCGCGGCGCTGCTCCGCGACGAGAGACTGGTGCAACCGGTGTTGCTGGCTCCTCGCGTCGTGGTGGAGGATCAGGCCCGGCGCTTCTCCATCGACCTCGGTGGCATCGTGGTACGAGACCCTGCCGTCGACCCCGAGGCGGGCGCTTATGCCACGACCTACCACGAGCTGCGCAAGCACAAGGGGCTGACCCTCGAGGAGGCCGCGGCGAAGGTGCGTCTCCCCCACTACTTCGGCGCCCTCATGGTGCAGGCCGGCGCCGCCCACGGGATGGTCGCGGGGCTCAATAGCGAATCGAAGCCGTTCCTCCCGGCCTTCGAGATCGTCCGGATGCGAGACGGGTTCAAGCGCGCTTCTTCAGTGTTCATAATGGACTGGCCGGACCGGACCTTCTTCTACGCCGACTGCTCGGTGAACATCGCTCCCGACGCCCCGACCCTCGCCGAGATCGCCCGAGGGACAGCGGCCACGGTGCGCGCCTTCGGTCTCGAGCCACGGGTGGCACTCCTCTCGTTCTCGACCCGCGACAGCGCCAGGGACGCTTCCATCGACCGGGTGAAGGAGGCCGTGGCACTGGTCCGGACGGCGGAGCCCGGCCTGGTGGTGGACGGCGAGGTGCAATTCGACGCCGCCTTCGTTCCGGCCGTCGCTCAAAAAAAGGCGCCCGACAGTCCCTTCGTGAACGGCGCCGCCAACGTCTTCGTCTTCCCCGATTTGAACTCCGGAAACATCGCCTACAAGATCACCGAGAGGCTGGGAGGGGCGGCGGCGATTGGGCCGATCCTGCAGGGGCTTCGGAAGCCGGTGAACGACGTCTCCCGGGGTTGCTCGGTGCAGGACTTTGCGGACGTGGCGGTGCTCACCGCGGCTCTCGCCCAGATCTAGAGGAGAGGGCCCGCACGAGCCTCGCCCGGGAGGCTCGCGGTGACGCAGCAGGCGGGACCGGCACGGCTCGCGATCGTCGGCGCTGGACGGGTGGGATCGAGCATCGCCTACGCGAGCCTGATCCGCGGCGTGGCGCGCCATATCGCCCTCTACGACACCGACGGGGCCAAGGTCCGCGCCGAGGTCCTGGACCTCTCCCACGGACGGCAGTTCGTGCCCGCCGCCGAGGTCGCGGGCGGGGACGATCTCGAGGTGTGTCGCAAGGCTGACGTGGTGGTGATCACCGCCGGGGCCAGCCAGAAGCCGGGACAGAGCCGGCTCGATCTGGTCAAGACCAACGTGGCCCTCTGTCGGAGCCTGGTGCCGGATCTCGTGCGCCTCGCCCCCGAGGCGATCCTCCTCGTCGTGACGAACCCCGTGGACGTCCTCACCCACGCTTGCCGCGAGATCTCCGGCTGGCCGCCGGAGCGCGTCTTCGGCACGGGCACCACCCTGGACACCTCGCGCTTCCGCTTTGTGCTTGCGGGCCGGTGCGAGGTTGCGGTCCCCAACGTCCACGCCTGGATCGTCGGTGAGCACGGCGACTCCGAGCTGCCCCTCTGGTCGAGCGCGACGATCGCGGGCGCCCCCGTGGAGGACTGGCTCGCGTCCCGAGGGCGCCCTTTCCGGGACGGAGAGCGGGAGGCGATCTTCGCCTCGGTGAGGGACGCGGCCTACGAAGTGATCCGGGGCAAGGGTGCGACCCACTACGCCATCGGCCTCGCCACCACCCGGATCCTCGAGGCGATCCTGGGCGACGAGCACGCGGTCCTGCCCGTATCGTCTCGCGTGGACGGAGCCCACGGCCTCTCGCCGGTCACCCTCTCGCTCCCCCGCCTCGTGAGCCGGAGAGGCGCCCTCGATCTGGCACCGCTGCGCCTCGTCGACGCGGAGCGGGAGGCCCTCCTCCAGAGCGCCGAGACGATAAGGACCGTCGCGCGATCGGCGGGTCTGCCGCATTGACCGGTCGGGGCGATTCCCCGTACCCTGCGCCCCATGCTTCCTCTCCGCCACTGCCGGATCCGTCTGACCGCCCTCGTCTTCAGTGCGGGCCTCCTTTCCCTCGGGCCGACGAAGCTCCTGGCCGCGCAAGGAGAGGCTCCCGGCCGGCGTGACCCGGCCCGACCGCAGAAGGCGGTCCTCTTCCGGGCGGAAGGTTTTCCCACCGTGGATGCTCCCGCCATCGACGCCACCGCACTCGACGCGGCTCTCTCCGGCCTGCCCGTGGAAACTCTCGCGTCCTCGGCGGCGCTCGCCGAAGGCCTGCGCCTCGACCGCGTCGACCTCCTGATCCTTCCGTACGGCAGCGCTTTTCCGGTAGACGCCTGGCCGGCCATTAGGGCTTTCGTCCGCGGAGGTGGAGGACTCGTGGTCCTGGGGGGCGCCCCGTTTCAACAACCGATCCGCGAGACGACCGGCACGACCCGTTTCGTGGCGGCCACGCGCCAGCCGACGTTCGCCCATGAATTGCTCATCGGCGCCGCCGACGAGATCCGCAGAGAAGATCTTCGAGCCACGCTGCGCAGCGGCCCCGTCGAGGGCTCGGGATGGACGACGACGATCCCCGCGCCGAAGCGGGCTTGGGCGCTGACGTTCCGACTGGCGACGCGGCCTGAGCTTCCCGAGGAGCAAGGCACGGCGGGCCCTCGGGATGCGGTCGTGCGTCCCCTCGTCCACGTCGTCGACGCCGCGGGCGTGCCGCGGGCCTGCCCGCTCCTCGAGGTCGATCGGCTCCGCGGGGACGGAGCCGGAGGGCGTTGGATCCTGGCTCCCTCCGACGCGACACTTCCTGTTGCTGCAATCCGGGAGGCCGTGGAGCGGGCCCTCGAAGGCCCGAGCCAGGTGGAGGCGCGCCCCGTGCGGGCCAGCGTCGAGCCCGGGGAATCCACCTCGATACGAGTTGTCGTGTCACGTCCGTGGCTTCGAGCGGGCGAGGCGCTGACGAGGCGCGCCGCGGTCGCGGTGCGAGGGGACGACGGGCGCGTCGTCTTCGAGGGAGACGCGCTCCTCGAGGGACCGGCGGAGTTCCGGACCGGCACCGTCCGCGTGACGACCGCGGCTCCCCTGGCGGCTGGGCTCTACCACGCGGAGGTGCGGCTTCCTGACGGGGCCCTCCGTCCGGGAACCGTGACGACCGGGTTCTGGGTGAAGGACGCGGCGCTTCTGGCGAGTGGCCCACGGCTCTCCGCGTCCCGCGACTGGATCCGGCGTGACGGACACGTGACGCCGATCATCGGCACGACGTACATGGCTTCCGACGTGCATCGCAAGTTCCTCTTCGAGCCGAACCCCCACGCCTGGGATCGGGACTTCGCCGAGATGGCGCGGCGCGGCGTGAACTTCGTCCGCACCGGGCTCTGGACCGGTTGGGTCCGGGCGATGCTCGACCCGGGGGCGCTGGACGAGGGCGTCCTCTCGGCGCTCGACGCCTACGTTCTCTCGGCGGCGAAGCACGGCATTCCCGTCTGCTTCAACCTTTTCGCGTTCATACCTCCGAGCTACGGCGGCACCCATCCCTATCTGGACCCGCGGGCGCTCGAAGGGCAGAAGGCGCTTCTGACGCTCCTGGCCAGCCGCTACCGTGGCGTGCCGTGGATCCATTGGGACTTGATCAACGAGCCGTCATACGCTCCACCGGAAGGGGTCTGGCACAACCTCCCGATCCGGGACGACAACGAGCGCGGGGCCTGGGCCGAGTGGCTGCGCAACAAGCACGGCGACGACGAAGGGGCGATCCGTGATCTCTGGCGTGAAGCGTCGGGGGACCTGCTGGCGATGCCAAAGGGGGACGAGATCGGCCAGAACTTCATCCGAGAAAACCGCCGGCCCCGGAAGGCCCGCGACTTCGCCGAGTTCTCGCAGTGGGTCGTGGCGGGTTGGGCGCGAACGCTTCGCGATACCTTGAGGGCAGCGGGTGGAGACGTGCTCGTCACGCTCGGGCAGGACGAAGGGGGAACGGGGACGCGTCCGGCGCAACAACTCTACTACGACGCCCTCGACTACACGGCGGTCCACACGTGGTGGAACAACGACGATCTCCTCTGGGACGGTGTCATGGCGAAGGTGCCCGAAAAGGCGAGCCTGCATCAGGAGACGGGCCTGATGCGCCTCGAGGATCTGGACGGGAACCACTGGCGAACGCCAGCAGTCGCAGCCAACCTCCTGGAGCGCAAGTTCGCCTACGCCTTCGCATCCCGCGGAGCCGGGGCCGTCCAGTGGGCCTGGAACATCAACCCCTACCAGCCGATCGACAACGAGGCGGTGATCGGCATCTTCCGCGTTGATGGCACCGCGAAACCCGAGCTGGAGGTGCTGTCGGAGTTCGCGGCGTTCTTCCAGGGCGCGGCCCCCTTCCTCGACGACTTCGAGGTCGACCCCGTCGTCCTCGTGATCCCTCACTCGCGCCTCTTCACCGGACGCCCGGGGGGCGTGGACGCCACGAAGCGAGTCGTCCGGGTTCTGGCCGAGCGCTACGGTGTAGTCCCGACGGCGCTGTCGGAACTGCGTTTGACGGCCGACCGCCTACGAGGGGCGCGTCTCATCGTGGTCCCCTCTCCCGAGGTGCTCGAAGAAGGGGCCGCCAAGGCACTTCTCGAGGCCTCGAAGGCCGGGACACGGGTCCTGGTCACGGGCGCGATCGAGGGAGATCCCTACGGACGGTCTACGGAGTCCCTCCGTGCCCTCGGCATCCTCGACGCGGGTCGCCCCCTCGCTCTCCACGAGCCGACGACGTGGGGCGGGCGCTGGGCGACGTTCGAAGGCCTGCTGTCGGAGAAGATGCGCCGGAGCTCGAACCCCGAGCCGACGAAGCTCGAGGGCGCCGTCTGGCACGAGCCCCTCCCTCTCGAATTCGCCCGGGAGACGGAGCCGCTGGTGACCCTTCTGGGCGCGGCGCTCCAGGCGGCCGGCGTCGAGACGCAGCCCTCGGAGACGCGGATCGTCGCCCGGCTGCTGAAGGCGCCCCGGGCCACGCTCGCGGTCTGCGCCAACGAAACGGCGGGCGCAGGCGTGCGCCGCATGACCGTCGACGGCCGCGCGTTCGACGTTCCAGTGGGCGCGGGGCGTGCGCGGCTGGTGCTCTTCGAGAAGGGGACGGGCCGGGTGCTGGCGGCGACCCCTGGAGACAAGGTCACGCCCGCTCGGTGACGGACGCTCGGGGCGCGACCCGAGTGTCTGACTTGCCTCTTCGTCCGCGCCCTTTTCTCCGTGATCTCCGTGTCTCCGTGGTTGTCCCTTCCGTTTTCCTTCTCTGCGTCTCTGTGGTTCGTTGCGACTACGGCTTGAGCAGGGCAGCGGCGCGCGAGACGAGGTCGGCCTTCAGGTCTTCCTGCAACGGCGCCTCGCCCACGTAGAGAGCGAAGACCGCAGCGGCGAAAGTCTTGTCGGCGATGGGTGGTCTTGGGTTTCCCGCCATCACCGCTTCGAGAACGCCGCCGGATCCCCAGCGGAGGACGCACTCGTCTCCCGTCCGGACCTGAGGGAAGTAGCCGATGAACGTGTCGAGGGGCTCCTTTTCCGCTCCCGAGAGCGCCTCGCGCATCGCTTCTTGAATCCGCCCCTGCCCCAGGTCGCGGGTGAAGTGGAGGACGACTTCCTTCGGGAAGTCCCCCCAGACCAGGTCCTTGAAGAAGGCCGCCTCGGTGGTCTTGCCCTTGTGTACGGCGAGTGGTCCGGCGAGGGCGTCGTCGGCCACGTAGAGCGCCGCCGCGTAGACCTTGACCTTGACGAAGGCGATCTTCTTGACCCGAAGGCCCGCCCCGAGGAGCGAGGCGCCGTCGCGCTTCAGGGGAAACGCGACGCCGCTCTTGGGCTCGGTGAAGTCGTCCGCTCGAGAATGGGCGCTCGCCAGGAGAGCGGCGCCGACCAGGGGGGCGAGGTAACGGACGCGCGATCTCATAGCCTCAGTTGCGGTCCTCACGCCGGGCGTATCATACACCTCGGCCGTGGACCACATCCTTCTCATCAAGCACACCTGCTGATCAGCCTCGGCGCTTCAGGGACCAGGCCAGGGTCCATTCCGAGACGACGTCCCCCGCGGCGTCGCGCGCCACCGAGCGCGCCTTGAACGCCTCGGGGTTGCCGGTCTCGGCGGCCCGCGAGACCGCCGCGCGCATCCCCGCCACATCGTCGAACGTGAAGCGCCCAGGACCGACGAGCTTCTTGACGAAGACCCCCTCGATCCCCGTGATGAGGGTGGCGATGGAGGCGCCGGACGCCGCCGCCAGGACAAGGAGCGGGGCGCCAGTGGACATCTCGGCCGCCATGGCCTGGGCGGCGAAGTAGGTCGAGCGGAAGGGATTCCGGGAGCGCCATCCGCCGGGAAGGCGCACGACGGCGGACGTATCGTCGATGCTTTCGACCCGAAGACCGGCGAAGGCGGCGAGGGGCAGGTTGCGCCAGCGCCAGAGCCAGAACCCGACCGGGCTCAGGATCAGCCGTCTCAGCCGGTCGGAGTCCACGCACCAATCTACGCGAGAGGCGACCCGGTTTGCACGCTTCACGCGCGACGCGGAGACAGGTATCCTCGGTCCGCTCATGAAATTCGTTCTCGCTCCCGATTCCTTCAAGGAGAGCCTGACGGCTCGGCGCGCGGCGGAGGCAATGGAACGCGGGATTCGCTTGGCTCTTCCGGAGGCCGAGATCGTCCTCCTTCCAGTCGCGGACGGCGGCGAGGGGACGACCGAGACGCTGGTCTGGGCCTCCGGCGGGACGCTTCACGAAGTCACGGTCACGGGGCCGCTCGGCAAACCCGTCGTGGCCCGATACGGCGTTCTCGGCGATGGCGTCACGGCGGTGGTGGAAATGGCGGAGGCGAGCGGCCTGCACCTGGTGGCGCCGGAGAGCCGTGACCCCCTGCTCACGACGACCCACGGGACCGGAGAGCTGATCCGAGCGGCACTCGACCGCGGGGCGGCACGCCTCATCGTCGGGATCGGAGGGAGCGCCACGAACGACGCGGGCGCGGGTGCTCTCCAGGCTCTCGGAGCCCAGCTTCAGGATGAGAGCGGCCGCCCGATCGGCCGAGGGGGAGGAGCGCTGGCTAGCCTCTCACGCATCGATCTCCGTACTCTCGATGCGCGCCTCGCCACGGTGGAGATGCGCGTGGCCTGCGACGTCACGACCCTGCTCCACGGCGCTCAGGGAGCGAGCTTCGTGTTCGGCCCGCAGAAGGGGGCGACGCCTGAGATCGTCTTGCGTCTCGACGAGAACCTGCGGCATTTCGCTCGCGTTCTCCGACGTGACACGGGGATCGAAGTGGGGACGCTCGTCGGCGGGGGGGCGGCCGGCGGGCTGGGCGCCGGCCTCGCGGCCTGCGGCGCAACGCTCGTCCCCGGAATCGGCCTGGTCCTGGACGCCCTGAACTTCGATCAGGCGATCCAGGGCGCCACCGCCGTCTTCACGGGGGAAGGCCGCATCGACGCTCAGACGCCCTCCGGCAAGGTGATCGCGGGGGTTGTCGAGAGAGCCGGCCGGCAGCGGGTTCCCGTCGTCGCCTTTGCGGGAAGCGTCTCTTCCGGTTACGAGTCGCTCTACGCGCGAGGTCTGGTGGCCGTACAGACGCTCGTGCCGGGACCGGCATCCCTCGGCGAGGCGTTGTCGGCGGCTGACGACAACCTGTGCCGGGCGGCCGAGGCCGTGGCGCGCCTCATCGGCGCCTTTCGCCAGCCGAGGTGATCCCCTGGTTGCCGCCGCTGGAGGGCGCCGCTAGGATGCGCGGCATGGAAACCTGCTGATGGCGCTGTCCCCGCTGGCGGGCAAACCCGCGCCCGCCGATCGGCTGATCGACGTCGATCGACTTCTCAAACAGTACTTTGAGATCGTCCCAGACCCGAGCAACCCTCGCCAGCGCGTCGCCTTCGGCACCAGCGGTCATCGCGGATCCCCCGAGGACGGGTCCTTCAACGAAGCCCACATCCTCGCGACGACGCAGGCGATCTGCGAGCATCGCGCGGCGGCGGGGATCGACGGCCCCCTCTATCTTGGGATGGACACACACGCCGTTTCGGCTCCGGCCCAGCGCACCGCCCTTGAAGTGCTGGCCGCCCACGGTGTCGAGGCCATCTACCAGCGAGACGACGGCTTTACGCCGACGCCCGCCATCTCCAGGGCCATCCTGGCGTGGAACCAGTCCGGCCAGAGGGCTATTGCCGACGGCATTGTCGTGACGCCCTCCCACAACCCGCCGCGAGACGGCGGGTTCAAGTACAACCCTCCCCACGGTGGCCCCGCCGACGTCGACGTGACGCGCGTCGTCGAAACGAGGGCCAACGAGCTCTTGGCCGGCAAGAACGCAGGCGTCAAGCGAATGGCGTACGAGTCGGCTCTCCGGGCCCCGACGACCCATGCCTTCGACTTCGTCGCTCCATACGTCGAGGCTCTCTCATCCGCCATCGACATGGAGGCCATCCGCGCATCGGGCATCCGCATCGGCGCCGACCCTCTCGGGGGCGCCGGCGTCGCGTACTGGGAGCCGATCCGGGACCGCTATGGCCTCGACATCACCGTCGTGAATCCGCGCGTCGATCCGACGTTCCGGTTCATGACGATGGACCACGATGGCCAGATCCGCATGGACTGCTCGAGCCCCTACGCGATGGCCAACCTGATCGGCCTCAAGGACCGCTTCCAGGTCGCGTTCGGAAACGACGCCGACGCCGATCGCCACGGGATCGTGACGCCCTCGGGCGGCCTCATGAACCCGAATCACTACCTGGCGGTGGCCATCCAATACCTGTTTGCCCATCGCCCTCATTGGCCAGCGGGAGCGGCCGTCGGCAAGACGCTCGTCAGCAGCAGCCTTATCGACAAGGTGGCCGCGTCTCTGGGGAGGCGGCTTTTCGAGGTGCCCGTCGGCTTCAAGTGGTTCGTGGGGGGGCTCCTGGACGGCTCCCTCGGCTTCGGCGGCGAGGAGAGCGCCGGGGCGAGCTTTCTTCGCCGGGACGGTGGGCCCTGGACCACCGACAAGGACGGGATCCTCCTTGGCCTTCTAGCGGCCGAGATCACGGCGGTGAGCGGAAAGGACCCGGGACAGCATTTCGCCGAGATCGCGGCGAAGTTCGGGACACCGTATTACAGGCGCGTCGACGCGCCGGCCACGCGCGAGGAGAAGGCGATCCTCAGGAAGCTGTCGCCCGAATCGGTCCGAGCAACGATGTTGGCGGGTGAGCCGATCGAGGTGCGCCTGACGTCCGCTCCAGGGAACGGCGGAGCGATCGGCGGCCTGAAGGTCTCGGCCGCTTCGGGTTGGTTCGCCGCTCGGCCGTCGGGAACCGAGGACGTCTACAAGATCTACGCCGAGAGCTTGAAGAGCCCCGAACACCTCGACCAGATCCTGAGCGAGGCCCAGGCGATCGTGGCCGCCGCCCTCGCAGCGGAACGATAGTGCGCGTCAGGGCGTCGGCCACCAAGTCTGCGCGCGGCGCCACGTCAAGAGGAGTAGACTTGTAGATCTCATGAACACCCCCGCTCCAGGGAGTCATGCCACACCTTCGCGGACGCTGAGGCGACGAATCGGACTCGTCGCGACGCTCCTCGTGTCACGCTGACCCATGCCGGAGCCGCGATCCAGTGTCGGTGCCGTCGTCCTCGCCCTTCTGGCGGGGGTGCTGATCGCGGTGCCCGCCACGATCGTGCTGACTCGGACACGCGGGCCGGTGGTCACAGCGGTCACGCCAGCGCGCGCCCATCCGGGCGACACCATCGTCCTCACAGGCTCTTTGTTCGAGGCGACGCCCCAGGCGAACATCGTGCTTTTCGGAGACCAGACGGGGCGGGTCGTGAGCGCCAAGGCCGACGAGGTGCGCGTCGAGGTCCCCCAACTCGCCATCGCCGAGGGTGGGGAGTCGCGGCTCGCAGTTCGCGTCCTGGCCGGAGACCGAGCCTCGGCGCCACTCGACGTCACCGTGTACCGCGACCGGCAGACGGCCACGAGCGAGCCTGCGGCGATTTCGAGGGGTGCCGCGGCGCCAGATGCAACGATCCCGGTGGCGCCACCGCCGTTGGCGCCGACAACGCGCGGCGCCGCTCCCCCACCTCCCCGCCCACTCCCGGGGATGACCACGGCCTCGGCGCGGGCCGCGGAGCCACAGTCCCTGTCAGAGCCCCGGCCGCAAGCCGAGGCTCCCAAGCCAGCGCCGGCGACCGAGTCGGTGCCGGCCACACGCCGGGAGTTCGTCTTCGATCGAACGGCGGCCGAAAGCAACAAGCGCGCCGCCGGCGGCTTGGCCGGCTTCGACACGTCGACCGTGGACCTGAAGCGCGCCCCGGACGTGGTGGGGCGCATCGACTTCGAGGTCGCTCCTGCTCACGTCAAGACGGGGGACCGCTATGCCGTCAAGGCCTTCCTCATCAACGACGGCTCCAAGCCCATCCGAATCAAAGAGATGTTCGTGGCCACTACTTCGAACGGCGCGCTTTCGGCCGGGCCCGTGGCCCCCCGGTTGCGTGAGGTGGCCCCGCGCCAGCGGGAGGTCATCGGCGTCTTCTCCAATACCTGGAAGGAAACCGTCGGTGTGTGGGCCATGGACGTGACCATCACTTCGGATCGAGGAGACGTCTATAAGAATCAGGTGGCCTGGAAGTAACCGCTTTTTTTGAACCCTGGCTCCCCGGCGTGCGTCTCATGGTGTAGCGGGCCAGAGGAGGCGGGATGCGCAAGGGCATCGTCGGCGTCGCCGTGGTCGTGATCGCCGCGGGGCTGTCGGCGGCTCTCTACAGCCACAACCTCTCGAAGAAGGACAAGGCGTTCAAGACCGTGGACATCGTCCGCGGCATCGTCGTGGAGAAAGCTCTCGCCGTTGGCTCGATCCGCCCCGATCGCGAGATCGCGGTGAAGAGCAAGATCTCAGGGATCGTGAAGAGGTCGTATCGCGAGGTGGGCGACCGGGTGCAAGCCGGCGATCCCCTCTTCGAGATTCTTCCCGACCCGACACCTCTGGAGCTGACCGAGGCCCGGCGCGAGGTCGAGATCGCGCAAAACATCTTCGAGCAGGCGAAGAGGAAGTCCGACCGCTCCCAGGCCCTGAAGGACCAGGGGATTCTCGCCAACCAGGAGTGGGAGGTCGCCGACAAGGAAATCCAGGACGCCAAGATCCGCCTGACCCTGGCCACGGAGCGCCTCGCGCTGGTCGAGAAGGGGCACGTGCGGAGCGAGCACATGAACGTGGAGTCGATCATCCGGGCGCCCATCACGGGAACCGTCCTGGAGTTGCTCGTCCACGAGGGGGACCCTGTCGTTCCGCTCACCTCCTATCAAGCCGGCACGGCTCTCACGAGCCTCGCCGACATGTCGACGCTGCTCTTCAAGGGAACCGTCGACGAGATCGACGTGGGCAAACTGAAGGAGGGGATGCCGGCGCGGATCAAGGTCGGAGCGCTCCCCGATGCGAAGGTGGACGGCAAGGTCTACAAGATCTCCCCGAAATCGAAGACTGCCGAAGGAGCCACCCTCTTCGACGTCGAGATCACGCTGCTGCCGTCCCCCGGGGTCGTCCTCCGGGCGGGCTACTCCGCCAACGCCGACGTCGTGGTGCGGGAGAAGGACAACGTCCTCCTGGTGCCGGAGCGGCTGGTGACGTTCGCCAGCGGCAAGTCCACGGTGGAGATCCCGGGTGTCGGCGACGCGGAGCCCACCAAGCGCGAGATCAAGGTCGGGCTCTCCGACGGCATCAACGTCGAGGTGACCGACGGGCTCAAGGAGAAGGAGTCCGTGGTCGAGCGGCCTCCCAAGAAGATCGAGTAGCGCCCGAGAGGCCACTCGTGACCTACCTCTCGTTCCTCCGCCAGATCCTCCAGGACGTCCGCCACCAGCGCCTCCGGACGCTGCTGACCCTCCTCGGGATCACGTGGGGAACGGTGTCGGTCTCGCTCCTCGTTTCCTTCGGCGAGGCGCTCCAGAAGCGGATCGTCAAGAACCAGCGGGGGCTCGGCGAGAACATCGTGATCGCATGGCCCTCGCGGACATCGCTCCCCTACGAGGGCCTCGGCAAGGGCCGCCGGATCCGCCTGACGGAGGAGGACGTGGAGCTCCTGCGCCGGGAGATCCCCGAGGCCACGTTCTCGGCGGAGTACGAGAAGGAGAAGAACGCCTTCCGGAGGGAGCGCGTCCGGATCTCGCCCCAGATCTCCGCCAACAGTCCGATCTTCGCGGCGATGCGCAACATCATCCCGGCCGCGGGAGGGCGCTACGTCAACGACCTGGATGTCAACCGGCGAAGGCGCGTCGTCTTCCTGGGCGACAAGCTGAAGGCGGACCTCTTCGGCGAGCAGGACGCCGTGGGGAAGACGGTGATGATCGACAGCGTTCCGTTCCTGGTCATCGGGGTCATGGAGAAGAAGGCGCAGGACTCGAGCTACAGCGGCCGTGACCAGGACAAGGCCTTCATCCCCGACACGACCTACAAGGGGCTCTACAGCGAGCGCTACGTGAGCGACCTCATCTTCCAGGCGCGGGAGGCGCCCTTGGTTCCCGAAGTGATTCGGCGCGTGTACGAGGTCCTCGGGAGAAAACATCGGTTCGACCCCAAGGACAAGGAAGCCATCGGGATGTGGGACACGACCGAGCAGGAGAAGTTCTTCAAGGTCTTCTTCGGCGTCTTCCGCGCCTTCCTCGCCATCATCGGATCCTTCACGCTCCTCGTCGGCGGAATCGGCGTGTCGAACATCATGTACGTCGTCGTGGAGGAGCGGACCCGGGAGATAGGCGTCAAGCTCGCCGTCGGCGCCAAGCCGCGGTTCATCCAGACGCAGTTCCTGGTCGAAACGCTCACCCTCACGGCGGTGGGCGGTGCCCTCGGCTTTCTCATCACCCTCGGCGTCATGGCCGTCTTCCCTGCCTCTCTCGACGAGTACGTGGGGACGCCGGAGGCATCGCCGGTGACCATTGTCACGACCACGCTCCTCCTGGGCATCGTTGGCCTCGTCGCGGGATATTTCCCCGCGCGCAAGGCCTCGCTTCTCGATCCCGTGGTCGCGCTGAAGCTCTCCTGATGTTGACCCGAGCCGAGATCGCTCTCGTCTGGCGCCTGTTCCAGCACGATGCCTCAAGGAACCGCAAGCGCATCGCCTTGACGGTGCTGGCCATCGCCTGGGGGACGCTGTCGATCGTGCTCCTGTTGTCGTTCGGAGAAGGGCTGAAGCTGGCCTTTCACAGGGGCAAGAGCGGCATGGGCGAGGGGATCGGCATCCTCTGGCCCGGGTCCACCACCCGCGCCTACATGGGTCTTGCTTCGGGACGCACGCTCGCGTTCACCGACGAGGACGCCGACATCCTGAAGGGGCGCATCCCGAGCATCGCTTCGGTGAGCCGGGAGTACTCCAAGTACTGCTCCCTCACCGCCGGGACGAAGCTCGTCAACGCGAGGACGCGAGGGGTCGACCCGTCCTTCGGAGAGCTGCGGAACATCATCCCGCGCACCGGCGGCCGCTTCGTCGATGATCTCGACCTCGACGCGAAACGGCGAGTGGTGGTGCTCGGCGACTCGCTCGCCACCGACCTCTTCGGGGACGTGGATCCGGTGGGGAAAACGGTGCGCATCGACCAGTCCTCGTTCCTGGTGATCGGCGTCATGCAGACAAAGGTCATGATGGGGATGTACAGCGGCCCCGACAAGAACCAGGCCACCATACCCGCTTCGACGTTCAAGTCGATGTTCACGGGCCAGAAGGTCCAGAACTTCATCTACCGGCCGGTCTCGATGGAGGTCGCCGACGAGGCGAAGGCGGAGATCTATCGGGTGCTGGCGGGCAAGTACCACTTCGATCCCGACGACACGCGAGCCCTGAGCGTCTGGGACACCCGCGAGGACCAGCGCATCGTCGGCAATATCGCCCTCGGCATCCAGGTGTTTCTCGGGATCATCGGCGCGCTGACGCTTTTCGTGGGCGGTATGGGCGTCGCGAACATCATGTACGCGGTGGTGAAGGAGCGGACCCGGGAGATCGGCGTGAAGATGGCCCTCGGGGCCAAGATGCGCCAGGTAATGGCCCCCTTCCTATTGGAGGCGCTGATGATGACGGTGGTCGGCGGCGTGCTCGGCACACTCGCGGCCCTCGCCCTGATGGGAGTGATCGCCGTGCTTCCTCTCAAGGGCGAGGCTTTCGACTTCCTGGGACGTCCCACGTTCTCCCCCGCGATTGCCGCGGCCACGGCCATGGTCCTCGGGACGATCGGGATGCTGGCGGGCTACTTCCCGGCCCGGCGGGCCGCGTCGGTCAATCCGGCGGTCTCATTGAGGTACGAGTAGATGATTCGCATGCGAAGCATTCGCAAGGTGTACAGCACCGGGCGCGTCGAGGTGGAGGCGCTTCGCGGCGTCGACCTGGACATCGGCGGGAACGAGTACGTGGCCATCGTGGGGCCCTCGGGTTCGGGAAAGTCCACACTCATGAACATCCTGGGCTGTCTCGATACCCCCAGCTCGGGCGAGTACGTCCTCTCGGGGGAGACGGTGGGAGGTTTGGACCGGAACCGCCTGGCCGAGATCCGCAACAAGCGCATCGGTTTCGTGTTCCAGAACTTCAACCTGCTTCCCTACGCCTCCGCCCTCGAAAACGTGGAGCTTCCTCTCCTCTTCGCCGGGGTGCCGACGAAAGAGCGTCATGAGAGGGCGGCAGCCATGCTGGAGCGCGTCGACCTCCAGGACCGCATGGACCACAAGGCGACAGAGCTCTCCGGAGGCGAGATGCAACGCGTCGCCATCGCCAGGGCGCTCGTGAATCGTCCGGCGATGATCCTGGCCGACGAGCCGACGGGGAACCTCGACTCCACGTCGGGAAAGGGCATCGTCGGCCTCTTCGACGAGCTGCATGCCTCGGGCCAGACGATCGTCATGATCACCCACGACGCCGCCGTCGCGCGGGTCGCGTCCCGAGTGGTTCAGATCCGCGACGGGGAGATCGTCGAGGATCAGCGCGCCGCCTGATTCCTCCCCCGCCACAACCGTTCGTAGACGGCCCAATCGGCGGTGTCGGTCGTCCACTCGGCATACAGCGCGACCCCCTCGAACGTGCCGCCCCCTCCGAGGCCTCGGAGCCCAGACACAATCCCTGAGATGGCGTTGGCGGGCGTTTCGACCCCGGCTCGGTGCATGAGGCTCGTGTCGTCGTAAGTGGGGATGCCGAGGAGAACGCGCGCCCGCGAGCGGCGCGCCACGAGCTCCGAAGTGACCGTTGCCGCGGCCCAAGCGGTGTACCGCTTGTACAGGGACGCCGTGGGGAGCCCGGTGTCGTATCCCATCACGACGACCTGATCCGCGGTCGCAGCCACTCGCCCGTAGTACGTCGGCGTCCAGAGGAAGTTCGGGGCCCCGGGCAGCGAGAAGGGCCCGGGGCGTATCGCGGAGAGGGAGAGGGTGTGGTCTCCCACGGCGGTACGAAGCGCGCGCAGCAGCGCAAGGTAGTCGTCGTTGCCGTCATCCACGGGTTCCACGTTCAGATGGATGCCGTCGAAGCCTTCGTCGATGAGCCCGCGGCACTCCGCGACGATTCGCTGCCGCTGCCCCAGGTCGCCCAGATCGAGGGTTCCCGGACGTTGGCGCCGGGTGCCGACGCGCAAGCCGCCCACCCACGGAAGCACCTTCATCTCGGGGGCGGCGCGGCGGGCCGCCCGGAGAAACGCACGCATCTGATCCCGGTTGTGAACGGGCAGCTGGCCGGTGGAAGCGAAGGGGATGAGGTGCGGGAAGGCATAGAGGATTCCGTGGCGCGAGAGCGAGGCAAAGAGCCCGTCCATCTCCGCCGCAGAGTGCTCGCGTTCCAGCCACCGATGCTCCAGCCACACGGCATTCCGGTCCTGGTTGAACGGATGAGGCGCCTCGTCTCCCGATGGAGCGACCACCAGATAGGCACCTGCCGCGAGTGCCAGCAGCGTGGCGCCGGCGCCGGCCCTGACGGCGATCCGGATCCGACTCACTCCGCCCCCAGGAAGAGGACGGCCGCCGCGGCGTGGGTGCGGCCGTGGGTGAGGCTGACCCGTGCGCGTGCGGCGCCGAGGACGCGGAGGCGCGCCAAGGCGCGGGGCGAGAGCGACAGTCGGGGCGGCCCGCCACGGGCTGGGAGGACCTCGACGTCTCTCTCATCCATTCCCTCCCCCAACAAAAGGAGAGCAGCGCGCTTGGCGGCGAGACGCGCCGCGAGGCGACGGTCCGGATCGGACTTGGACTCGGCGTAGGCCTGCTCCGCCGGCGTGAAGACGGAAGACGACGCGACCAGGCGGCCGACCTCTTCGATCGCCACGACCTCGCGAGCGCTCGCGACGATCCGGTGCTCGCGTTGCACGAGAGGAGTGTAGCAGTGGATCATCGCGCCGTGAGTGAGACGTTGAGGGTGGTGACCATAGCACCCCTGGAGAAGGTCCCAGGCCTCGTCCACGGCTTCGAGGAACGGCTCGGTCCGGCGGGTTGGGAAACGCGAGCGGGCAGCCGTAGGCGTGTGGCGGGTGCGCTGGCCGATCGCGGTCATCTGTTCTTGTTGCGGCAGGTTCATGGCGCCGCCGTCCGCGAGGCGCCGTGGGAGGAGGGCGCCGAAGGTGACGTGGGGATCGCCGCCGGCCATGGGCTCCTCGTCGGCGTGGAGACGGCGGACTGTCTCCCGGTCCTCCTGGTGGACCCGGTGCGCCGCGCCGCAGCCGCGGTGCATGCCGGCTGGCGGGGCACGGCGGCCGGGGTAGCGGGCCGGAGCGTCGAAGCGCTCGTCCGCGGGGGCTCCCGGGTCAGTGATCTCGTGGCCGCCCTGGGCCCCGGGATCGGCGTCTGCTGCTACGAAGTCGGAGAGGAACTGCGCGAGGCCTTCGGCGCAGGCGGCGAGGGGTTCTTCCGGCGCGGCCCTTCCGGCCGGTCGCATCTCGACGTCCGGGCGGCCAACGTGGCGCAGCTCACGCAGGCGGGCCTCCTTACGAGCCAGATCCACCACGTGGACGACTGCACCTTCTGCCGCGCCGACCGCTACCATTCCTTCCGCCGCGACGGCGCGGGCGCCGGGCGAATGATCAGCTACGTGGGCTGGGAAGGATAGGGCTACTCGAGCTTCGAGGCTTTCTCGTCGAGGGCGCGGTTGGCGAGGCGATCGGCGTCTCGGTTTTCCTCGCGGCGAACGTGGGTGAGCCGAGAGTCGGCGATCTTTCGGAGGAGCCCCGCGGCCTCGCGGTGAAGCGGAATCATGTCGGGGTGCTTGACCTTGTATTGCCCCGACATCTGGCGCACGACGAGCTCGGAGTCGGAAAAGACCCGCAGCACGCGCGCGCCCCGCGAAAGAGCAAAGCGGAGAGCGTGGATCAGGGCCTGGTACTCGGCGACGTTGTTCGTGGCGCGGCCGAGGTAACCGTAGAGTTCCGCGATGGGCGTGCCGTCAGCTGCTGCGACGAACACGCCGAAGCCGGCTTCGCCTGGGTTGCCTCGGCTGGCGCCGTCGATGTGAATGTGGAGGGTCCCGGACTCGTCCCCCGTCACGGCTGCGAGGCGACGACGGGAACAGGCGGTTCGTAGTACAGAATGCGGCTGCACGCCGGGCACTGAACGATCTCGTCGTTGCGCTTCAGGTCGAGGTACATCTGGGCCCGGAGCTTCATGTGGCAGAGTTGGCACATGCCGTCGCTCGCCACGGCCACAGCGGCGCCACGAAGCCTGGCGACGCGCTGGAACAGCTCGCGGAGATCCTGCGGAACCGTCGCTGCCACGGCGTCGCGCTCCGCGGCCACCCGGGCCGATTCAGCCTTGAGTGCTTCGGTTCGCGCATCGAGTGCGCGCCCCTCGTCGCGGTAGCGAGCCTCCAATTCCTTGAACGTCACCTCTTCGCGCTTCGTCTCGGAGGTGAGCGTCTCGGCCTTTTCCATCTCGCCCAGGATCAGGTCCTCGCGTCCGCGGATTTCGCGTTCTACCGTTTCGATCTCGTGGAGCATCGCCGTGTATTCCTTGTTGGTCTTGACCTCCATCAGCTGTCCCTTGTACCGGGACCTCTTCGCCTCGAGGTCCTGGAGCTCCCCCTCGAAGTGCCGGCGGGCCTTCTGGGCGGCCGCGAGCGCCTCGCGGGCAGCGTCCAGACGACCGCGCTCCTCGGCAAGCTGTTCGTCGAGAAGAACCTTCTGCTTGGGGGCCTCCGCCATCTCCGAATCCACGCGCTTCAGCTCGGTTTCGGAGCGCTGGAGGTGGACCAGACGTTCAAGGTCGGGGTTCATCGATGGGGAATTCTAGCACCTCGAACGCTCCTGGGCCGTGTCTCGGGAATGTCGCGTGGCTCGGCGACGATCTATTCGTCGGACGGGCCCGAGGTCGCTCATCCAGGGGGCGGGTCCCATGCGTATTCCATTCGTTGCCGAAGGGGCCCGCGCCGAAGGGGGGGTGTGCTATCCCTCCTTGACAAGGGCCTGCGACGGGCGGATAAAGCAGTTTGCCTCGAAAGAGTTGGTAGTTCGGTCGGCCCGCCTGTTTGCGGGGTCGGTGTCTTCTTTGCAAGGAGCCAAGAAAGCATGGAACGAAGAAAATTCACGAAGGTCATGGGAGCCGTTGTGGCCGGCATGGTCGCTGGCTCGAAGGTGGCGAAGGCTGACGACAAAGCGCCCGACGCGAAGGAAAAGCATGTCTGTAAGGGCATGAACTCGTGTAAAGGCAAGGGCGGCTGCAAGACCGGCGATGCCGGCTGCGGCGGAAAGAACTCCTGCAAGGGCAAGGGCGGCTGCGCCACCTCCGCCAAGCACGAGTGCAAGGGCGCGAACGACTGCAAGGGCCAGGGCGGCTGCAAGACCGGCGACGCCGGCTGCGGCGGAAAGAACTCCTGCAAGGGCAAGGGCGGCTGCGCCGTCCCGCTGAAGCCACAGAAGTAGGTCTCGGTCTTCCGAGAGGCCACGGCGAGGCCGTGGCCTCTCAACTCTGAACGAAGCCCCATGAGCAATCGGTGGAGACTTCCGGATCTCGGCATCGGGATCGGTCTCCGTACCGTCCATTTCGGCCACATCCTCGGCAAGAACCCGCCCGTCGACTGGTTCGAGGTTCTTTCCGAGAACTTCATGAACACCGGGGGCCGCCCGATGCACATCCTCGACCAGGTGGCCGAGCGATACCCGGTGGCGCTCCACGGCGTTTCCCTCGGGATCGGAAACAAGGACCCGCTGAACCGTGAGCACCTCCAGAACCTCAAAGACCTGGCGAAGCGGACGCGGGCTCACTGGGTCTCCGACCACCTCTGCTGGACGGGAATCCTGGGGCGGAACACGCACGATCTTCTCCCCATGCCTTACACCGAAGAGGCGCTCAGCCATACGGTCGAAAGGGTGAAGCAGGTCTCGGATTTCCTCGAGCGGCCGCTGGTTCTCGAGAACCCGTCGTCGTACGTCGAGTTCGTGGCGTCGACGATGCCCGAGTGGGAATTTCTGTCGCGCCTCGCCGAGGACGCCGACTGCGGCTTGCTCCTCGACGTGAACAACGTTTACGTCAGCTCCTTCAACCACGGGTTCGACCCGGACGTCTACATCGACAGGGTCCCGGCGGACCGCGTGGTCCAATACCACGTTGCGGGCCACACCAATAAGGGGACACACATCATCGACACCCACTCCGACCACGCCATCGAAGCCGTGTGGACGCTCTATCGCAGGGCCTGGGCCCGAACGGGGGCCACAGCGACCCTCTACGAATGGGACGAAAACATTCCGGAGCTGGAGGTCGTCCATTCCGAGGCGCTCAAGGCCCGCGCATGGCGCGAGGAGCCCGAGGTCGCCGCTCCCACCCATGGCGCTTGAAACTCCCCTCGACGGCCTCCAGCGCTGGATGCAGGCCGTCGTCGTACACCCGGGGACGACGGACGAGGCCGTTGCCTCTCCGGACGCCCAGCGGGAGGTCCCGGCGGAGGCGCTTGGGGAGGTGATCCTGCCGTCCCCCACGCTTTCCCCGGTCGAGCGGGTGGGTGTCTACCACGACATGTACCTGCTGCGGATGCACGATTGCCTGGCGGGCGACTACGAGGCCCTGAAGCACTTCCTGGGGGACCGCGGTTTCATCGATCTCGTCCGCGACTACGTGAAGCAGCATCCCTCCCGAAGCTACAGCCTGAATCGACTCGGCGACCATCTCCCGGAGTTTCTCGAGACGGCTTCCGGGATCAGGCGGCGTGGCTTCTCGGTCGACCTGGCGCGGCTCGAGCGGGCCGTCGCCCGGGTGTTCGACGCTCCAGAGATGCCGCCGCTTTCGGAAGCGGCTCTGGCGGCGATCCCGGAAGCCGCCTGGGAGGGCGCGCGTCTCCGCACGGTCCCAGGCTTCGAGTTGCTCTCGTTCCGCTATCCCGTCAACGCCTATTTGCAGACGGTCCGCGACGACGACCACGACCACCCCAAGCCGAGAGTCCGGAGCTCATGGGCCGCCGTATATCGCCACGACTACTCCGTCTGGAGGCTGGACCTCACACGTCCCGAACATGACCTCCTGAGAGACCTTTCTTCCGGTCAGCCCCTCGGCGCGGCCACCGCCACCGCCCTGAAGCGCGGCGGTCGGCGCGCTCCAAAGGAAGACGACCTGTTCGCCTGGTTCCGTCGTTGGGCGTCCGGGGGAATGTTCGCGACCGTAGACCTCTGAGCCTTGCCGCTCCCATGCCGAGCGCGGTGGGCTTGGTGGGCCTGGAAGGATTCGAACCTTCGACTGTCCGGTTATGAGCCGGATGTTCTGACCGCTGAACTACAGGCCCGGCCAAGCGTATCAGATGCCCGCATCTCCAACCAGGGACGAGGGATGCTGCCCGAGAATGACGTTCCCGTGTTAGAATTTTGGTTGTTTTTCTCCCCTCCCGGAAGGCGCTCATGATCGACTCCTCCTCCGAGGTCGAACAGCGACTCCGCTCGGAGACTGATCCCTCGACAGAGACCGCGCTTTGGGAGTATCTCCACGTCCTGGTCCGGCGGCGCTGGCTGATCGTGGCCATTTTCCTTGCGGTGACGGTGCACGCAACCGTCCGCACCAACCTCATGCGTCCGGTCTTCAGCGGCACAGCCCAGCTCTTGATCGAGCGACAAGCTCCGAGCGTCATCGCCTTCAAGGAGGTTTCCGAAGTCAACGCCGGCTGGTGGGGAGAGGAATACTTCGAAACGCAGTACAAGATCCTCCAGAGCCGCGCCCTGGCCCGCCGGGTCATCGAGGACATGAGGCTCCTCGACGATCCCGAGTTCGGCGGGCCCCGGAAGCCTGAGCAAATCAAGGAGATGCTGGCCGCCCCGCCGGGAGAATTGCCGGCCATGGAAGGCATGATCGACGCCTTCCTCGGGCGCATCTCCGTGAGCCCCGCGAAGAACAGCCGCGTGGTTGCCGTGAGTGCCGAAGCCTTTCGCTCCGAACTCGCAGCCCGCCTCGCCAATCGCCTCTCGCAGCTCTACATCGAGCAGGCTCTCGATCTCCGGTACCAGACCTCGGCCGAGGCGGGGCAGTGGCTGGGAGGTCAGGTCGACGACCAACGCAAGAAAGTCGAAGCGGCCGAGCTTGCCCTCGAGAAAGTCCGGGAGAAACAAGGCATCGTCAACATCGAAGAGCGCCGCACACTGCTGAACCAGAAGCTCACGCAGCTCGGCTCGGCGCTGAACGAGCTGAAGACGGAGCGCCTGGAAAAGCAGGCGGTCTTCGAGCAGATCCGGAAGGCCTCCCACCCCGAAGAGCTTCCCGACGTGACGAGGAATCCCATCGTCCAGGCCGACCTTCTCGAGATCTCGAACCTCGAGCGACGTGAGGCCCAGCTCCTCGATACGTACCTCGACCAGCACCCCGAGGTCGTCACAGTCCGCGGGCAGATCCGCCAGATGCGCGAGAGAGTCAAGCGCGAGGCTCAGCGGGTGATAAGGGGAATGGAGAGCGAGTACCGTGGGGCGGCGGCCAAGGAAGCGAGCATCTCTGAGGCCCTGGAAACCACGAAGGCCGAGCTCCTCGATCTGGAGCAGCGGGCGATACCCTACGACACACGGAAGCGGGAGCTAGAGGCGGCCAAGGGCGTCCTGAGCAGCCTCCTGTCGCGCCACAAGGAAACCGACGTGGCCCAGGAACTGAAGGCCACGAACATCCGTATCCTCGACGCGGCGGTGATCCCAGGCGGGCCGGTGCGTCCAAAGAAGATGCGCGACATCCTGAACGGCCTCCTGTTGGGACTGGGGCTTGGCATCGGTCTCGCGTTCTTTCTCGAGTATCTCGACAACACGCTGCGCACACCCGACGACGTGCGTCGACACCTGGGCGCCCCCCTCCTGGGCGTCGTCCCGGAGGTGATCGACAAGAAGGCCGGAAGAGTCGTGGGCGTCAACTCCAACGTTCCGGGCCCCTTCTCGGAGGGATACCGGATCGTGCGCACGGCGCTTCGTTACTCGTGGCCCGATCGCTCGCCGCGCGTCCTCATCGTGACTTCGACAGCCCCCGGAGAGGGAAAGACCCTGACCTCGGTCAACCTGGCGTCGACACTCGCCGCCCTCGACGGCAACGTGCTCCTCATCGACGGCGACCTCCGCAAGCCGACCGCCCACACGATCCTCAGGGCCCGCAAGACCCCCGGTCTTTCCGACATCCTCGTGGGCAAATGCGAGCCCCTCGAGGCGATCCAGCACGTGAAGGGGCCCAACCTGAGCTTCCTTCCGTCCGGGACTCACGCGCCGAGCCCCGCCGACCTGATGACCGACGAGGGGATGCGCGGCTTCCTGGGAAGCCTCAAGGGGCTCTACAACTGGATCTTGATCGACACGCCGCCCATGGGCGCCGTGGCGGACGCCTTGAGCCTGGCCTCGTTCGCCGACGGCGTCATCGTCGTGGCCGGCGCCGAGATGGTTCCCCGCAAGGCTGTGCGCTTTACCCTGGAGCGCATCTCCGAGACCGGCGCGCGCATCCTGGGGATCGTCTTGAACCGCGCCCAAATCGAAAAGCACTCCTACTATTACGGCCACTACTACGGCCACTACTATGGGGACTATTCTCACAGGGAGACTGGCGCCACCGCCGGGAAGACCGCGACGATTCAATGACGCCCCGTTTGGTGGCACCGCTCCGCTCGCTGGCCGCTGCGGAGGGGTTGCGGGTCCGCGTCAGCGGTGACTGCATGAGCCCCCGTCTGGAGGACGATACGCTCGTAGCCTTGACGCCCGCGTCCGTCTATTGGCCGGGAGACGTCGTGGCCTTCGTGAGCGAGGCAGGACGTCTCGTGGCCCACAGGGTCATCGGATATCGCCCGGGACGCCGCGGGTTTCGCCTCTGGACCCAGGCGGATGGCGCGTCTCATCCCGACGCCCCGGTGGCGCCTCGGCTCGTCCTCGGCCGCGTCGTGATGCCCGTCAGCCTCATGGAGCGGTGCCGCGCGGCAGGGCGCCTGGCGCAACATCTCCTGTGGCGCCTCCAGTCACGGGGACGATGAGCTTCGGAGATCGGTTTTTTCGGAACCCCGATCTCTTCCCGGCTCGCCTGGCCGGGGAGCCGTGGGGAGAGAGGACCCTCGCCCTTGACCTCGCGGGCGGGCCCTATGTCTTTCGAGGCTTGGGCGCCGAACAGGAAGCCCTGGCGCGCGGGCACTTCTCGGGCTTCTGTCTGCCTGCCGGGGCCCCTGTCGCCGGAGCCGTGGACTGCCACGCCATGCGGGTGGTCGACGACGAGTTCTCGACCTTCGACGTGCGCGGGTGGGAGTTCACCCTCGACCTCGATCCGACCCCGGACTCGGTGCGCATCGCGGGACTCGGCCTCATGGCCCGTCTGGAGTGGCGCCCGGCGTTGCGGGCAGCGTTCTGGACGGCGGCGACGGGAGCGGGCTTCGCCGGAGCCATCGAGAACGTCCTTCGCGCTATCGTGTCGTATCGTTTGCTCGAAGTCGGCGGAGCGCTGCTCCACAGCGCCGGCATCGTGGCTGAGGACGGCGCGTGGCTCTTCCTGGGGCGCTCGGGGGCGGGTAAGAGCACCCTCGCTCGGCTCAGCCTGGACGAAGGGCGATCGGTGCTGAGCGACGACCTGAACGCCGTGGTGCTGGAAGGCAACAGGTGCATCGTGGCGCCCGTCCCCTTCGCCGGAGACCACCGCGGGCTGGGGACGGAGCGGCCCCGTCTGACGGCCATCTGCAAGCTTCGTCAGGGGAGCGCGACGCGCCTCGATCCTCTCTCCCCCGCCGAAGGACTCGCCACTATGCTCGCCGCCGCTCCCTTCGTGAATCAGGATCGGCATCGACTCGAGCCCCTGCTCCGGAACCTCGAAGCGCTCCTCGCCGGCTGCCGGCGACACACGGCCACAATCGCCCTCGGTGCGCCTGTCTGGGACCGACTCGCTCCGGAAGCGGTGGTCGCTTGATTCCGGGCGAAGCGGTCTTCCGTCGAAAGGACGATGTCCGCTTTCGGATCATCGCGCCCGAGGCGATCGTCGTGCGCCAATCGGGACCGGAGGTCCTTGTGCTCAACGAGGTCGGTGCGCGGATCCTCGAGCGCATCGATTCGGGAGAGAACATGGTGACCCTCGTGGCCGGTCTCGCAGAAGAATACGAGGTCGAACCGAAGAGGCTCGAGAGCGACGTCGCGGCTTTCATCGAGGAGCTGGCGGCGGGCGGCGTGATCGAGAGCGTGGGGGCAGCCGATGCCTCCTGAAGCTGCGAGCTTCGCCGGTCTCGTCCAAAGGACGTGGCGGGAGAACGTTCTCTTTTCCGTCCTCGTGGAGCTGACGTACCGCTGCAACCTCGACTGCGTCTTCTGTTACAACGACCTCGGCCTCGCCGGCGTCCCCATGTCCGCGGAGGAATGGATCCGCTTCTTCGAGGATCTGAGGGAATTGGAGGTACTGAACCTCACCCTGTCCGGGGGAGAGCCTCTGGCCCATCCGGACTTCCTGCGCCTGGGGAAGCGAGCGAGAGAGCTCGGCTTCGTCGTCCGGGTCAAGTCCAACGGCCACGCCTTGAGCGGCGAGGCCGCGCGGCGGCTCAAGGACGAAGTGGATCCGTACATGGTCGAGGTGAGCCTCCACGGGTCGCAGGCGGGAAGTCACGACCGGCAGACTCGGGTGGCCGGCAGCTTCGAGCGACTCCTCCGAAACGTGGGCGGGATGGTGGCCCTGGGTCTGCGGGTGAAGATGAACGCGACCCTGACGGCGTGGAACGAAGGCGAGGTGGAGGGGATGTTCGCCATCGCCGACGGGCTCGGCGTCCGGTTGCAGTTCGACCCCGAGGTGACACCCCGCGACAACGGCGACCGGAGCCCCCTCGAGCTGACGGCGTCGCGCGACGGTGTCCTCAACCTCCTTCGCCTCGAGTACGCGCGCTTCGGTGGCGGGAGTGCTCCCGAGGTGGGCCGTCAGGCTGACGCGCTGATGGCACCTGCGGAGGCCGGCAAGCACTGCGGCGCGGGTTCATCCGGAATCACTGTCGACCCCTTCGGCAACGTGTATCCCTGCGTCCAGTGGCGGCGGGCCGTGGGGAACCTCCACGACTCGTCGATCCGCGAGATCTGGGAACGATCGCCGCGCCTTCAAGAAGTGCGGGAACTCTCCGCCGAAGTGAAGGGCGTCGTCGGAAAAGAGGGGGAAGCCGGGCCCCTCCTCGCCTTCTGCCCCGGGACGGCGGAGGCGCTCTCGGGTAGCCCTCTAGTGATCTATCCAGGCGCCCGGCAGCGCGCGACACTCGCCCGCGAGGCGGGGCAGGGGCGGAAGGCGATCCCGCTCCGCGTGCTTCCGGGCGTTGGGCGCTGAACCCTACGAGTTGAGTGGACCCGTGGGGCACGCCCCAGGGTTCGCCTTGCCGGGGGGCGAGCAGACGGCGGCGACAGCTTCGAGGGGCTCGCGGCTCACTATCTGTGGAGGCTCGTAGGGCTTCTTTCCGCCGGGCGGGGGGACGTTCGAGTTGTCTCGTGGTTCCATGCCCCTCACTCGGTCCGTCGAAGCGACCCCTGCGACCGCTCGCCACTCGGCGGCGGGCTCGCGGGGGATGCCGGCGGCTTCATGACGAGCGCCGGATCGCCAAGGAGATTGTACACGCTGACGAGACTCGGCTCGTCGCCGCTGGCGGCATAGGCCCGCAGCGTATCGTTCACGAGGTCTCCGACCCGGCTCCCGGGTTTCCCGGCCAGAGTGGCGTAGAAGCGTGCCCCCAGGGCGTTCGCCTCCGCGTTCAGCGAAAGGCCGGTGGGCGCCCAGACCGCCGAGAACCCTCCCGACGGGCTCTTGACCAGCTCCCCTCCGAGGGACGCGTAGCCCGGGACCTCGAAACGGTTGATCGTGCACGTCAGGGCCGTGAGAAGCGGGAGGCGCTCGGCGTTGGTGAGGGACGAGGCATCGGTCGAAACGAGCAGTCCTTCGGCGGCCAGGCGATCGATGCCACCGTGGCCGACGTAGTTCATGATGCCGGCCCCGCTCTGGAGGTCTCCCAGGAGCTGCGCGCGGCTCGCGGTGATAGTGCCCGGGGCCAGGTACACTCGGTCGGCCGAGTACCCTGTCGGAAGCCCCGACACGAGGCGTTCTGCATCGGCCGGGAAGTCCGCTCCGGGATCGACCTTGTCCGAGGCCCAGACCGCGCGGCCCTTCCAGTCGGCACCGTCCGACGCTTCGTAGGCGGCGATCTTGGAGACGTAGGCGTCGAGCTCGGCGGCGGTGACGGCGGGCACGCGGCCCACGGCGAGATCGGGCAGGCCGTCGCCGTCCAGATCCACGAGGTCGTTGTCAGAGGCGAAGAGCCCGAATGGCGTCGACACCATGAGGGGCGGAAGCAGGTTGCCGCCGTTGCCCAGGTAATCCTTGTAGTCGAGGGTGCCGAGTCCGGCCAGGAGCAGGGAGCGGGGCGCCGGGGACCAGTGCGCCGCGGCCCAGCGCAGGAAAGCCTGCACCGCGTGCGGGGTCGAGATCCCGGCGTCGAACTCGTCCATGACGTCGGCCACGTCCACCACCGCAGTGACGAGCCCCTGCCTCTGGCGCATTGCAGCGAGGCGCCGAGCCGGCGCCATGAGGTCGGAGGTGGTCAGCACGATGTAGTCGGCCCCGCCCCGCCGCGACTTGAGCCCGGCCGAGCGATACGACCGGATCCATTTCGGCGCGAGCCAGCCCGCCGGAGTCGATGCGACGTAGCGAGTGTCCGGACCGGCCGGGACGAGGCTCACCTGGAAGGCGCCGGGAGCGCCGGTCACGGTGGTCCGCGCCACTCGGTGAGTGTTCGCGGGGTCAGTCACGTCGAAGACGCCGATGGCCGGATCCGGGAACCCGGCGACCGTCACGACGCCATGACCGTCGCCGCGGAACGACAGCGCCGAGCCGGCGGCCTGATAGAGTCGTGGGTATGTGAGATCGAAGCTGTCGAGGTAGACGATGCTGTAAGGCGCTGCGGTGTCCAGGAGCGCGTCCAGTTCCACGCTGTTCTGTCCCTCCTGGACCATCGATGCGCCCACCGGCACGTCGATGGTGGCTGGAACGACCCCTTCCCACTGCACCTCGCCGATGGGGCTTCCGTTGAGCCGTGCGACGACGTGGTGCTCGCCGGTGACGGCCGTCGTGGTGGCCCCGTGCAGATGGATGGTCAGCCGGGCCGGCGCGCCACCATGATCCACGGCGACGGCGGCGAGGGGGAAGCTCCTGCTTCCGTAGGTGGGATGACCGCCGCTCAGGTAGTCCCAGTACCAATAGTCGGACTCCGGGTCGGTCGAGACCGCCGTGGCGGGCAGACGGTTCTCCTCTGCGTGGACCTGGTCCAGGAAGCTCGCCGGCCCCGTCGGCGACGGACGGCGGCCGTCGGCGGTGGTCATCATCGTCCCGTGGCCGACCCCGAGCCAGTAGACGTTGTCGCGGGTATAGATGCTGTCGACGCCGCGCCCGTAGAAGAGGAGGCCGCCGGAAGACGGCGTCCAGGCCACGGGCCTCCCTTGCGAGGACAGCGCGAATCGCTGCGTGGACAGGAAGGCCCCGACCTGCGCCGCGGGCCAGCCCAGGGCCGCGGCGATCGAGGTCGCCGAAACGTAGTAGAGGCCGTCCTTCTCGACGCCGATCTTGACCGCGGTGGCGCCGGCCACGGGGGCCGCCAGCGGGAGAGTCGTCAGGGCCGACGCCACCCGGGCCGCTCGTTGCGAGGCGGGGCGGCGTCGAGCCGTGCGATCGTAGCCGTCGGCCGAGTGAGAGCGGAGCGACGCTGAGGGGGACGCTGTCTCGACCTGGACCTCGTACGGACCGTGGAAGCGCCGCTCACCCGAAGCCGTGGCTTCCGAGAGGACGTACCAGAGCTTGGCGGAGGCGGACGCGCCCTCGTCGACGAAACGATACCGCCCCCCTTGAGGAGAGCCCTGGAGGCCCGGGAGCAACCCCTTGTTGAGCGTCACGTAGCCGTCGGTCTCGGGGTCCCACCGAAGGAGATCGAATCCGGCGGTGCCGACCTCGGAGGCCGTCTCCCACTCCACCTCGACACCACGCGGCCCGTCGTGGGCGCGGAGGGACGACACCACGGCGGGGGTGGCGAGGGCCAGGTTCACCGCGAGATCGCAGACGGGCCCGAGGGTGAAGGTGGCGCGCGCCTGTGTGGTGTTGCCGGTTTCGTCGACGAAGGTGGCGCGGGTGCCGTTCCCCGAAACAGGCGTGTTCGTGACCGGAATCCTCTGGCCGGCCATGGTGGGGGTGACGGCCACGTTGAAGGCGAGGAACGCGGTGGCACCCGCGGCGACCGGGCCAGGGTTCCAGGTCACGTTCCCGGTTCCGCCGATGGCAGGCTCCGAGAGGATGGTCCCTTGGGTGACCTGGGCGCCGCCCTGATAGCCCAACGAGCCCACGGGTCTCAGCACGTTCGCCGTCACGATGTCGGCGGCCGGAGCGCCAAAGGCGATGGGAAGGAGCGTCGGGTTGACGACACGTACGGTGACCGTGAAGACCGTGGTCTGCCCCACCGTCGGGGTCCGTGGCCCCGACAGATACCCCAGAAACTGCTCGAGATAGGGCTTCACGGGGGCGCCACCGGCGTCGGTGGCAATGTAGGTGCGGAACGAGTTCGCGGGCGGGTTCGCGATCGGGGCGCCCGCGACCGCCTGGAAGTTGGCGACGTAGAGGTTGCCGTAGTTGCCGTTGTTCGCGCCACCAACGACATACGAACGCATGGTGGTGGTCTGCGACCAGATCCCGTACTCGGTGGACCTCGAGTCGCTGGTCCAGCCCGCGATGGCGTCTCGATTCCAGACATCGTTCACTGAGAGGGTGGCATTGGCGAGGGTCTGGCTGAAGGCAGCGGAAGTCGCCGGGGTACGGCTGGCGTAGACGATCGACTGACCGGTCGCGTTGTTGGTGTCGAAGTCGAAGTCGTTCTCGAAGAACGAGCAGCCCGAGACGATGTAGGGGTACTCGACGTAGGTCCTCGTGTTGATCAGCCCCGCCACAGCGGGCGGGTTGACGCCGACGTCGGTGATGGAATCGTAGTACACATTCAGTTCGGTCCCACCGGCGCCAGCGGTGCCGTCGTGGGCGCGAACGCCGAAAGCGTTGATGGCGTCGCGGTTGCCGGCCACGTCGACGAGCGTCGACTGGTCGATTCGAACCTCCCAGTGCCCGGCGGTCAGACCCACCACCGAATTGAAGAGGTTGAACCACGCGTTGTCGGCCAATGCCGGCAGAGCATTGGTGCCGTTCACCGTCGCTCGGGTAGCGCCCGTTGGATCGAGGAGGGTGTAGACCGCGTTCACGTCGAAGACGCTGCGCGCGCGATCGCGGCCCGCGGCCGCCTCGCCCGCACCCCCGGCCCCGATGTCGGCGTCCCAGATGTCCACCACGAGGCGGCCCAGCCCGGGCGGGACCTCGACCCAGAAGTGGTAGGGCAAGTTCAGGCCTCCTCCGGCCGCGTCCTCGCTCACGTAGTCGCCGTTGGCGGTGCCGGACTGGTTGCCGTTCGGAGTGTAGGGGGCGGTCGTGAGGGTGCTGCCCGCGCGTCCAGAGGCCGGCGAAACGAGGACCAAGAGAAGAGCTGCGGCCGCGACTTTGAGTTTCGGAACCATTCCCCGCATTGCACACTTCCCAAGGGCAGCGGGGAGGCCCCGGCCCCAAGCTCTGGAGGGAGCCAAGATCCTCAATGATAAGCTAGGGCGATGCCTGAGGCAAACGTGCCTGGAGGGCTTCGGTTCCGTCCGCCGGAAGTCGTTGTTTCCAAAGAGATAGCCTGGGTCCTGCTCCGGGCTTTCAGCCCCCTGGACGCGCGAGCGTTCGCGGCGATCTCCGAGGAGGGGGCCGCGCTCGCACGGCGCCTCGACCTGGCGCCCCGTATCGCGGCGCGGACCCCTCGGCCGCGCCTCGAAGCGGAGGCCGGCCCTCATGGAGCGCGCGCCCTGGTCGCGGCCCAGGGCGTTGCCGCTCTCGACAACGAGCGTCTCCTGGAGGTGTGCCGGGAAGCGGCTTCCTGCGCTGCGGAGGCGGGAGTGCCGCTTGTTGTCCTGAAGGGAATGGCGCTTCATCTCACGGGACGTACTGAGCTTCATGCGCGGTCGGCCAGCGACGTGGACTTTCTCGTGGACGAGGCTCACCTCGGCGTGGTTGCCGAGGCCCTCCGGCAGCGGGGCTTCCGCTCGGACCAGGGCGGGCCGCCGTGTGAACACCAGCTCCCTCCGCTCCAACGGCGTCCTGGCGAGAACGTGGACGTCCACCGCTTCTTGCCGGGCGTGCGGATCCCAGGCGAACGGGAGTTCGCCAGTGCCCTGAGCCTTCGTCGGCGAGGGCTGCTCCAGCGCCTCCCGAACCTCCCTGGCGATGTCTCCGTTCCGACTCCCGCCGTGCTCGCGGCCCACGCCCTCGTCCATGGTATCGCGCAGCACGGTTTTGCGCCTGGCAGCTATCCGTCGACGCGGATGCTGGCGGATCTCCTCGACCTCGGCGTCGGTGACGAACGTAACCGGGACCTCTGGGGGGAAGGCGTGGGTTTCACATCGGCCTACGTGCGCCCTGGCGAAGCCGAAGCCGCCTGGGGTCTCTGCGCGGGTCTTCGTCTGGGGGACATTCTTTCTGGGCCCCTTCGCCCCGGCCGACGGCCGGCCGACGCGCTTCTCGCCCATGTCCTGGCCGGCGCGCTCGACCCGACGTACCGCGGGGCCTTGAAGCTTCGAGTTCTCGGGAGCGGACCTTCGCTCCTTCCCTGGCCTCTCGCATGGGTGCGGGACGCGGCCGGCGCGGTCTGGCCGCGACGCGGGCAGATCGAGGCTCTTCATGGGCGGCCCTTGTCGCCGCTTCGGGCGACCGCCCTCCGCATCGCTCGACCCTTCGACCTCGCCCGACGGCTGCTGAGAGCCGCTCGGAGCCGCGTGGCGATTCGCGCCCGCCCGCGGACGTTCCCAGCCGGCCTACGCTAGAATGTTGGAAATGATCTCGAAGCGCGGAGCCCTGGTGCTGGTCGCGTGCCTCGGGCTCACGGCTCTGCCCGCTTCGGTTTGGGCCGCGTCGGCCGAAACCCGAAAGGTCCCCGATGCGGTCGTCGAGACGGAGGTGGGATCTTTCGTGATCCGTCTCCTTCCGGATCTGGCCCCCGGGCAGGTCCGCTATTTCCTCGAGACGGCCCGAAGCGGCGGATACGATGGCACGACGTTCCACCGCATCCTGCCCGGACAGGTCATCCAGGGGGGAGATCCCTACTCCAAGGATCCTGCGCGACAGGCCGAATACGGCCGCGGCGGCTTCGGAGCCCTGCGGGCCGAGATCTCGAAGCGAAGTTTCACTCGCGGCACCGTGGTGGCCGCACGCTGCCCGACGAACAAGGACAGCTCCGGAACCCAGTTCTTCGTCGTCCTCACGGATCAGCCCTCGCTTCATGGGCACTACACGATCTTCGGCGAGGTGGTCTCCGGCCTTACCGTCGCGGACTCGATCAGCGAGCTGGGCGGTGACGACGGCCATCCGCGGCGGCGCGTCGAGATGAAGGTTCGGCTGCTCGACTAGAAGCGGAAGCGCAGACCCGCCCAGACCTTGGACTGTTGGCTGGGTTTCTTGTCGAGCAAGTCGACGCGACCCTGACCAAAGATACCCACGTTGCGAGCCAGATCGGCCTCGACACCAAACTGAATGTTGGCTCCGAATCGAGTCGACGTTTGGCTGGCGACCACTCCGTTCTGAAGCACGCCCACGTCCAAGAAATGCGCGCCAAAGCCGGCGCCCACAAAGAGGTCGAAGACCCGGGTCGGCACAACGCCCACGAGGTTCACTCCGAGCAGAAGGTCCTTCTCGCGCGAGCCGTCGTCAGAGGTACGCCTCCAGTACCCGATCTCCGGCTCCACGTACACTCGACCGTGGCGCCCCTGGTCCGGCTCCGTGGAGGTGGAGGCGCTCTGTGTGTCGTCAGGCCGGGGGCTGAAATGGATCCGTCGGCGCAGGTTGGCCGAAAGGTAGAGGCTTCCCTCGTCGTTGGAACGCACCAGACCGAGACCGAGGCCCAGCGCCCAGGGCTTCCCCTCGTCCGAGGGGACTGCCCGTTCCTCGTCGGCCAGTGCGGCGCCGGCCGTCGACACGCAAAGGGCAACCACGTAGGGAGCGAGGCGTCGGATCATCGAGTTTCTCCTGGAAGCGATCGCCTTCGTGGGCAAGAGGCTAGCACGGTGGGAGTCGCGAACGCACCCGAGATGCCGCGAGAACGACAAAAAGCACGCCGATGGCGGGTATCTGGAGGTCGAAATCGACGGTGGAGTGCATGAGGATACCGGACATCGCCATGATGAGCCACGGGTCGCGCCGGGCTGCGGCCAGAACTTCCACCGCGGCCCAGAGAGCCAACGCGAGCCCTAGCACCCCGGTTTCCACGAGCACCTGGAGGTAGTCGTTGTGGGCTTCGCGGTACCAGGTGAGGCCCGCTACTCCCTCGGCAACGCGGGTGCCGGCCGGCCGGCCGGCCCTGCGGGCCCCCTCGATCTCGCTAGGCCAGGCCTCGGCCCCGAGGGGCAACGCCCAGGGCGTGGCGCCACTCATCGCCGAGGCGAAGGCGTTGAAGCCTGCCCCGCGGAGCCAACGGCCGTCCATACGATGAAGGGCGTCCCTCCAGACCAGGGTCCGACCGGGAGCGTCCGCGGCCGCGTTCTGGAAGCGGATCTCGAGCCGCTCGAAGCCGAACCACGAGACGGCCATGGCCGCGAATGCAAGGGCGATCGCCCAGACGGGGACTCCCCGCTCGCGCCTCCTGAGCCCCAGCGCCGCCAGGGCCAGGCTCGCCGCAAAGGCCGTGAGGGCTCCCCGGGAGGTCGTGGCGACGAGCGCCGAGATGCTCACCGACACCGGGATCGCCGCATAGAGGAGCGCCGTGCCCTGGGCCGAGGTGAGCGCCAGAAGCCGCCGGCGTGAGTTGGGCGCCTCGCCGACCCTTTCGTCGTAGCGACGCCACGCGTGGGCGAGAAGCGCGAGACACGTCGGCACGACCATGAGCATGTAACCGGCGAAGTGATTTCGATTCACGAAAGGGCCAAAGACGAGGCCAGGCTCTTGCGGCTCGAAGAGGCCATAGATGCGCCGCGCTCCCGCCCCGAGCTGAAGGATAGCGACCAGCGATATCGCCAAACCCAAGACGGCCACAACCCTTCGGAGTCGTTCCCGGGCCTCGCGCTGGTCGAGCACGGCCACGGCCGCGACATGGATGAGCAGCGCCGTCGCGAGGAAGAGAGCGCCTCTCGTCGTGTCGGGCGGAGAGACCGAAACCGGTCGCCAGTCGAAGGGGAGCGGCACCAGTTGGAGCGCCACCCAAATCAAGAACACGAGCCCTGGGCGGAACAGGCAGGCTCTCGGAAAGATCGGTCGCGAGAGATCGAAGGTCCAACCCGTCAGGCCGTAGGACGACTGGGCGTCGAGGGCAAGCCAGCGGTCGGAAGGATGGAAGGCGAAGCGCCGACCTCCGAGCACGCGGCGCAGGGAACGGATGGCCGCGGCGCGCAATACCAGAAAAACGCCCGAGAGCAGCGAGGCGATCCACAGCGGCACATAGGCCCAGGGATGAACCGATCCGATGGCGATCACGGACAGCGCGACGATCAGGGCGATGCCGATCTCCAGGGACCATGAGATCGCTCTCAGGCGCCGAGCGCCGCCCATGGCGGCAGCGTCGGAGAGAACGCCTGTCCGGGGCTCGCCTTCGGCGTCAATTTCCGGCACGACACCCCCGCGGGAGTGGTGGCCTCAGCGGCTGGGGCTCGCCGGTCCGGCGTCGGAGATCATGATGCCGATCCCGATTGCCGTGATACCGATGACAATCCCGGCGGCGGTCGTCGTAGCCCCGGGGATTCCACCGAGGGCGCCCGAGAAGCCCGCGGGCGCCGAGGGGACGCCACCGGGAAGGTACGCCGCGACGGGGCCGGCGCAGGGACAGGCCAAGGCCATGCGGCGGCCTTCCGGACACGTGGACGCGCGAGTCACGACGTCCGCCGCGACGTCCGCCGTGCGGCTCTCGGTGCCCTGGGCGAAAGCGGAAACGTAATAGGTTACGGGCCCCGCGTCCGCCTTGGGTTCGGGAAGGCACGCGACGAAGCGGCCGATCTCGGGAAGCATCTCGACGTAGTGAAATCGGTTCTCGCGCGAGGACTTGAAATAGACGCGGGGGCGCGTCACGAGCGAGGCCGGCTCGATCACTGCCTCGATCTCGGGATTCTCCCTCGCCGCCATGCAGCCGACCGCGTCATGGGCGATGCGGGGTCCGACCGGGGGCGCCGCCGCCGCCGGCGCAACATGCAGTGCTGCCGAGACGATCTGACCGGCGGCCGCGGACACTACCCTGGGGCCTTCGACGATCTCGTAGCCTCGTCGGCCCACGTCGATGCCGTAGAGGCCGGGCTCGAGGGCCACCTCGAAACCCCCGTGGGCGTCAACGAGGGGCGTCACGACACGACCGGTGTCGAGTTGAACCAGGCGAAGATCGAGACCTGTCGGTGGCTTCCCGTTTTCGAGACGAAGCGACCCACGGAGCGTGGAGAGAGGGGAAGCGCTCAGCAGCGGCGACGTCGAAAGAAAACCTATCAGACAGGCGGCCGTGAAGCGCCTGACGATCAATAACACCCCCGCGCTCGGAAGGAGCCAGTAGAATGGTAGCGGAAGCCACCGGCATTGCCAAGAGGGTCCAAGGGTTTAGCGGAACGCTTTCTGGCCAGGAGTCGCGTGCGCCTTCGAACGGCCGTCCTGCTCGTCGCGCTGCTGCCGGGATGCGGTGTTGTGCCCGCGCCGCCCCGGAAGGGACGCCCCCACCTCGTGGAGAAAGGGCGCTTCCAGGCTCTGTATGACGGTGAAGGTCACCTGGATCGCGTCGCTTACGATGCTGACGGCGATGGGCGCGCCGAGGTGGTCACGTTCTTCGGGGCAAACGGGGCTCCCGCCCGCGCGCAGATCGACTCCAACAAGGACGGCGTCGTGGACCGGTGGGAGTACTACGGCCCCGACGGCAGACTGGCCAAGTTGGGGACATCGAGGCGCACTCCTGGCGCACCGGACATGTGGTCGTACCCCGATGGCTTTGGCGGCGTGAGCCGCCGCGAGTACGACGACGACGGCGACGGGCGGGCCGAGCGGGCCGAGGATCTGCTCGACGGCGCGGTCATCGCCGAGGAGTTCGACACCGCGGGTGCGGGGCGCTGGGACCGACGGGTCGTGCGAGGACCCGATGGGTCTGTCGTCCGGGTCGACAGCGATCCGGATGGCCGGGGTCACTGGCAGCGTTCAGTCAACGTCTCGCGATAGGGAGCCGCCGATCGGTTTCTATAGGTGCCAACCTTCCCGGTACTCCCGCCTGACGTAGGCGTTTGCCTCCGTGTCGTTGGTCACTTCCATGGCCTCGCCATTCCAGAACAACTCCCGGCCAGGGAACCGCACAGCCAAGTTGCCCATCAGGACCGTTTCCGACAAGGGGCCGGAATACTCGAAGCTGGAGCTCGCGGGCTTGCCCCCTTTGCAGGCGCGAATCCAGTCCTTTTCATGACCGTCGGAGCCCTCCGGGATCCGTTCCAGCGTCTTGCGAGGTCGCTTGTACTCCTTCATCCTGGATTCCGGAACGAGCCGCGGCGACTCGCCGTAGCAGCCGGCCGATATGGCGCCCTTGTCCCCAATCAGCAGAATCCCGCCATCGAGGTCGCCCATGCGACGGCCCGGTTCGAGCCCGGCGGGGCGCGCCGGCATCAGCCCCCCGTCCCACCACGTCAGATCGAGCTCGGGCATCCCCTCCCGAGCCGGAAACTTGAAGCGCACGATGGTGGACCGGGGAAACATCTCGTTCTTCGGTTGCGCTTCCTCGAAGAAGGCCTTCCAGTACTTCGAGACGCTGGCCTCCACGCTCACCGGATACTTGAGCTTCAGTGCCCAGAAGAGCGGGTCGACGATGTGGCAGGCCATGTCTCCGAGCGAGCCGGTCCCGAAATCCCACCAGGCGCGCCACTTGGCGGGGTGATAGGTGGGGTGATAGGGGCGGGCGTGGGCGGGGCCCAGCCACAGGTCCCAATCGAGGCCGGGAGGAATCGGGGGAGTGTCCCCGGGCCTGTCCACCTCGCTGCCCGAAGGCCACACCGGCCGGTTGGTCCAGGCGTGCGCCTCACGGATGGGGCCGATGGCGCCGTCCCACACCCATTCGCACAGAAGGCGGATGCCTTCTCCCGAATGCCCCTGGTTACCCATCTGGGTCGCGACCCCGCATTTGCGGGCGGTCTCGGTCAGGAGGCGGGCTTCGTAGACGGAATGGGTCAACGGCTTCTGCACGTAGACGTGCTTCTTTCGTTCCATGACGGCCATGGCGATCACGGCGTGGGTGTGATCGGGTGTCGCAACGATGACCGCGTCGATGTCCTTCTGCTCGTCCAGCATGACGCGAAAGTCTTTGTACGTCTGGGCGTTTGGGTACTTCTTGAAGACCGGGTCGGCCAAGGCGAAGTCGACGTCGCACAGAGCGACGATGTTCTCGGCCTCGCACTTGCCGAGGTTCGTCTTTCCCATTCCGCCGACGCCGACGGCCGCAATGTTGAGCTTGTCACTTGGGGCCGGCGTGTCCTGGCCGCCCAGGACGTGTCGCGGGACGATAGTGAATCCGGCCGCGACGGTGGCCGCGCTCGCCAGGAAGCTCCTCCGGGGAACCGAGGCATTGGTATTGGGGTCAGAATTGCCGGAGCGTTTCATCGAGTTCTCCTGGACGGTTCGCCGCGATTCCGCTTGGTTCGTCCGTCTCTTGCAGGCGTGCGGCGGCAGAGTAGCCGCCTCTTTGACGTCGTGTCAAAAGAGAAACACTCGGGCGCGAGCCTACGGCCTTCCGACGCGGGGCGTCAATGCTCGGGGTGGCCTGGCCAGCCCGACCGCGGGCGATCGCGCACGATCTCGGGTTTGCGGCTCCAGGGGTTAGGATTGCGCGAGGTCCAACCCGAGCCCCCGACCCATGGCCCCGCCGGTCTTCAGTCAACGCGCCGTCGCCGCGCTGTTCATAGCCCGCCAGCACCTCGCCCGGCCGAGGACCCGGCGCCTCACCGCCCGGTCGCTCTTGGCCTTTGTGGAGGATGTAGGGGGCCTTCAGCTCGATTCGATCAACGTGGTCGAGCGCGGCCACCACCTCACCCTGTGGAGCCGCTTCGGGCCGTACGAGCGCCGGACGGTCGAGCGGATCGCCTACCGCCGGCGGTTGCTGTTCGAGTACTGGGCCCACGCCGCCTGCCTGGTGCCCGCCTCGCACTTCCCGGCCTGGCGACGGGTGATGCTCGACTACTCGCTCCGTAGTCGAGCCTGGGGCAAGTGGCTCAAGAAGAACCGCGCCGTCTTGCGGGCGGTCGAGGAGGCGATCACCACCAACGGCCCGATGGGCGGCGCCGACTTTGAGCACCGTCGAGCGCCCAGCTCGGCCGGGGGATGGTGGAACTGGAAGCCCGCCGCGCACGCGCTCGACTTCCTCTGGATGAGCGGCCGCACCTTGGTCCATTCGCGCAGGCACTTCCAGAAGCGCTTCGATCTCACCGAGCGGATGATGCCCGAAGCCTTGGCCCGGGAGCCCCTCACGCTTGCGGGGTTCCGCCGGTGGCACCTGCGGCAGTCGCTCCGCGCCATGGGAGCCGCGAGCGAAAGCGACCTGCGCATGTACCTCACCTATCCGCGCACCGCCGCGAGCGAAAGGCGCCACGCCCTGTGCGCGGCGCTGGGTTCGGGCGAGATCGTCGAAGTCGAGGTCAGAGGTGCGCGCGGCCTTTGGCTGGCTCTCGCCGAGGACCTGCCCGCTCTGGCCGCGGCCCATCGAAAGCGCCGAGCTGCCACGGGCACCACGCTCCTTTCGCCCTTCGATTCGTTCCTCTGGCATCGCGAACGCACGCGCCAGCTGTTTGGCTACGACTACACCCTCGAGGTCTACACGCCCGGTCCCAAGCGGGTGCACGGCTACTACTCGCTGCCGATGTTCCACGACGGCCAGCTCATCGGCCGCCTCGATCCCAAGACCCACCGCGCCGAGAAGCGGCTGGAGGTGAAGGCGGTCCACTTCGAGCCCTGGTTCGCGAAGGGGGCCGCCCCTCCCGCCGCCTCCTGGGAAGCCGTGGACCAGGGCGCCGCCCTCGCGGGCGTCGGCGAGGCGCTCAGATCGCTGGCGGCGTTCGTCGGCGCCGAAGACGTCACCGTGGGACGCGTGACACCGGTGGCGCTGGGCCCAGCCCTCAAGCGCGCGGTGAAAGGCCGCCGCTGAAAAGAGGCCTGCGGCAGCTCTTTCCAGCACACCTACTCCGTCTCGAAGCACCCCCGCTGCGGCTGGCACGTCTCCGGGTTGCAGGGTACCTCGTCCGGCCCCATGACCGTGGTCGTGCGCGAGCACCAATACTGGGCGTTGGGCGAGGAGACGCGCAAGTCCACGTGGTCGCGCCCGACCACGTAGTACATCCGGGTCCGCAGCCGGCGGCAGACCGGGATGGAGGCGAGTTCGCGGTTTTCCATGGCGGTCCTCACGCGAGAGACGCGACCGTGCGGCGCACGAGCGTCGTCACCAGGTCGACCTTGTAGGAGTTGTCGGTCATCGGCTCGGCCCCCTCGACCGCGGCCTTGCCCGCGGCCTCGGCGCTCGCGGCGCCGACGGGCTTGCCCACGAGGGCCTTCTCGGCCGCGGCCGAGCGCCACGGGATCGTGGCCACCTGGCCGAGGACGACACGGGCTTCCCTCACGATCCCGCCCTCGGTCTTGACCGCGATGGCGGCGGAGACCAGGGGCCAGTCGAAGTCCGCGCGCTCACGCACCTCGTAGTAGGCCGACTTCCCGCCCTTCGTCGCGGGGACGCGGAGCTCGAGCAGCACCTCGCCCGGCTGGAGCACGTTCTCGCGCGTCGGGTCGTTGGCGGGCAGAACGAAGAACTCTCCCGCCGGCACCGTGCGCGCGCCCTTGGGCCCGTCGAGGACGAACGAAGCCCCGTAGGCCAAGAGCGGCACCGCCGCGTTCGACGGGTGCGGGGCATAGACGGGCCCGCCGCCGAAAATCACGTGGTAGCGGTTCTCGCCGGCCACCGCGAAGCAGACGTCGCCGCCCTTCTTCTGGCACCTGTACGACTCGAGGCGGTAGTACCAGCACCGCGGGCGCTGCAGAACGTTGCCGCCGATCGTCGCCACATTCCTCACCTGGGGCGAGGCGGCCACTCCGCACGCGCGCGCGAGAGCGGGGTGGGTCTTGCGGATCCCCTCGTGCGCCGCCACCTTGGCGAGCGTCGCGAGGGTGCCGATGCGGAGCGAGCCGTCGGAGTCGACGACGATCCGGTCGAGGCCGGGGATCGTCTTCAGGTCCACGACCCGCGGCGGCTCGATGAGGTACTCCTTCAGGTGATCGACGAGGTCGATGCCGCCCGCCTTGAAGACGCTGCCCGCCTTCTCGGCGAGAAGCTCACGGGCCTGGGCGGCGCTCGTGGCGCGGGCAAGCTCGAAGCGGTTCATGGCTAGGCCCTCCTCCTCGCTTCGGCCAAGGCGGCGAGGACCCGGTCGGGGGTGATGGGCAGCTCGCGGATGCGGACGCCGATCGCGTTGTGGACGGCGTTCGCGATCGCCGCGAGGGTGGGCACGATCGGCGGCTCGCCGATGCCGGCGACCGAGGTGTTGTTGCCGAGGTTGGCGACGGGGATGAGGATCGACTTCGCCTCGAACATGTCGGCGGGGCCGAGGATCTTGTACCACTCGAGGTTGGGGTTCACCATCGTGCCCATGTTGCGGTCGAGGATGCGGTTCTCGAGGAGCGCCCACGACGCGCCCTGGATCATCGCTCCGATGACCTGGCTCTCCACGGTGAGAGGGTTCACCGGGAACCCGCAGTCGTTCACCGACACCATTTTGACGACCCGCACCTCGCCGGTCTCGGTGTCCACCTCGACCTCGGCGAACTGGGTGCCCGCGAGGTCGCCCCGGAAGGTCTCGTACTGCTTGCTGCGCTTCGCCAGGCAGTCGATCGTCTCGCCCGACATCTTCGCCGCGGCCTGCTTGAAAGTGACGGACTTGGTCGGGTCCTTCGCCACGAAGATCTTCCCGTTCGCGGCGTCGAGATCCTCGGTCATCACGCCGAGGAGTGGCGCGGCGAGGGCGAACAGCTTGGTGCGGGCCTCGTGCGCGGCGAGCCGGACGACCGGAGCCATCGAGTTGGTGGTCACGCTGCCGCCGGAGGAGGGCCCCTCGGGGAACTGCGTGTCGCCCAGGCGCATGGTGACGTCCGCGGGTGCTATGCCGAGCTCCTCGGCCGCCACCACCATCATCGCGGTGCGGTAGCCAGTGCCGATGTCCTGACAACCGGTGACGACCTCCACCGAGCCGTCGCGGTGGACCCTCACCTGGGCGTTCGAGTTCTGGGACGCGAACACGTACCAGTTCCCGTTGGCCATGCCGATGCCGCGCTTCTTCGCGCCCCGCGCGGGGCCGAGGCCTCCGGAGGACATGTCGCCGGCCTTCTTGTTGCGGCGCTCCCAGCCGATCTCCTTGGCGCCGGGGTCGTACTCGGCCAGGCGGACGGGACTTGCCTCGTTCTTCTTCCGTAGCTCGAGGGGGTCCATCCCGAGCTTGTCGGCCAGCTCGTCCACCGCCGATTCGATGCCGAAGGCCCCCTGCGAGTGGCCGGGGGCGCGCAGCGGCGCCGCCGGGCCCGCATTCGTGAAGACGTCGTACCCCTCGACCTTCAGGTTCGGGTTCTTGCCGTGGAGCGAGCCGGCCGGACCCGCCGTCCCCGCCCCGCCCGCGACGCCGGCCGAACCGTAGGAGATGTAGTGCACGGCGGTGATGGTCCCGTCCTTCTTCGCGCCCACCTTGACGGTCATGAGAGCGCTCGGGGCGTTGCCCGTGCACAGCTGCTCCTGCTTCCGGTCGAGCATCAGCTTGACCGGCGCCCCGGCCCTCTTCGCGAGCCGGCAAGCGACCATGGCGAAGGCGCTGCCGGTCGCGGAGGGGCCGAGCTTGCTGCCGAAGCCGCCGCCCATGTGCTCGCAGAGCACCCGCACGTTCTTGCGGTCGATCCCGAGCGCTTCGGCGATGCCCTCGCGCACCGCGAAGAGCCCCTGGGTCGAGGCGTGAACGGTGAGCTGGTCGCCCTCCCACGAGGCCACGACGCCGTGGGTCTCGAGGCAGGAGTGGGTGTGCACCGGGCAGTAGTAGGTCCCCTCGTGGACCACCTCGGCCTCGGCCAGGCCTTTCTCGACGTCGCCGCGCCCGGCCGGGCCTGGGGAGGGGCCGAACACGTTGCCCTTGCGGGGGACACCCGGTCCCACCGGGCTCTTGTCGAGGTCGTAGACGAGCGGCGCATCGCCTTCCATCGCCGCGCGCAGCTCGTGGGTGAACGGCCTCTCCTTGTAGGCGACCTTCACGAGCCGGGCGGCGTCCATGGCGATCTCGGGCGAGACCGCGGCCACAGCGGCCACGTCCTGCCCCGCGAAGCGGACGGTGCGCGAGTCGGTCGTCCAGACGGCTTTCACGCCGGGCAGCACCTCCGCCTTGGAGGTGTCGATCGAGAGAATTTCGCCGGCCGGGACTTCCGCGCCGACCATCCGGCCGTAGAGCATGCCCGGCAGCCTCACGTCGTAGGTGTACCTGGCGCGGCCCGTGACCTTGAGGGGCCCCTCGACCCGCGGGCGGGGCTTGCCCATCTGCTCGAACCGAGGCCAGCTGTCGGCATCCCAGGGCTTGACGTCGCCGACGCCGGCGTGGATCTCCATGGACTTCGGGTCGGCAATGAGACCGGCCTTGGCGATAAAGGTGACGGCGGGTTCCTTGGCCTTCTCTTCTTGTGCCATGGCCTACCCCCTCTTCGCCTTGGCGGCGGCTTGGACGGCCTCGAACACCCGGCCGTAGGTGCCGCACCGGCAGAGGTTGCCGGCGAGGCCGGCCTTGATCTGGTCGAGCGTCGGGTTGGGAGTCCTCGCGAGGAGCGCGGTGCCAGACACCACGAAGCCCGGAGTGCAGAAGCCGCACTGCAGGGCGTCCTTCTCGACGAAGGCGGCCTGCAGGGGGCTCAACTTTTCCGGGGTCCCGAGGCCCTCGACGGTCGTGATCTCGTGGCCCTCGGCGTCGGCCGCGAGGAGCATGCACGAGTTCACGGGCTGGCCGTCGAAGAGCACGGTGCACGCCCCGCAGCTACCTCGGTCGCAGACCTGCTTGGCGCCGGTCAGGTCGAGGTGGTTGCGGAGGGCGTCGAGCACAGTCACCCGCGGCTCGACGGTGACTCTTTGGACCGCGCCGTTCACCTTCAGGCTGAGGGTGACAGCGTCGGGACCGAGGACCTGGGCGGCCTGACTCTTCGCGCCGACCCCCACCATGGTGGTGGCGGCGGCGCCCACGCCGGCCGTCTTGAGGAAGCTGCGGCGCGAGAACGCGGTAGTCACGTCCCCGTCGGTGGGGGGGGAGGGTTTCCTGGCCATTGGCTCCACCTGCTGGAGGTTTTGGGGCCGGGGGCTCGAGCCTCCGGCGGAACGGCGCACGTAACACCGATTCTGCTCCCGCGGTCGCGGAAGTCAATAGACTCTTTGCACGGGTCCTCGCCGGCGTGCCCCCGGGAATGGCAGATCTCAGAGGCATCCATCACGCCCCCCAGTCGCGGCGGCCGGGATGCAGTGCAGGACCGTGCCGAGGTAGGCGTAGTCCTCGGCTCCCAGCTGTAGCCGAATCGCTCTACAGCCGGGCCAACTCGCCGGGTCGAGCGAGGGTCGACTCCGCCGGAAGGGCGACTACTCCTTCCCCCAGTGAATAGCGTTCGCGACCAGGATAGAGGACGTAGCCGCGAGACAGACCGAGGTCGCGCAGGCACCGCCTCAGGCCGGGCACGTCCTCCCCGGCGGGAGCCGAGTGCAGCTTGATCTCGAAAGGAATGCGCCGCGAACCCAGGTCGATGAGGAGGTCCACCTCGTCTCCCTGCGCCGTGCGCCAGAAGTACGGCTGGCTATTGGGCGCCACGCGCTTGTACGCGGCGACGACCTGATCGATGACGAAGGCCTCGAAGCTCGTGCCGCGGCCGGGATGGGTGTCGAGGGCGGAGAGGGAGGGGATGCCGAGGAAGTGGTGCAGGAGACCCGTGTCCCGGAAGTAGACCTTCGGGCTCTTCACCAGCCGCTTCCCGATGTTGGCGAAGAAAGGCGGCAGCCTCCGGAGAAGGAAGGTCTGCTCGAGAATCTCGACGTACCGGTTGACCGTGTGGTAGCTCGTGCCCAGGGCCGCGGCCACGCTGGAGGCGTTCCAGAGCCCCCCGTTCACGTGCGCGAGCATCATCCAGAGTCTGCGCATCTGCGGAGCCGACACGTCGATGCCGAGGCCGGGCAGGTCCCGCTCGATGAAGGCCCGGGTGTAGGCCTCGAACCAGTCCGCGCGCCTTCCGTCGCTCCTTTCGAGATAGGCCTCGGGAAAGGCACCGCGGAACCAGAGAGCGGCCAGATCCTCCCTGGGGCGCCGCCGACGGACCTCGTCCCAGCGAAACGGAGGCAGGTCGAGGAAAGCGGTCCGGCCGGCCAGGCTTTCCGAAATGCCGCGCACGAGAGCGGGCGAAGCGGATCCCAGGAGCACGAAGCGGCTCTTGACGCCGCGCCGGCGGTCGATCAGGCCGCGCAGCACGGGGAACAGCTCCGGCGCCCGTTGGGCTTCGTCGAGGATGACCCGGTCGCCCAGCTGTTCGAGGCGCGCTTCGGGATCGGCCATCAGGGGAGCAAGATCTCGGGGCCTCTCCAGATCGAGATAGGTCCAGCCCGGCAGCGCCTGGCGGATGAAGGTGGTCTTGCCGCATTGGCGGGGGCCCAGGATCGTGACGGCGGGAAACCGCCGCAGGAGGCCCTTCAGCGAGGTCCGATAACCGCGGATCACCATCCATGCAATATAGAAGGCCGCCTTCTGTATTGCAAGTCATGAGGAGCCTTTCCTGGCCTCGGCCCAGGGTCTGTGACGGAAGCGGGCGGCAAGCCTCATCGGCTTGACGCCGCGCGGCGTCAAGAACGTGGGATTGGGACGCCCAGCCCGTTTAGATCCGGCTCCCCTCCAGGAAGGCCTTCAGCTTGCGGCTGCGGGACGGGTGGCGCAGCTTGCGCAGGGCCTTGGCCTCGATCTGCCGGATGCGCTCGCGGGTGACAGCGAAGTTCTGGCCCACCTCTTCCAGGGTGTGCTCGCTGCCGTCGCCCAGGCCGAAGCGCATCTTGATGACCTTCTCCTCGCGCGGCGTGAGCGTCTTGAGAAGCGCCTCGGTCTGCTCCTTGAGGTTGATGTTGATGACCGCCTCGGAGGGCGACACCACGTTGCGGTCCTCGATGAAGTCCCCCAGATGCGAATCTTCCTCCTCGCCGATGGGAGTCTCGAGGGAGATGGGCTCCTGGGCGATCTTCAGGACCTTGCGGACCTTGCTGACCGGGATGTCCATCCGCTTGGCGATCTCCTCCGACGACGGCTCTCGTCCCAGCTCCTGCACGAGAGCCCGCGAGGTGCGGATGAGCTTGTTAATGGTCTCGATCATGTGGACGGGGATGCGAATGGTGCGGGCCTGGTCGGCGATGGCGCGGGTGATGGCCTGGCGGATCCACCACGTCGCGTAGGTCGAGAACTTGTAGCCGCGCTTGTACTCGAATTTGTCCACGGCCTTCATGAGGCCGATGTTCCCCTCCTGGATGAGGTCCAGGAACTGGAGACCGCGATTCGTGTACTTCTTGGCGATGGAGACGACGAGACGGAGGTTGGCCTCGACCAGCTCCTTCTTGGCCTGCTCGGCCTGGATCTCGCCCTCGATCACCGTCCTCAGGGTGCGCTTCAGCTCCTCGGGACGCGTGTCGAACTCGTCCTGGACCTGGTGCAGAACCTCCTTCTGCTCCTGGATCTGTTTCTTGACGATCTTCTTGTAGTCCTCGGAAACTTTCGCCCTGAGCTTGGGCTCGAGCTTCCAGATGATGCTTTCCGCCTCGCGGATGCGCTCCACGGACTCGCGGATCCGCTCGGAGAGGCGGCGCTTCACGGCCTCGCTGAACTCGATGTTGCGGATCGCCTGGGAAACGCCGATGCGCAACCGGCCGAGGCGCCACTTCCCCTTCACGTAGCGGGGCGCCTTCTTCGTGAGCTCCAGGAACCTCTTTCTGTAAGTGAGATAGTCGCGGTGGGCCTTGTTGACGTTCTCGACGAGGCGGAGGGTCTCGCGGATCTTGTTCTCGAGCTTCTCTTCGGTCAGCTCGTCTTCGTTGAAGACCACCACATCCCGGACGGTGATCTCCCCCGCCTTCAGGCGCTCGCCGAGACGCGAGACCTCCTGGGCCGCCATGGGCGTCCGGGCGATGACCCGGAGGACCGCCTTCTTCCCCCGCTCGATCCGCTTGGCGATCTCGACCTCGCCCTCGCGGGTCAGCAGCGGAACGGTCCCCATCTCCCGGAGGTACATCCGGACGGGATCGTTGGTCTTGTCGAGAGCGCCGGGCGTCAGGTCCAGCTCGGCCCCTTCCTCCCCCTCGGCCTTCTCTCGGTACTTCTGCTCCGAGTCGACGACTTCGATCCCCATGGAGCCAAACATGGAGAAGATGTCGTCCAGCTCGTCGGAGGAGGTGATCTCCGACGGCAGCATGTCGTTTACTTCCTCGTAGAGGAGATAACCCTTCTCCTTGCCGAGGGTGATGAGCTGCCGGACTTCGTCGTATTTTTCCTCGATCGACAACGCCATGGGATCTTTCTCTCCTCGCGCTCTAGTCGCTTGCCGCTATGGAACGGGACAGGTCTGCAATCTGTTGTTTCAGGCTGAGCTGCTCCCGGAAGAGCATATTCAGGTTCTCGTCTTCGGCCTTCGGAAGCTGTCTCTGAATCTCGGAGATCCGGGCTTCCAACGGCCAGCACTTGATCTCCAGCACGCACCTCATCGGCGTCGCGTCGCCCGTGGGAACCTCTTCGACGGCGGTCTGCGTGAGGAACCGTCGCGATTCGTCGCTCGTGATCTCGGCGTCCAGTGACGACGCCGTCACGCGCTCGCCACGCAGGATGAGTGCCCTCACCCCTTGCAGCAGCTCGGCGCTGCCGAGGCCCGCCAGGTCGGCGTCGGACAGCTCCCTAAGCGCTTCCTCGACCCCTTCCGATTCGCGCACGATCAGGGCCAGGAGCAACTTCTCGGCGGGTTGCAGGGCCAGCGTGGGTCGAGTGTTGGTCGAGGGGGCGGACTCTGTGGGCCGAGCCGGTAGTGCCGGTCGCCCGCTCATGGCTCGGCGCAGCTCGTCCCGCGCCGCTGCTTCGTCGAGACCGCCTCGTTCCGCCAACGCCTCCAGCCAGGCGGCCCGCTCGACGGCGCTCTCGATGGCCACAAGGGACGGCAGCAGAGCCTCGATGTAGGCGGCCTTCCCGGCGGGCGTCCGCGTGTCGTGCTGCGCTGCCGCGCGCCGGATCAGCCACTCCATGTAGGGAGGCGCCTGGCCCAGCCGCTCGCGGTATGCCTCGGCCCCGAACGCCTTCAGATAGGTGTCCGGGTCTTCTCCCTCGGGCAGCTCCACGATATGGACCGCGAGCCCCTCTGCCACGAGGATGTCGAGGCTCTTGCGCGCGGCCTTCTGGCCGGCCTCGTCCTGATCGAAGTTCACGACGATCTTCTCGGTGAAGCGGTGCAGGAGCCGGGCGTGGGCCGACGTCATGGCGGTGCCGCAGGTCGCAACGGCTTCGCCGACCCCCGCTTCGAGCGCCCGAGCGACATCGAGATACCCCTCCATCAGCACGGCGTGACCCTGCTGCCGGATCGGGTCGCGCGCCCACGAGAGGCCGTAGAGGACGCGGCTCTTCTGGTAGACGGGCGTCTCGGGAGAGTTCAGGTACTTGGGTTCCGAGCCGTCGAGGCTTCGAGCGCCGAAGGCCACCACCTTCCCCGATTCGTTCAAGATCGGGAAGATCGCGCGGTTGCGGAAGCGGTCGTAGTAGCTCTTGGTCTCCGGCTTTGCGATCACGAGGCCCGCGATCTGCAGCGTGGCCTCCGAGAACTTGCGGCGCAGGGCGTCGAAGAGGCTGCTCCAGGCGTCGGGAGCCGCGCCGGCGCGGATCCGCTCCAGCGTCTCCTTCTTGAAGCCGCGGCCGAGAAGGTAGTCGCGCGCCCGCGTTCCGGGAGCCGTCCAGAGACAACGGCCAAAGTGATCGGTGGCGGCCTCCATGAGGGCGAGGATCTCCTCACGCTCCTTGCGGTCGGGCCCCATCTCGTAGCGGTTCTCGGGAACCGCGATCCCAAAACGACGCGCCACGACCTCCACGGCTTCGGGGAAGCTCGCACGTTCACGGAGCATCACGAACTTGAAGACGTCCCCGCCCTCACCGCAGCCGAAACAGTGGAAGAGGGGAGGCTCCGATCGAACGTTGAAAGAGGGCGTCTTCTCCTGATGGAAAGGGCAGAGCCCCTTCCAGGAGACCCCAGCCTTCTTCAGGCTGACGTGGTCGGAGATGAAGCGCACGATGTCGGCCGTCCGCCGGACCTCGTCGACGAAGCTGTCGGGAAAGGCCATCAGTCCTTCAGCTCCACGATCGTGGCGCCCGCGCCGCCTTCACGGCCTTCCCCCAGGTGGAAAGCGGCGACATGGGGATGCCCCTCCAGAAGCCCCGCCACTGCCTTTCGGAGCCTTCCCTGGCCAAAGCCGTGGATGACGCGCACTTCCCGTCGCTCGGAGATCGCCGCGTTGTCCAGGAACTTGTCCACCTGCGGTAGGGCTTCGTCCACGGTCAAGCCGACGAGGTTGATCTCAGCAGTGGCCCCTTCGTCTTGGACTCTCGGGCGGGACGAAAGATTCTGAGCCGAGGAGGACGAGGGCTTCGAGGCGCCGAGAGAGACGAGCTCGACGCGCGGCGCCCACATCCGCTTGCCTCCGACCGCGAGCTCGACGTCTCCCTGCCCACCGATGGACAGCACCTCGCCGATGACGCCCAGGGAGCGGACGCGTACCCGGCCCCCGACTCGGATCTCGCTTCCGGCAACCTCCGCTTCCTCCGCGAGGACAGGAGCGACGTTCTGCAACGCCTCGTCTTGCGCCATGCGGATCTGGCGCACGACCTCGGTTCGAGCGCGGGCCCCTTCGTTCACCGCCGACCGGCGCGACGTTTCGACGCGCTGCACGGCCTCGCGGATCGCGTCGGCGGCCTTGCGAGCGGCCTCTTCTCCCCGACGTCTGAGCTCCTTCGAGAAAGCCTCCCCTTCCGCCCGCTGGCGCCCGACGAGGTCCGCTTCCGCGGCGCGCTGCCGCTCCTGCGCTGCGGCCAAGGCCTGACGCTCCTCGGCGAAACGCCGTGTCTCGCTCGCTAGGTTGGCCCGATCGTCCTCCAGGCGCTTCAGGAGGGCCTCCGCCTGGGCTTCCTTGGCGTTCACACGAGCCCGTGCGTCGGCCACGACGGCTGCGGGGAGGCCGAGCCTCTCGGCCATCTCGAGGGCGAGGCTGCGCCCCGGCACTCCCAGGGCCAGACGGTACGTCGGCTCGTAGGTCGAGGGGTCGTAGCCGAAAGAGGCGCAGGAGACGCCGGGCGTCGACTGGGCATAAGCCTTCATCAGGCCGTGGTGGGTCGTCGCCACCACCATCGCTCCGCGGCTCCTGAAATGATCCACGATGGCAACGCCAAGGCCGCCCCCTTCGGTGGGATCCGTGCCCGCTCCCACTTCGTCCAGAAGGACCAGGGCCGGAGCCTCCAGGTCGTGTGTCATCTCGACGATCGACGCCAGATGGGCGGAGAAGGTCGACAGGCTCTCGGCGATCGACTGATCGTCACCAATGTCGGCGTAGATACGCCGGAAGACGGGCAGACGGCTGCCGGCTGCGACAGGGATGTGGAGGCCACTCTGGGCCATGAGAGCGAGGAGCCCCAGCGTCTTGAGGGCCACGGTCTTGCCGCCGGTGTTGGGGCCGCTGATCACGAGGACAGGCTCGCCGAAGCCGACGCGCAGGCTGACCGGTACCGGCTCCCGGCGCCCCCGCCGCGACACGCCTAGCGCTTCCGCCAGCGCCCCCATCAAGAGCGGATGTCGGGCCTCGACGAGGTCGAGATCGAGCTCCTGACCGTCAGCGATCTCGGGCTGCACGGCGCTCGTGTCGCGCGCGAGGAGCGCCATGGCCTGAACGGCGTCCAGCTCGCCCAGAACGTCGGTGGCCTTCCCGAGATCCGCCGAGTGGTCTCCGACGAGCGCGGTCAGCGTCTTCAGGATTCGGACCACCTCGGCGCGCTCCTCGTCGCCCTTGGCCACGATGTCGTTGTTCAGCTCGACCGCCGGCATCGGCTCCACGAAGAGACTCGCGCCGGAGCCGGAGCTGCCGTGGACGATGCCGGGGAGCTGGCCGCGGTGCTCGGCCTTCAGCAAGAGCACGCAGCGGTCGTTGCGCGTCGTCACGAGCCGATCCTGCAGGAGACGCTCGGCGTCTTTCCCCCGCAAGAACGACTCCATCACCGACTGGAGCTCGGTCTTGACACGCGCGATGGCGCGGCGCGTCTCCAGGAGTTTCGGAGACGCGTCGTCGGCTACTTCCCGCGAAGGCAGGATCGCGCGACGAATCGCCACCGCGAGGTCGCTGCGCAGGACGATCTGGGAGGCCCGACGAGCCAGAGCCGGCGCGGCTTCGACGGTGGCGATGCGCCGGGCGATCTCGACTCCCCCTTCGATGAAAGACGCCACGTCGAGGAGGGCGGTCGGCTCCAGGTGGAATCCCGACACACGCGCGGCCGGAAGGATCTCGGTGAGGTCCGGCAGGTCGTGGTACGGCTGCCGCCCGATGGCGCCAAGGAGCGCAACCCCCTCGGTGGTCCGGACCAGTGCCCGGCGAACCTCGGCTGGCTCTTGAAGCGGGCGGAGGGCTCGCAGGCGGGACTTCCCGACCGCGGAGCCCGCCCGCGCCAGGAGAAGTTCCCGAATCGACTCGAACTCGAGGATTCGGAAGGTGTTCGCGTTCAAGAGACTCCCTCTCCTCGCGAGAGGAGACGTAACCCACTCACAATGCGCACTTTAGGGAGAGGAACGCGATGGGGAACCCTGCCCGCGCCCTCTGCGCCTGTCCGTGTCGTCCTCCGGACCGCGAGGCCGGGGACAGGACCGCTTACAAGATGTGGACTGTCAACGAGTTTGTCAAGGACCGGCGACTCGTTTTCTCAGAATGGCGCTGGCCAGATACCCGGCACCGAAGCCGTTGTCGATGTTCACGACGGCGACCCCCGACGCACAGGAGTTGAGCATGGCCAGGAGCGCCGCGAGCCCATGAAACGACGCGCCGTAGCCGACGCTGGTCGGGACCGCGATCACAGGGGCGTCGACCAGCCCCCCCACGACCGAGGGGAGGGCCCCTTCCATCCCTGCGACGACGATAACCACATGGGCATCGCGGAGGGTGGGTCCCTGAGCCAAGAGGCGGTGGAGGCCCGCAACGCCGACATCGTGGACGCGGTCGACGGTGGCGCCGTGAAACTCCGCTGTCACGGCGGCTTCCTCGGCAACCGGAAGGTCGGAGGTCCCCGCCGAGACCACGGCCACGCGCCCGACAAGCGGGGGGGCAGGCCGTACCGAAACGGTGATGCAACGCGAGACCTCGTGATAGCGCGCTTCGGCCCGAGATCTCGAGAGCAGGGAATGGACCTCGGGTGTCGTCCGCGTCACGAGCACGTTCTGGTCGTGGGCCACGATGCGTTCGACGATGGCGACGATGTGCTCGGGGGTCTTCCCGCCGCCGTAGATCACCTCGGGAAAGCCGCGGCGCAGGGCACGATGGTGATCGATCTTGGCGAACTCGATGTCCTCGTAGGGAAGGCTTTTCAGCCGTTCGACAGCGTCCTCGGGGGTGACGTCCCCCTCCTTGACCCGCCGCAGGAGGTCGATCAGATCCTGCGGGTTCAAATCGCCTCTAACGTTGACATGGTCAAGGGTTTGTATAGACTATTACAGCTTGTGCCAACGTGGCGCAAGCATCCCCTAGCTCGTTTGGGAGCGCCGCGGCCTCGGCGCCCTTCACCGGAGCGACGGAATGCGCGGGGTTTGGGGTTGCCGGGGTGTTTGCCACGGCACGACGGAGGCTGCGTTTCGCGATCATGAGTCCTTTCGAAATCGCCGTTCTAGGTCTGTATTTCCTGACTCTGGTGATCCTGGCCGTCTTCGGCCTTCATCGCTACGTGATGGTCTATCTCTACTTTCGCCACCGAGACCGGCGAGCGTTGCCGGCGGCCCCTCCCGCTCACCTCCCACGCGTCACGGTCCAACTGCCTCTCTACAACGAAATGTACGTCGTGGATCGGCTTCTCGAATCGGTGACGAAGATCAGCTATCCGAAAGAGCTACTCGAGATCCAGGTTCTCGACGACTCCACCGATGAGACCACGACGATCGCGGCGACCGCGGTCGACCGCTATCGCGACCAGGGCTTCGACATCCACTACATCCATCGGGACAATCGCACCGGGTACAAGGCGGGGGCCCTCGAAGCGGGCCTCGGAGTGGCGAGCGGAGAGTTCATCCTGATCTTCGACGCCGATTTCGTGGCTCCCGCCGATATTCTCGAGAAGACCGTGGGCCACTTCCAGGACCCGCAGGTGGGGATGGTGCAGGTCCGGTGGGGACACGTCAACCGGGACTACTCGCTCCTCACCCAGGTGCAGTCGGTGCTCCTGGACGGCCACTTCATTCTCGAGCACGGCGGCCGGAACCGCGCCGGGCGCTTCTTCAACTTCAACGGCACGGCGGGCGTGTGGCGAACGAGCGCCATCGCCGACGCCGGGGGTTGGCAACACGACACGCTGACGGAAGACCTGGACCTGTCGTACCGCGCCCAGATGAAGGGCTGGCGGTTCGTATTCGTGCAAGACGTCGTTTCGCCTGCCGAGGTCCCCGTCGAGATGAATGCCTTCAAGAGCCAGCAGCACCGCTGGGCGAAGGGGTCGATCCAAACCTGCCGGAAGCTCCTTCCCGGGATTCTGGCGTCCAAGCTGCCTCTACCCTTGAAGGTCGAAGCGGCGTTCCACTTGACAGCCAATTTCGCCTATCCCCTGATGGTGCTCCTCTCGGTTCTCATGTTCCCGGCCATGGTCATCCGCTACAACATGGGGTGGTACGAGATGATGATCGTGGACGTCCCACTCTTCCTCGGCGCAACCATGAGCGTCTGCTCCTTCTACCTGGTGAGCCAGCGAGAGATCTTCGGAGAGGCCTGGCGAAGCCGGATCAAGTACTTGCCCGCGGTCCTCGCCGTCGGCATCGGACTCTCGGTCAACAACGCCAAGGCCGTCATCGAGGCGCTCCTGGGCCACGAGTCGGAGTTCACACGCACGCCGAAGTACCGGGTCGAAGGGGCAGGCGATGAGTGGAAACAGAAGCGCTACCGCGGAACCCTGAGCTTTCTTCCCTTCGTCGAGCTCCTTCTCGGGTTGTACTTCACGGCGATGGCAGGCTACGCCTTGGTGAACGAGATCTACGGAACGCTTCCGTTCATCTTCCTTTTCCAGTTCGGCTTCCTCTACGCCGCGGCCCTCTCGCTCTTCCAGAACGTCGGCAAGCTGGACCTCGTCCGCGAGCAAGAGGCCTAAGGCCGGAGGGGCCCGAGGGCCCGCATGGACATCCGCGGAAAGTCCGTCCTCGTCCTCGGCGGGTACGGCCTCGTGGGGCAGGCCGTCGCTCGGCGCCTCGTCCGGGAAGGGCCGCGACGGATCACCCTTCTCTCGCTGAAACGCGAGGAGGCCGAAGCCGCCGTCCTTGCCCTCACCCCCGAGCGCGAGAGCGTCGAGCTCGCCGCCGCCTGGGGGGACGTCTTCACCTTCGCCGACCTCAAGGACCGACCGCGCCGCGAGGTCTTCTCCGACGCCGAGCTCAGAGGCCGGATCATCGAGAGCCTTCTCGACCCGCTCTCGGAGGCGGCGGCGCGCCAATACTTCCTCTTCCAGCTCGTGACCGAGGAGCGCCCCGACATCATCGTGGACGCCGTCAATACCGCCACCGGGATCGCGTACCAGGACGTCTACAAGACGAGCCGGTTGGCCTACCAGGCCCTCCAGGCGAAGGCCGATCTCCGCGAGAGCCTGGAGATGCTCCTCGTCACCGACTACGTTCCGCAGCTCATCCGTCACGTTCAGGTTCTCTACCTTTCGATGGTCAAGGCGGGGACGAAGGTGTACATCAAGATCGGCACGTCGGGGACCGGCGGGATGGGTCTCAACATCCCGTACACGCACTCGGAGGAGAAGCCGTCCCGCGTCCTCCTCTCGAAGAGCGCCCTGGCCGGCGCCCACACGCTTCTCCTCTTCTTGATGGCCAGGACACCCGACGGACCGATCATCAAGGAGATCAAGCCCGCCGCCGCCATCGCGTGGAAGCGAATCGGCTTCGGCGAGATCCTTCGCGGAGGCCACCCGGTTCCCCTCTACGACGTAGAGGTCGACGAGGCGGAGGCTATTCGCCCTGGCGACTCGTTCCGTCCCGTGGATCCGAACCGGGGACGAGCCACGGGACAGACCCTCCAGAACGTCTTCATCGACACCGGCGAGAACGGCATCTTCTCCCTGGAGGAGTTCAGCGCGATCACGACGAGCGAGCAGATGGAGTTCGTGACGCCCGAGGAGATCGCCGACGTCGTCGTCCGGGAATTGGTGGGCGGAAACACTGGTCACGACGTCATCAACGCCCTCGACAACGCCGTCATGGGACCGACCTATCGCGCCGGCCTCATGCGCCACTGGGCCCTCGAGAAGCTCCGGGATCTGGAGAAGCAGCACGACGTGCGAAGCGTGGCCTTCGAGAACCTCGGGCCGCCGCGGCTATCGAAGCTCCTCCACGAGGCCGATCTACTGCGACGCGCCTACGGCACGATGGGCAAGGTACGAGAGTCGGCGCCGGCGGAGATGAGCCGGCGGCTCTTGGCCGAGGTGGACCGACCCGAGGTGCGACGCCCCATCCTCTCGATCGGGATCCCGGTGCTGCTCCCCGATGGGCGGCTTCTCCGCGGGCCCGAATGCAAGATTCCGCCCATCACCACCGCCGGAAATTCCATCGAGATCTCGCCGGAGCGGGTCGAGGCCTGGGCCAAGGCGGGGTGGGTGGACCTTCGCGAGGCAAACATGGCCCTGTGGAAGGAACGGTTCGAGACGATCGCCAAGGAGATCGACGCCATTCCGGCCGCCGAAACGTCGTCGCGGTTTCTCCGTGATCGTCAGTTCTGGAGCGCCGAAGGGCTGATCCAGCCCGGGAAAGTCGTGGGATGGGTGTTCGCCACCGAGGACAAGGGCGCGCGGATGAAATGAGTCGCGAGCGCCCATGACGTCCGCACTCGCCGACTCCCCCGCCGCCCTGGGCGCCGCCGTACGCCGCGTCCTCTGGATCACCCTTGCCCTGAACCTCGTCGTGAGCGGGGGCAAGATCGTCGTCGGCACGCTCTCGGGAAGCGTCTCGATGGTGGCCGACGGCTATCACAGCCTCGTGGACGGTTCGAACAACGTCATTGGCCTGCTCGTGGCCGCATTCGCCTACGCCCCTCCCGACTCAGGACATCCCTACGGCCATCGCAAATTCGAAACGGCCGCGACGACCCTCATCGGAGTCGCTCTCCTGGCCCTTTCGTATAGCGTCGTCCAGGGAGCGCTCGTCCAGGCTTCGGGGGCTCACCTCCCGGTGATAGGCGCCCTCAACTGGACGGTGATGCTCGCCACCATCGCCATGAACGTCTTCGTCTCCTGGTACGAGGCTCGCGAAGGACGGCGCCTGGGGAGCGACTACCTCGTGGCCGATGCGATGCACACGCGGTCGGATCTGTACGTGTCGCTCGGGGTCATAGCTTCTTTTGCCGGTGCCAAGGCCGGATTCCCCTGGGCCGACGCTACGGTGGCCGTCGCTATCGCGGTGGTGATCGCCGTCCAGGCGGTCAAGATCCTGGTGGGATCGTTCCATGTGCTGACGGATCGCGTGGTCCTCCCTGCGGCGGCCATCGCGTCGGTCGTGGAGGGGGTCGACGGCGTGAAGGGGTACCGCGATGTGCGAAGCCGCGGAGGCGCCGACGCCGTCTACGTGGACCTCGTCGCCTTCGTGGACGGTGGGGTCTCCCTACGGGCCGCTCACGACGTGGCGGACCGCATCGAGGACGCCCTCAAGAAGGCTCATCCGAGTATCGTGGACGTCGTCGTCCACCTCGAGCCGTTCTAGCGCCTCTCGCCGCCGCAGTCGTCGCAGGGACAGAGGCCGCGCAAGAGCCGGAAGCTGTAGATGCCGGTGCTGTGGCCGTCGGCCCAGGTGGGCGCTATCGCGTAGTTCCCCACCGCTTCGAGGTGCACCATCTCCTCGCCGGTTCGGTCGAGGTACTTCGCCACGGGCGCGTGGCCCTGGCAGCCGGCGCAGGGGCACCAGCTTCGGAGGTAGTCGAGAGGATAGGTGGACACGTGGCCGTCGTCCCACGTCAGGATGACGCGGCGCGCGGACTTCTCGTGACGGATCTCGACAGGCTCCGGGTACGGAGTGGTCACGGCGACTCGGAAGCCGGATCCTGGGGTGCGGCTTCAGCGCCCGTGAGGTCGGTGCCACCCACGTCGAAGGACGAGATCTTCCACTGACCCGACTCTTTCTTCAGGCCGAAGCCAGCGTCCTCTCTGGGTCCGGAGGCTCCACCGACCTTGCCAGAGACGCGTCCCCTGTCGTTGACGACGTGGACGCTCCATGACCAGAACTTTGCATCGGGACTGTCCTTCAGCCCCGGGTGGGCCGCAACCGCGCGCTCGAAGTCCTCTCGCGCCAAGCGGGCCTTGTAGTCCTCGCTGAGCCGCGCGTAGGCGTCGTCCAGCTTGCCCTGACGAATGTCGCCAAGCTCCGCCTTCACCGCATCGACAGGCCCGCGCGTCGAAAAATACACGCCGCCGCCGATGAGAGCGATCGCGAGGACCACCATCGTCAGGCAACCGAAGCAGCCCGTGGCCAGCCAGAAGAACGGCCCCTTGCCCTTCTTCTGGGGTGGAGGGGGGCCGGCGGCCATCGCGGGGACAGGGGAAGGAGGAGACGTGCGCCCGGCCGTGTGGAGCGGAGGAGGTGGCGGGGGCGGCACCGCGGCGGCACGCGGAGGACCAGGGGAGGCCGGAGCGGGTGGACGAGGCGGCGGCGGGGGCGGAGCCGCAGGCCGAGGCGGCGGAGATGGGGCAACGACCGGCGCCGCCTGGACGACGGTCGCATCAGAGGAGGCGCCGGCCAGTGTCGCGCCCGTGTCGACTTCGCCCTGGATCTCGACGCGATAGCTTAGCGAGCCGAAGCGCACGTCCTGTCCGCTCCGCAGCGCCGCGTCGGCGACACGATTGCTGTCGACGAACGTACCGTTGGCGCTCCCCTGGTCCACGACGGCCCAGCCCGCGCCGCGCCTTTCGATGCGGGCATGTCGCCGCGAAACCGAGCCGTCGTTGAGCACGAAGTCACAACCGGGATCGCGGCCGAGGAGAACCTGGTCCTGCGTGATCTCTATCGGGCTACCCGAAGCGGGGACAAGGCGCAGCGTCGCCACGTGGGTTCCTCCTTGGATGAAGCCGAGGCCGGAGCCGGAGCCGGCCGGGATTCTAGCACGCTCCTGAGGGAGGGCTCCCGTTTGACGCCCGTCGGGGCAGCGAGTAAAACCGCGTCTCATGACGGACCAGCCTCTCCTTGCGGTGGACGCGTCGGGACTCTGCCGACGCTACGGGCGTCGGTGGGCCCTCGTCGACGTGAGCCTGCGAGTTCCGACCGGAACCGTCGTCATGGTCACGGGCCGCAACGGCTCGGGAAAGTCCACGCTGCTGCGGGTACTGTCCACGGCTATTCGAGCCGATCGCGGCACGGCGCGCCTGGCGGGATTCGACCTCAGAACGGCAACCCAGAAGGTGCGCGAGCACGTCGCCCTCCTGTCGCACTCTTCCTATCTCTACGAGGCGCTGAGCGCGCTCGAAAACATGCAGGTGGAGGCGCGTTTTCTGGGGCGAGATTCCGATCGCAAGGCGCTTCTTCCTCTGCTGGAAGAAGTGGGGCTGGCCCACCGGGCGGACGACAGTGTCGAGACCTTCTCGGCGGGAATGCGAAAGCGCCTGAGTCTGGCTCGCACGCTGCTCCAGGAGGCGTCGGTCGTGCTCCTCGACGAGCCCTACGGCCAGCTTGACCCTCCCGGGTTTCGTCTTGTCGACTCCCTGCTGGACCGCCTGCGCCGGCGAGGAGCCACCGTTCTCATGGCTACCCACCTGTTGGAGCGTGGCAGCGAGCTCTGCGACCTGGGTGTGGTCCTGGAGGAAGGGCGCCTTCAGTGGTTCGGCCCCGCGGCCCAGCTCCCGAGCCACGCGAGCTTCGGCCCCGCCGCGGAAGGCAACTGATGCTCCTCGCGGCGCTCCGCAAGGATTTCCTGCTCCAGTGGCGGACCCGGGCGCAGGTACTCGCCATCTTGATCTTCGGGGCGACGTCCCTCCTGCTCTTCAGCTTCGCCATCGGACCTAACGCCCTTGCCCTCCGCCAGCACGCCGCGGGTTTCCTATGGCTGGCCTTGCTCCTCTCCTCGACCTTGAGCCTCGCCGAGAGCTTCCAGGCCGAGATGGAACAGCGAGCCCTCGAGGGGCTCCTCCTCTTGCCAGCCTCGGCGCGAGCCCTGTACTACGGCAAGGCTCTGGCCAATTGGGGGCAGCTCGCCTTCCTCGGTCTGGCACTCGTTCCGGTGATGATCGTCCTCTACGACGCCGGGACGACGAACATCGGCGCCCTCGTGGGGATCATCCTTCTCGGAACCGCAGGCCTGTCGGCGCCGGGGACGCTCTATGCCGCCATGACCTCCCAGGCTCGAGCGAGGCAGACGTTGCTGCCGCTCCTGCTTTTTCCACTCGTGGTCCCCGTACTCTTGGCCTCGGCAAAGGCCACATCCCTGATCATCCTGGGAGATCCCATGGGTCAGGTGCGATCCTGGTCACTGCTCCTTGTCTGTTTCGACCTGATATATTGGTCTCTCTGTGGCTTGCTTTTCGGCCGCGTGGTGGAGGACTGATGTCCGCGGATCGGCAAGGCGCTGTGGTCCCATATGCTCTCGCGGCCCTGGGCCTCGCTCTCCTGGCCTGGGGGTCCTCGTGGGGCCTGTTTGCTGCGCCGGGCGAGACGTACATGGGAGACGTCCAACGGATCATGTATGTCCACGTCCCCACGGCCTGGAACGCGATGCTCGCCCTCACATTCGCCTTCGGCTGCGCTCTCGTGTCGCTCTTCAAGGGCGGATGGCGCTGGGACGCGCGCCTCGAGGCGGGCATGGAAGTGGGCGTCGTGCTCTCGACCCTGTTGTGCATGCAGGGCGCCATCTGGGCGAAGCCCACGTGGGGCGTCTGGTGGGACTGGGATCCACGCCTCACGACCACGGCAGTACTCGTCTTCGCATTTGCGGGCATCTTGGTCTTGCGCCGCTTCGTCGATGATCCGGTGAAGCGAGCGGTGTGGTCGGCGGTCGCCACGATCATCGCGTACGTGGACGTCCCGATCGTCTATTTTTCCGTGCGGTGGTGGAACTCCCTCCATCAAGTCCAGTCCTCCCCCGAAACGGTCTCGAAGGCGTTTCACTGGCCGCTTCGGATCAATGCCTTCGGCATCCTCTTCCTCATGTCCGGGCTCATCGGTCTGAGGACGCGGTTGGCCGTTCTGAGGCTTGAAAGCGAACTGGCGCCCCCGCTGCCACCACCGGCAGCGGTCGCCCCTGCCTCGACACGAGGCGACCGATGACGCCGACGGGAGTCATCGAGGGGGGTTGGGGCTTCGTGGTCGCAGCCTACGTCGTCTCTGCCGTGGTGCTATTCGGCTATGCCGTCTCGGTCCACGTGCGCTATCGCGCAGAACGAAAGCGGAGCCAGCGACCATGAGCACGACGATGCCCTCATCGACGCTGGGGCCCCAGCGCTCACGATGGTTCGCCTTCGGCGCCCTGGCCGTGGCGCTCGCGGCGCTCCTCGTCATCACCGTCGGCGGAATCGGCCGCAATCTCGTCTACTACTGGGGCCCGACGGAGCTGCACGCCGCCGGCGACAAGGCCATGGGAGCGACGATCCGCCTCGGAGGTCTCGTGGCGCCGGGCAGCATCGTCCGCAGCGAAGGGGCCTCGAGTCTGGACTTCGACGTCATCGATCGGCAGGGCGGCACCGTCCACGTAAAGGCGACGGGCGTGCCGCCCCAGCTCTTCCGCGAGCGGATCGGTGTCGTCGTCGAGGGGACGATGACTCCGGCAGGGTACTTCCAGGGGAATCGCCTCATGATCTCCCATAGCAACGAGTACCGCGTCCCTGGAGACAAGACCAAGGTGGACGTGAAGGAGATGATGCGGACGATGAAGGATTCGGGCGACGGAGCCGGACGGTGACACCGCTACTCGGCCGCACCCTCGTCCTTCTGGCGCTCCTGGTGGCCACGACGGGGACCGTCGTCGGTTTCGCGATAGGAAGGCGGCCCTCCGTCGAAGGCTCCGCCTGGACGCGACGTCTCGCGTTCGCCTTCGCGGGACTCATGGCTGCGGCCAATGCCGTGATGCTCTACGCTCTGCTGACGCACGACTTCAGCGTGAGCTACGTCGCGCAAGTCGGTTCGCGATCGGTCCCGACGTGGGTGTCCTTCGTGAGCCTCTGGTCCTCCCTTGAGGGATCCATCCTCTTCTGGGGCCTTGTCCTCGGCGCCTACATCGCCGCAGCCACGTGGGCAAACCGCAATAGTCACCCCGAGTACATGCCGTACGCGACCGCGGTGTGGCTCGCGTGCGGAGCCTTCTTCAGCTTCCTGCTGGCCGGGCCCGCTCAGCCGTTCCATACGGTCTTCCCCGTCCCGCCCGACGGACCTGGGCCGAACCCGCTCCTTCAAAACCACGTCTTGATGGCCATCCACCCACCCTTCCTCTATTCGGGATACGTGGGGATGACGATCCCTTTCGGCTTGGCCTGCGCGGCGCTCTTCACCGGCCACCTCGGTCATGGCTTCATCCGCCCGCTCCGGACCTGGCTTCTCGTTCCCTGGGTCTTTCTGACGTGCGCCATCGTTCTCGGCGGCTGGTGGGCCTACGAGGTTCTGGGTTGGGGGGGGTACTGGGCCTGGGACCCCGTCGAGAACGCCTCGCTCCTTCCCTGGCTGACCGCGACGGCCGCCGTCCACTCGGCGGTCCTGATGGAGCGCAAGGGGATCCTGAAAGGATGGACCGTGACGCTCGTCGCCGCGTCCTTCCTGCTGACGATCCTGGGCACCTTCATGACGCGGTCGGGCGTCTTCAACTCGGTTCACTCCTTCACCCAGAGCGCCATCGGGCCGACGATTCTGGGCTTTCTCGCGGCGGCGTTGCTCTTTTCCGTCACCCTCCTCGCGACACGCGTCGACACGCTCGCACCCGAGGGTCGGCTGGAAGGGGCGGCGAGTCGCGACGGCATGTTCCTGCTGAACAACCTCCTGTTCGTGCTCCTCACCTTCACGGTCCTCGTGGGAACGGTCTTCCCTTTGGTCGTGGAGGCGCTTCGAGGCGTGCGAATGAGCGTAGGGCGCCCCTACTTCGATGCTATGGCGGTGCCGATCGGGGCAGCCCTGCTCTTCCTCATGGGTGTCGGCCCGGCGCTCCCGTGGGGGCGCGCCACGCCGGAGCAGATGCGGCGCGCTCTTCTGCCGCCCCTTGCAGGAGCCGCGCTCGCGGCGGCCATCGGATTCGCGGCGGGGGCGCGCAGCCCGTGGACGGTCGTCACGCTGGCCTTCGGCGGCTACACCGCCTGGGTGACCCTGTCCGAGATCGGGTTGCCGCTGCGGCAACGGATGCGGGACCACAACGAAGGACCGTTGGAAGCCTTTGCTGAGGCGAACCTGCGCCGCGGCCGGAGGCGGTTCGGCGCGTACGTGGTCCATTCCGGGGCGACCCTCGTGATCGTGGCGATCGCGGTAAGCAGCACCATGGGCGTCTCCAAGGAATTCACCCTGCGTACGGGCGAATCGGCGGGGATTGGAGCGTACACGCTGACGTTCCTCAGGACGGAAGCACGGGACGAGCCTCATCGCCAATCGATGGTGGCCCTCGTCGCCGTGAGCCGCGGAGGGAAGGACATCGGGACCATGACCCCGCGGATGAACCAGTACGAGCGACAGCGTGAGCCCGTGGGGACACCCGACGTTCGCACCTTCCCGTTCGAAGACCTTTACCTTTCGATCCTGAACCTGGACGCCGACGGGGCCACGCTGAGCCTCCATGCTCTCGTGAATCCCATGGTCGGCTGGATCTGGGGAGCCACGGCGCTCATGGCGCTCGGCGGCATCGTCGCCCTCGTCCCCCGGCGAGAAGGCTCGGTTGCGTTCGTTCGGGCTGCGTCTCCGGCGGCGGCTGTCGGGACGGTGGCCGGGCGCCGATGAACCGTAAGGTCCTGGGGGCGGGCCTCGCGCTGGCCCTTCCTCTGCTCGTGATTCTCTTCGCGAACCTGGGGCGGGATCCGCATGCGGTGGAATCCCCCCTCATCGGCCACCCGGCTCCCCCGTTCTCCCTTTCCCCGGTCGAGGGCGGGCCGCCCGTCTTTCTTGCCAGCTTGAAGGGTCGGCCGGTGGTCCTGAATTTCTGGGCCACGTGGTGCATCCCGTGCATCGAAGAGCACGCGGCTCTGGCGAGCGCGGCAGAGCGCACCGGGAACGACGCGCAGTTTCTCGGCGTGGTCTATGAGGACGAGGCCCCCCAGGTCCAGCGCTTCCTGGAGCAACACGGCAAGGCCTACCCGTCGCTGCTGGACGGCGACGGAAAGACGGCCATCGCTTACGGCGTCTACGGCGTCCCGGAGACGTACTTCATCGATACGCAAGGAACGATCGTGGCAAAGTTCGTCGGGCCCCTGGATCCACCCACGCTAGAAGCCCATCTGGCCCTGGCTCGAGGCCAGAAGCCTTGACGCGCCTCTTCCCCGCGCTCCTGCTGGCGGCGGCGACAGCGACTCCTGGACCGTCATCCGGAGGGCGTGACGCAACCGATGGCGTTCGCGCGGTCGTGGGCGCTCCGCGCGGCGGACCCGTCACGGCATCCGACCTCGATGCGCGCACCAAGGAGGTCGCGGCGCTCCTGCGCTGCCCGGTCTGCCAAGGCCTTTCGGTCGCCGATTCCCCTGCAACCATGGCCATGAAGATGAAGGCCGAGGTGCGAGAGATGGTGGCGGCAGGCTACGACCAGGACCAGGTGCTGGCCTATTTCGAGCGGTCCTACGGTGAGTTCGTCCGCCTCAAGCCTCCGCTGCGTGGCGTCAACTGGCTCGTTTGGTTCGCACCGCTCATGGGCCTTCTCGTGGGCGGCGGCGTCGTGGCGTGGGCGCTCCGAGGTCCGAAGGACGGAGCGCCACGAACGACGACATCGGCGCCGCTCGACGTCGACGCGCTCCCGGAGGATCCGGCCCTCGTTCCCTACGTGTTGAAGGTTCGGGAGCTGGCCTACGGCTGGCCTGCCGGCGTCCGGCCGAAGGCGGAGCCCTCCTGATGGAAGGAAGCGGGCCCGTCCAATGGCTTCCCCCGTTGGCTTTCCTCGCGGTGGGTCTCGTTCTGGGCGGGCTCGCGCTCTGGCTCCTGCGCCGTCGCGGCGTCGGGCAGCCGGCGCCCGTCGCTGAGCCGCTCGAACGACGCGACCTCACGGAAAAGCGGGACGCACTTCTCCGCCAATTGCGCGAACTCGAAGACACCGGGGCAAAACGCAGCCCCGAACAGCTGGCGTCCGAGCGCTACTCTCTCGAGATCGAAGCGGCGCGCGTGCTGCTAGCTCTCGATGTCGCCCGCGCGGAACCCGCGACGCCCCCGAGTACGACCGCAGCGGCGCCGGCGCCCGCGGTGAGTCCGTCCCGTCCGGCGCTGAGCGGTTTCCTGTGGGGCACGGGGAGTGCCGTTGCCGTGGGTCTCCTCCTGTACTTCGTCTCGGCGAGCGCTCGGCCTCGCGACGAAGGCGCGACGGTGACGGGCAACACACCCAAGAGCCGACCGGCCGAAGGGAAGGCCCAGGGAGCCGAGGAGTCCAACCTCAAGGCCGCGGTCGCTCGCAACCCGGCGGATCTCGAGGCTCGCCTCGACCTTGCCCGCTTCTACGTGGGCCGCCAGGACATGATGGGTGTCTGGCGCGAGACCCAGGAAGTCCTCACGCGATCCCCGGGTCATCCGCGGGCCTTGACCTATCAATCGCTCGTCCGCCTCGCCATGGGTCAAGCCGATGTCGCCCTCGACATGCTCAAGAAGGCGATCCAGAAGGACCCGGACCTCATCGAAGGCTATATCCACATGAGCCTGGTCTACGCCCGGATGGGGCGCGGCAAGGAATCGGACGGGACCATCGCCGATGCGATCCGGCGCTTCCCCGATCAGGCGGCGATGCTGCGGCAGGTGCAGCAGGAGATCAAGAACGCTCCCGTCGAGGCTCAGGCACCGGCGGGAGGGGAGAACCCTCATGCCCGCGTGGCTTCGGCCGAGAGCGACGGCTCCGCGCCCCCTGGCGAGCCTCCCCTGACGGCGCCTGCCTCGGCGACGAGCAGCCATCACGTCGCCGGCGTCGTGGATCTCGACCCGTCGCTCAAGGGACAGCTGGCACCGGGCACGGTCGTTTTTGTGACCCTCCGCGAAGCGGGATTCGGCGCGGGGCCACCCATCGCGGCGAAGCGCTTTCTCGCCAATCAATTCCCAATCGCTTTCGAGATCGGCGACTCGGACTCGATGCGAGGAGATCCATTACCCAAGGAAGTGCTCCTCGAGGCGCGCGCCGATAGCGACGGCGATCCCATCACGCGCTCCCCGCAAGATCCGGCGGCGCGGCAAGACGACGTCAAGATCGGCACCACCGACGTGCGTCTCGTCCTGAGGCGGCGATGAGCAAGCGGCGGAAGAGAGACGGCGAAGTTCCGCTGACGGACGCGCCAGCGGCGATGCCGGACCCGGGCGGTCCGACTCCCGGATCGTGGGCGAGCCTCGTCGCCCTCGGGGCCTTGGCGTCGCTGTGGGCGCTCTTCCTCTGGGGGGAGCTCGTTCTCGCGCGCTCGGGCGGCACGCCTTTCTGCGCCATCGGCGGGACCTCCGACTGCACCCGCGTCTGGGACTCGGGCTTCGCGTCCTCCGTTCACGGCGCCACCGGTCTCCCTGTCGCGGCGTGGGGCGTCGCCTGGGGCATCGTCGCTTTCGTTCTTCCGCTCCTGGGTCTGCTGCGCGCCGCTCAAGGCCATCCCCTGCCCGCCGTCGTCTCGGCCACCCGCGTCACGGCAGCGGCGGGTGTGCTGACCGTCTTCTCGATGCTGGCGGTGAGCGCTTCGGAACGGGCATTTTGCCTCGGCTGTTTCGGGACCTATGTCGTCGTCGCGGGATACGGCGGTATAGCACTCTTGGGGTGGCAGCGGGTCGGCTGGCCGGACCTCCCCCGGGGCGTCGCTCTCGCCGCCGGCGTTCTGGTCGCTGCCGCGGCGCTGCTCCTCTACCCCGGCCTCCACACGCCTCACGCGGCAGAAGAAGCCGGCCGGGCCGCAATCCCCGCGGCCACGCCAACGTCCGCGCCCGAGCCAGGTGGGGGCGGAGACCTTCAACGCCTGTTGGCCTCGCTCGACCCTCAGCTCAAGCAAGCCCTGGCCGATTCCCTTGACGCCTACCGGCGCTCCACGGCAAGGCCGGTCCGGACGCCGCGGACGCTCCTCGGCCCAGCCGATGCGCCCGTGCGAATCACGGAGTTCACCGACGTCCTCTGCACCCACTGCGCGGAGCTCCACAAGACGCTGGCGTCTCTCCGCCAGAGCCTGCCCGAGGGGAGCTTCGCGGTGGAGTCGCGGCAGTTTCCCTTGGACGCCGAGTGCAATCCTCTGGTGCGGCGCTCAGGCGAGCCGGTGCGCTGCGTGGCCTCGAAGGTGAAGATCTGCATGGAGGGTCGCCGTGGAGAGCTGGACCTGACCGCGGCGCTCTTCGAGAACCAGAAGGGCCTCCAGCCCGATGGCGTGTACGCCCTCGCTGAGCCCTATCGGAAGCGCGGAGATCTCGACGCCTGCGTCCAGAGCGCCGACACGGCGACGAAGCTGGGCGACGACGTTCGCTACGCCGGAGAATACAACCCCGAAGGGACGCCCATCGTCCTCGTCAACGGTCGGCTCGGTACTGCCTTCGGTCCGTTCCTGTACGCCATGGTTCTCACCCGCGGAGGAGCCGATGACCCGGCCTTTGCGGCACTCCCGTCTCCGACCCCGCGGACGGCGACTCGCTGACTGGAGCTAGAATCCCGAGAGGTGAAGGAGGTCGCACGATGAAGATGAAGAGGATCGTCCGTTCCATGCTCGTGCTGATGACCCTGAACGGCACCGCCTGGGCTGCCGAGGAAGCGGTGCAGTACAAGAGGGGCGCCGAGACGGCGTCGGCGATCCTCGTCACTCCGGATGGGAAGGGGCCCTTTCCCGGCGTCATCGTCATCCAGGAGTGGTGGGGGCTCAACGACTGGGTGAAAGATCAGGCTCGCGCCCTCGCGAAGGAGGGGTACGTCGCCCTTGCGGTGGACCTCTACCGTGGCAAGGTAGCAACGAAACAGGAAGAAGCCCACCAGTTCATGATGGGGCTCCCCGAGGAGCGCGCCGTCTCAGACCTGGTGGGCGGCTTCGCATTCCTCGCGGCACGCCCCGACGTGCGCAAGGACCGCATCGGTGCCGTGGGCTGGTGCATGGGAGGGAAGTACTCCCTCAAGCTCGCGGTGAACGAGGCTCGGCTCGCCGCCGCCGTGGCCTACTACGGCGCGCCACCGACGAAGGACGAAGACATCGCGAGGATCAAGGCGCCCGTCCTGGGGAACTACGGCGCCGACGACCAAGGCCCGGCGCCGGACCAGGTGAAGGCTTTCGAGGCCGCCATGAAGAAGGCCGGCAAGAGCATTGATGTCAAGATCTACGACGGCGCGGGCCACGCCTTCGCCAACGTCAACAACCCCTGGGGCGGATACCGCGAGGCGGCCGCGAAAGACGCTTGGGCGCGCACCATCGCCTTCTTCACGGCGAATCTGAAGAAGAAGTAGAACTCCTCACCAGGCTCAAGGGCCGCGCCTCTCGACTCCATCGGAAGTCTAGCCGAAGGGGTCGTGGGGCGCGGCCCTTCAGGACAACGTGGGGACGGCCACCTCCGCGGGGCGCCCTTCGTCGGCACGGGGGAAGCAAAGCCTTCGGAAGTTGCAGCGGCGGCAGATCTGGGGGCGCTCGATCATCGGGAAATCCTCGAGGCGCGCAAGGTTCTGGACCGGATCCAGCAGGAGCGCCTTCATGGTTCCAGCACTCTTCCCGATGAAGGCCCGCGCCTGGTCGAGCCGGAGCGCGTCAATCGATCGCCGGACGTAGCGGGGGATGGCGAGATAGGCGAGCTCCGTCACGATCTCGTCGGGAGACGCCGCCCAACCCTGATGCGCGGCGTAGAGGGCGTAGCCCGCCATCTGCACCTCGTTGAAGCGACCCTCTCCCCGGCCCGTCTTCCAGTCGACGATCACGACCCGTCCAAGGGCGTCGCGGTAGGCAAGGTCCATTCGAAGGAAGACCGTGACGCCCTCGACCTCGAAGGACACGAGGTCTTCCACCGTGAGCCACCTCGAGCGGCCCGCGGCCACGGCCGCGGTGAGAGTGGGGCTCCGGAAGAAGTTCCGAAGGGAGCGCATCACGATGCCGACGACGATTTTCTTGTCTTCGGGCTCCACCGGAGTCTGATACTCGTGCTCGAAGAGACGAAAGCGGAGGGAGCCGGCTTCGCTGTCCTTCCAGTCGGACAGCATCCGGCCATGAACCGCGGCGCGGACGATGACTTCGGCCTCGACGTCCGTGGGCGCGGTGTCGCGCTCCTTCAGGAAGGCTTCGATGGTCTCGTGGACGACGCTCCCGGCCCAGAGAGGCAAGGCCGAGAGCTTCTTCAGGCGGTGGATTTCCGCGTCGTCCCGGGAGGCGTAGTAGGAGTAGAAATAGCGCCGGCGGCAGGTCGAGAAGGCATCGTGACGGGAGATGGACCACGAGAAATCGGCGCTCATCGAGGGCACCCTACCACGCCGGCGCGCTCGCGGAGGACCGGACCCGCGCTCTGGAACGCGTGGGCACTCCGGGTTAGAGTGTGGCCTCCGTGACCATGAAGACCGAAGGCAGCCTGGTCCAGAACGACTTCCCGGACCTCGTCCAGCGTCTCCACGAGCAGCGCTGGACGGGAGCCCTGACGCTGACCCACGTCGGCGTCGGCCGCAGCGTCATCGTGCAGGACGGGCGCCTGGTTTTCGCTTCGTCCTCGAGCCCCGACGATCGCCTGGGGGAGCTCCTGGTGCGGCGTGGGCGGTTGACCCTGCGCCAGTACATCGACGCGGGGCGGGCGCTGGTGCCCGGGAAGCGACTCGGAACCGTGCTCGTGGAGCAAGGGATTCTCTCGCCGAAGGAGCTGGTGCGCGCTGTCGTCGAGCACACTCAGGAAATCATCTACGGCGCCTTCCAGTGGACCGAAGGGCGCTATCGCCTTCAGGACGGAACGAACGCGGAGACCATCACCCTCAACATCAGCACGCCAGACATCATCATGGAGGGGATCCGCCGCATCGACTCGTGGGTGCGCGTGGATCGCGCCGTCGGGGGTCTCACGGGGCGTTACGCGAGGGCCGAGGGTTACGAGGCCATCGCGGCAAAGATGAGCCTCACCGACGAGAAGCTGAGCCTTCTCACGGGTCTTTCGGAGCCGCAAGAAGTCGAGGCCATCTGCGGCCAGTCCTCTCTCGGCGACTTCGAGATCTGTCGGACACTCTGGGCCTTCCGGGTAATCGGCCTCGTCCGTCGCCTCGACACTCCCCCTGAAGCCGCCATGGAACCCGAGGACGACGGCCTCGGCAGCGTACTGTAGGTCCGCCCTTATACCTGGACGGCGCGCCCGAGCGCGGTGAAGAGCACGAAGCGCTCAGCGACCGGGAGGCCCGTGGCCTGTGTCAGCCCTCGCCCATAGAGCTGGAGTTGCGGCGCATGGTGGGCGGCCTGAACGATGGCTTGTTCGTCGCCGATCCCATCGGTCTTGTAGTCAACGACGATCAAGTGACCCGATTCCTCGAAAACGAGATCCACGATCCCCTCGATCATCTCTCCACCCTCCGGGAACCAGAGGGGAAGCTCCCGCCAGACGCGCCCCGCGCGGCGGGCTCGGTCCATGAGGGGGGTCGCGAGGGCGCGGGCAACCTGCTCTCCGGCGTGTCGCGTCGCCGTCAGATCCAAGCCAAAGCGCGGGCCGAGAGCGCCGGCAATCTGAGCCGCCTGCTCGGGCACATCAAAGGGGATCCATTCGAGAACCTGGTGGACGAGGCTTCCGAAGTCCCGGCCCGCGGGGCTTGCGCTCAAGGCCGCCGGCGGTGCTGCGCGCGCGGCGAAACGGGTCGCCGAAAGGGGCACGAACGGGCGCTCGGAGGCCGTCGCGACGAGATCCCGGCGTAGAGCGCTCCAACGTGCCGCGACGGCATCGCCTCCCTCCGCACGGGCGACACGTGACATGTCGAACCGCGGCTCGGAGGGCGCCGAGGTGGGAAGCGACGACGCCTCGAGCGTGACGACGTCCGACGGCGGCGAGGCGTCAAGAAAGGGCCACAGATCTCGCCAGAAACTGCCCGCACGCGCGTCAGCCGGAGGGCGCGGGATCACGAGGATGTCCCGTGCGCGGGTGCAGGCTACATAGAGAAGGCGGCGGCCCTCAGCCCAGGCACGCGCCCGATCTCGCTCCTGGAGCCCATTCCAGCCCGGTGGACGGCATCCCTCGACAAAGCCGACGGCTACCTTCCCCTCCGCCCAGAGAGGAATGACATCGCTGCGGGTCTGGAGGCTTGCGGTCTGATCGTAGAGGGCGACGATCGGAGCCTCGAGTCCCTTCGCCTTGTGAATCGAGAGGATTCGCACGGTGCCCTGATCCCCGGGGCGCGTCGTCGGAAGGTCAGGCTCTTCGGACAGACCGGTGGCTCTCTCTTCGAGCAAGAGCGTGAAACCGCGGAGGGTGAGGGCCCCGAGCGACGACGCTTGTCGCGCCAGGGTCACGACCTTCTCCAGATTCGCCACCTGCGACTCCCCGCGCCGTGTCGCAGTGAGAGCGGCCAGAACTCCCGTCACGTCGTAGAGGCGTTCGACCAAAGCGGGGACGGAGAGGTGAAGGCGCTGCCGATGCAGACCGTGCAGGCACTCCAGAGCCTGCCTCAGGGACGGAGACGTGGCATCGGTGAAGACGTCGCCCGCGAGAAAGAGGCGCCCTCCCGAGAGCACGTGAGCGACGATGTCCGAGTCCCGCACGCCAAAGAACGATGACCGCAAGGCGCCCACGAGCGAGGCCCGGTCCGAGCGGTCGTCGATGGCGCGAAGGGCCGCCAGGGCTTCGTGGACCTCCTGTCGGCCGAAGAAGGACTTCCCACCTTCGACGGTGAAGCGGAGGCCCGCGGCCTCGAGGGCCTCCTCGAGAGGACGTATCTGCGTCAGGCGGGGCGCCAAGACCATGACGTCACCGGCGCGGCTGCGGCGCGCGCCGTCGTCGGACGGGTCGCGAACGATGAATCCCCCCTCTGCGGCCCGCGTGGCGAAGGCCGCAAGCGCCGCCGCTTCGGCATTCAGCAGGTCGCCGCGAACCTCGCTGAATTCCGGGGCATCGAAGCGAAGCTGGAGAACCGAAGGCTCATCGGTCAGATCGTGAGGCGGGTCGATGGCCTCGTAGGCCGGCTGATCGCTCTCCGTCGAGGCTTGAATCAGGGTCGCGAACGCCCGGTTGACGAACCGCAGGATCGCCGCACGGGAGCGAAAGTTCTGGGTCAGGTGGAGCACGGCGTGCCCGGGCCGGCTGGAAGCGTCCTCCGTCAGGCGGCGGAGCAGGGACACCTCGGCTCGTCGGAACCGGTAGATCGACTGCTTGGCGTCGCCGACGACGACAAGACCCCCTGGCACGCCTTGGCTCAGCAGCTCGGCGATCTGAACCTGCAGGGGATCCGTGTCCTGGAACTCGTCGACGATCAGGTACCGAAAGCGCGAGGCGAAATAGTGGCGCACCGCTGGACTATCGCGGAGGGCGTTCCGAGCTTCGAGGAGCAAGTCGAGAAAGTCGAGAGCGCCCAGCGCCTTCTTCTTTTTTTCATAGAGGCGAATGACTCCCAGGAGGCTTCGCACCAGTCGGGCATGAAGGTGGGAGCCGAGTGCCGTCTTCCAGGCCGCACTCACCTCTGTGGTCCAAAAAGCGATGCGACGCCCCTCCTCGAGCGCTTCCTCGCTCGGCCACTTGGGCTTCTGTCCCGTGCGGCCCGCGATTTTCGGGATCCGCACCAGATGGCGGGCCAAGTCGCCGCCCTCCAGGGCCCGAGCGCCCGCGGAGAACTCGGCCAGGGATTCGAGCTTCGGCGCCAGCGTGTCGGACGCCTTGACCTGGGACGCAAGCGCCAACCCGCGAGCGGCGTACCCTTCGAGTTCGCGACGCCACGCCCGCGGATCCGGCGCGGCTTCCGAAAGAATCGGATCGAGGTCCCTCTGCTCGAGCAGGGAGCGGGCGAGACCACGGAGCGACCTCTTCTCGCCGAACTCGAAGGCGCTTTCGAGCGGGATCTCGGCGCGTATAGCCTCGGCCAAGTCGGGGTCGGCCGCTCCCAACCGCTCGGCGAGCCACTCGTCCCAGCTCGCCGCAAAGATGGCGTCGGTCTCGCTCTCGTCCGCGACGCGAAAGCCGGGAGCGACCCCACACTCGAGGGGCCGTTCCTGGAGCATGGTGGCGCAGAGTGCGTGGAGAGTCGAGACCTGCGCCCTCTCGAGGACTTCGAGGGCCGCGGCGGCCCGTCCCCGTTCGACCTCGGAGAGTGAGGCGTCGGCGCGCGTTCCTTCGAGGCGCTCGCGCAACCGCAGCTTCATGGTGGCCGCGGCGTTTTCCGTGAACGTCACGGCGGCGATCTCGAGAAGGCTTGCCCTGCCGGTGCGCACGAGAGACTCGATGCGATCCACCAGGAGGGTCGTCTTCCCCGTCCCAGCCCCAGCCGCGAGAACGAGGCTCGTGGCGTGGTCGTCTCGGGCGCGCCGCCGCGCGGCTTCGTCGGAGGGAAGGAACCTCACGGCGCCTCCTTCAACCGGAAGAGACGATTCGCTCGCGGGTCCCGGCGCTTTCGCTGCTGGCGGGACGCGATCAGGCCCTGGGGGCCACAGACGCGGGTGAAATCACAGAAGCGGCATGCGGCCGCGTCCTGGAGAAAGAGGCCCGACGCCAGGACGTCCACGAGCTCTCGGAGAAAGACCACGAACTCTTCTCCGGTGGCCCGAGCGGGATCAAAGGCCACCATCCGTCCGCCGTCGACGTAGTCCAGGAAAGCCTCGGAGACGGCTCGTCCCGGAAAGAGACGGGCCGCGGCCTTCACGTAGAAGGGGATTTGGAGCTGGCGCCCGCCGCGGAAGAGGCCGCCATCGTCCTTCGGAGCGCGGCCGGTCTTGTAGTCCCGCACCACGAGCGAGCCGTCGGCTTTCACGTCGATGCGATCGATCTTCCCCGAGACGCGGAGCGTGCGACCCGGGCTGAGCTCGATCTCGAGGGGCTCCACCGAGTGGGGCTCGCCGCTGGTTGACGCCTTGGGAACACCGAAGCCGACTTCGAAATGGGCGGGCGTCCCCCGGGGGCTGGCGACCTCGCGCGCAAGCCACTGATCGAGCAGGTCTTGGAGGCGCGCACGCTCCATGTCCCAGAGAAGCCCATGCCGGGGCGGGCTTCCTTCCACGATGTGGGCGAGCACCTCCTCGGCGATCTCCCTAAGGTGCTTACGCTCGGCCGAGGTGTTTCTGAGCGGCAAGTCTCCCCGCTGGCGACGCTCGCGGAGGAAGTGCTCGGCGATCTCGTGGAACGCAGTCCCCCTTTCCATGGGATCGAGTCCCATTCGGTCTTCAGGTTCCTCGACGGGCTCCAGCCTCAGGACGTGCCTCAACAGGTATTGGAACCCGCAGTCGGCGAAGACCCGGAGCCGGCTGGCCGAGACCGTCCGCCCGGCCGCGACGGGGTCCAGGGATTGGGCCAGGTGCCCGGGAAGCTCGACGAGACCGTCGAAGGGCGTGACTCGCCCGCTGGATCGCGCTTCCCACGCGAGAAGGGAGCCCTTGACGAAGGGATTCGCCGAGGCGATCGCGACGGCGGCACTGCTCTTCCCGCGCCACATGCGGCTTCGGTCGCGCTCCGCCACGTCCACCGCGTCGTCTATCTCGAGGGCGCGGACATCGTCCTCGACGAGGAGGCTTCCGAGGGCCGCCATATCGAGGGGCCGGCCCTCCAGGGTCGACGCTGCCGAGACGAAGAAGAGAGAGGGGAGACGCTCGCGGCCGCTGCGCGGATCGGCTCGGGGGTAGGACAGCACGAGGCTTTCGGTGGCCTGCCCCACGGCGCGATGAAAGAGGCGACGCGCCTCGAGAAGGCGGTCCTGGCTCGTCGGCAGTGCGTCGCCAAGAGAGGCCACCGACCCGACAGAGGGCGCGTCAAAGAGCGAAAGCTGGCGGCTACCCGACGGCGGGGCGGCCACGGTCGCCATCGCGACGCGCTCCGCGTCGAGGAGGAACGGATCGGGGCGGATCGGGCCGGGATAACCGCCCTCCACAAGGCCTGGAATCGCCACGAAGCGAAAGGGAAGGCCGGCGATGGCGTCGAGGGCCCCCACATGGACGCCGCCTTTGGCCGGAGGCTCCATGGGCAGGCGCTCCCATTCGAGCCGCGCCTCGACGACCCCTTCCACCTCGGCCCATGCGGCTCTTGGTGCGAGGCGGGAGAGGCCCGCCAAGTCGCTCAGGACGTCGCCGACCGAGCGCCGGTCCCGCTCCTCACCGACCCACCCATCGAACGCTGCCGAGAGCCGAGCCGACCACTCCCGCCAGGAGGCCTCGCCGGCCAGCGTCTCGAGAGTTGCCGCAAGAGCCTCGACCACCTTCAGCAGGGCCTCGGCCTCGTCGGCGCGCCGAAGGGCGCCGGCCAGCCGGGTCTCGACGTCCTGGCCCTCCGCCTCGCGGCGCTTCCCTCTCACGTAGACACCGAGGCCATGGCGCCAACGGTCGATTCCGTCGGTGATCCCGGCGTTGCGGCTTGCCTCTTCCCAGGACGCCAGGGTCGGGCCAGAGCCGAGGCCGAGAATCGCCTCGTAACGCACGGGCGCGAAGGTGAGGAACTCGAGGACGGCGGGACGCGACAGGCCGCGGCAGCGCAGCAGCAGCAGCAGGGAGCGAGCGGCCCTCCCGGTTCGGAGCGGAAGCGACGGGTGGAGCCGGAAAGGGATGCCGCAGCGGGCGAGGGTGTCACTGAAGAGAGGCGCGTACTCTTCGGGACGCGGTAAGACGATGCCCATCTCCTCGAAGGGGACACCGCGCGCGGCCTGGCGGAGCAGGCGCCTCACGATCGCGCGGACCTCGGCAGCCTCTCCCGCAGCGGTGAGCAGCTCCACGGCGCCGTCCCGAATGGCCGGACCGTCAGGCGCCGCGAAGAGGCCGGTGCGGAGCCGGCGAAGGCCCGCATGGGGTTCGGGAGGTGCGATCGGCCCGAGGGGTGTCGTCTCCCAGGGAACGGAGACGATGCCCTGCGAGGCGGCCCAGATCCCGAAGGAGCGAGCGAGAAGAGGCTTCGACACCTCCCGCTCGACACGAACCACGGGGAAACTTCGTGCGAGAGCGGCGACGAAGTCCCTCTCGAGCGATTCGAGCTCCAGGTCCTCCACGATGACGACGCGGGTACCGTGAAGCCAGGTCGCCTGGGCCAGGTGTGCCGCCGCAGTTCTCAGGATGGTCGGAGGATCGGCCAGCTGTCCCTCGATCGCCTCGTGAAAGCGCCGGTAGAGATCCGCTAGCGCACGGAGACGTACTTCTTCCAGCGGGAAAAGGCCGCTCCGCGCGAGGAGATCCAGCCGATCCGGTGGGACCCCCGCCATTCGCAGCGACGTGAGAGAGAGCGCGAGAACCCGCGCCACAGCACCTTGAGAAACGCCTGGGGAGAGCGGAAGGGCGTGGTCACCACTGAGAAGCCGGGCCGCGAGGAGCGCACCGTGTCCTGTGTCCCAGGCGCCCAAGCCGCGGCCCAGGAGCGCGGGCTCGGCAACGGCACGAGCGAGATCGAAGACGCGAAGAGGATAGACGCCCGCGAGGGCCTTGCCTACCGTCCCCGCCGACGCAAGGCGCCGGGGCAGCTCGACGGCCGCAGCGAGTGACGGAACGAGGAGGATGAGGGGATCTACAGGGCGCCTCGCCGACGGTTACGCTAACACACGGTCCCGGCGCTTGACCATCGGCGCGTGCATCGGTAGCCTGAGCCTCACGATGACGCCCAGCAGAATCGGCAAGTACACCGTCGTGGGTCCTCTGGGGGGACCGGGCGAGGCCCTGTTCCTCGGCGAATCCGGTGGGCGTCGCGTCGCGATTCGGATGCCGGCAGCGGCGGATCCCGTCGAGGCGGAGCGCCTCGGCCAGGAGGCGCGCCTCGTGGCGGGGCTGTCCCATCCCCACGTGGTCCCGCATGAAGTGGGCCTCCAGGACGATCACCTCTTCCTACTGTCGGAGTTTTCGGCCGGAGACACCCTGGAGAAATGGCTCTCCAAGACCCATTCTTTGGCGGATCAGCTCAAGGTCGTGGACGGGATCGCGAGCGCTCTGAGCTACGCGCACGAGCAGGGGGTTCTTCATCGGGCTCTGAAGCCAGCCAACATCCAAGTGGGGAGCGACGGGGAGGGGCGGCTCATGAGCTTCGGCCTGGGGTCGTCGTCCACGGCCCTGGGCGATGCCGCGCCGACCTATGGAGCCCCCGAGGTGCTGGAGGGAATGCCCGACACCTCCCAGTCGGACATCTATTCCGCCGGCGTCGTCTTCTACGAGATCCTGTCGGGACAAGGGACGGCGGCAGACGAGGGTCCCGTCGTCAAGCCGCTTCGGGAGCTTCGCCCGGACGTCTCCAAAGACGTGGCGGACGCGATCATGGCCTGCCGGGAGCGTTCTCCCGACTGGAGGCCCAAGGACCTTTCGTACCTCCTCGAGGTCGTACGACGTGCTCGCGGGGAAGCGGGGCCCACCACGAAGGCTTCGAGCGCGCCTCGCCCGGCCGCGGCGACGCCGCAGCCGTCCAGGCGAAACGAACGAAGCCGTCCCGGACCTACCTTCGGCGCGCGAAAGCCGGCGCGAAGTCCGGTCCCGATCCTGGCGGCCATCGTCCTCGTCGTGGTCGGCGGCGCGGCGGCCTGGTTCTTGAGCCAATCGCCGGCGCCCGGTGGGACGTCAGTGCCGACGCCTCTGCCAGCCGTCACGACACCTACGACGACGCCTTTCGCGCCGCAGCCTCCCATCAACCCAGGTCCAACCGTAGCACCCGCGACGACCCTGGCCAAGGCGGGCGTGGCCAGCACGCCGACGCCCGCTCTCGAACCGGTCCGCACGACTCCGCCACCGACGACGGCGTCCACGCCGGAACCGGTCCGCACGACTCCGCCACCGACGACGACTCTGGCTCCGCAGCCGACACCGACGCCCACACCGCCCCCGAAGATCGACCCGGTCGCCGTCGCGCCGGTCGATGCGCCCCTGGCACCCGCGGCACTCACTGCCGTTTCGCCGCCGACTGTCCGTCGTGGCGCCCGGACACTCATCGATGTTCGAGGCACCGGGCTGCGAGCCGGGATGCAGGCGAGCCTGGTCAAGGGACGGGGCCCGGCCGAGGGTCTCGTCGTCGTGAACCAGCGGTTCGTCAATGCCACGCTGATCCAGGTCTTCCTCGAGGTCGAGTCGGGAGCGTCGCCTGGGACCTACTCGCTCGCGCTCGCGGATGGCCAGGGGTCCACAAACGCCGCCCGCTTCGAGGTCGCGAAGTAGCATCCTAAGGAGGCGCCAACATGAGGGAGCGATACGCCCGTCTCGCCCATCCCCTGGTCCGGCAGGACGGCGCGTTGCGCCGGGCCGCCTGGGACGAGGCCCTCCACCGCGCGGCGGAGGGATTCGACGAGGTGACGCGGCGCAAGGGGCCGCAGGCGTTCGGCATGTTCAGCTGCTCGAAGGCCACGAACGAGGTGAACTTTCTGGCGCAGAAGTTCGCTCGAACCGTGATCGGCAGCAACAACGTCGACTCCTGCAACCGTACCTGACACGCCCCCAGCGTCGTCGGTCTGGCGACGGTATTCGGAGCAGGCGGCGGAACGAGCTCGTACCAGGAGATCGAGGAGACGGACCTCATCATCCTGTGGGGATCGAACGCCCGGGAAACACACCCCATCTTCTTCCACCACGTCCTGAAGGGCGTGCGGAACGGGGCGAAGCTCTACGCCATCGACCCGCGCAGGACGAGCTCGGCGGAGTGGGCCGACTCCTGGCTGGGTCTCGACGTTGGATCGGACATCGCGCTCGCCAATGCCGTGGGGCGCGAGATCATCGCAGCCGGTCTCGTGAACCAGACCTTCGTCGAGCGCGCGACGACCGGCTTCGAGAAATACCGGGCGACGGTGGAGCGCTACACCCTCGAAGAGGGGGAGAGACTGACGGGAGTGCCCAAGGAGATGATTCGCGAGCTGGCCCACGACTACGCCCGGGCCGACCGGGCGGAGCTTTGTTGGACCCTCGGCATCACCGAGCACCACAACGCCGTCGACAACGTTCTCGCCCTCATCAATCTCTCGCTCCTCACCGGACACGTGGGGCGCTACGCCTCGGGCCTCAACCCCCTGCGCGGGCAGAACAACGTCCAGGGTGGCGGGGACATGGGAGCGATCCCGAACAAGTATCCCGGCTTCCAGGACATCGAGAACCCCGAGATCCGCGCCAAGTTCGAGCGGGCATGGGGCGTCGCCCTGCCCCCCCGACATGGCTGGCACCTCTCCCAGATGTTCGAGGCGATGGAGCGGGACGATCTCAAGACGGTGTACGTCATCGGCGAGAACCCGTGCCAGTCCGAGGCCGACCAGAAGCGAGCCGTCCTCCTCCTCGAGAAGCTCGATCATCTCGTCGTTCAGGACATCTTCCTGACGGCCACCGCTCAGATGGCCGACGTGGTCCTCCCCGCCACCGCCGCCTGGTGCGAGACCGAGGGGACGGTAACGAGCAGCGAGCGGCGAGTGCAGCGAGTCCGGAAGGCCCTCGAGGCCCCGGGCGAAGCGCGTGACGACATCGCCATTCTCTGCGACCTGGCCCGGCTCCTGGGGCGCGACTGGGGGCATCCGACGTCCGAAGAGATCTGGAACGAAGTGCGATCCCTGTCGCCGATGCACACGGGGATGTCCTATGCCAGGCTCGAGGAGCTGGGGGGCATTTCCTGGCCCTGCCCGAACGAGACCCATCCCGGAGAGCGGTTCCTCCACGCACGGCTCTGGGCCGATCCAGTCGTCGGGCCGAAGGCTCCCCTCACCCCCGTGGAGAATGACCCGCCGGTGGACGCGCTCACCGACGAGTTCCCCATAAGGCTCACGACCGGGCGCCGGCTCGATTCGTACAACACCGGGGTGCAGACCGCCGGCTACTCCTCCCCACTCCGCCGCCCCGAGACGCTGGATATCTCCCCCTGGGATGCGAAGCACTACGGCGTGGCGGAAGGCGAGTCGGTGCAGGTGAGCTCTCGGCGAGGATCGCTCCGGGTCATCGTGCGCCACGACCCAGGGCTCCGGCCTGGCCTCGCCTTCATGACCTTGCACTTCCCCGACGAGGTGGCCACCAACGTCCTGACCATCGAGGCGACGGATCCGAAGTCCGGGACCTCGGAGTTCAAGGCCACGGCGATCCGGATCGACAAGGTGAAGGCGTCCGACGAGACCGCAGTGGTGGGGCACAGGGCCTGATGGACCTCCACCTGACCAAAGCCCGTCCTTCCAAGGCGGAGCGGCAGGCCATCGACGCCGTGCTGGGAGCGCCTTCTTCAGGGTGGGAAGGGGGCAAGCGGCGCTCGGCCGCTGACGGTCGCGCGGCTCGCGGTGGCCACAAGGAACGGAAAGGGCGGCGTCATCTTCTCTTGCCCGCTCTCCATGCCGTCCAGGGTCGCGTCGGATGGATCAGCGAAGGCGCTCTCAACTATGTCTGTCGACGACTGACAGTGCCCCCGGCCGAGGCGTACGGCGTGGCGTCTTTCTATGGAATGTTCTCCATGGTCCGACGCCCCCGGAACGTGGCCCATGTGTGCGACGACGTCGTCTGCCGCCTGAAGGGAGCCGAGGAGATCTGCGCGGGAGTGGAGGGCGCTCTCAGGTCGCGTGGGACCGACACGGTGAAGAGGGCGGTCGGCGGGTGGCTGCGCAGCCCGTGCCTCGGTCTCTGCGAGCAAGCACCGGCGGCCTTGATCACGAGGGCGGGAGAGCGACCCACCGAGCACGGTATGGGCGGCGCGACCGTCGCACGCCTGGTTGACGCGGTCGGGGCCGCCGAGGCCACCACGGCGCCCGACGCTGCGGCGCCCTTGCCCCAGTTCGGCGAGCGCGGGCTGCGCCTCCTGCGCCGGATCGGCCATGTCGCTCCGACGAGCCTCGACGACTACCGGGCCCACGCTGGCTACGACGCGTTGCGCGCGGCGATCCGTCTCGGGCCCGAAGGCGTCGTCCGTGAGATCGTCGACTCGAAGCTCCTGGGGCGCGGGGGCGCCGCGTTTCCAACGGGACGGAAGTGGGACGCGGTGGCCAAGGCCCAGGTTCGACCCCACTATCTCGTGTGCAACGCCGACGAATCGGAGCCGGGCACCTTCAAGGACCGGATCGTCATGGAGCGGGATCCCTTCGCGCTGATCGAGGCCATGACCATCGCCGGGTTTGCCACCGGTTGCGAGCGCGGGTACCTCTACGTGCGCGGCGAGTACCCGCTGGCGGCCGAGCGCTTGTCCGGTGCCATCACTGCGGCCCGAGCCCGAGGCCTCCTCGGCGACGACGTGATGGGTCACGGGTTCCGGTTCGACGTCGAGCTGCGGCGCGGTGCGGGCGCCTACATCTGCGGAGAGGAGACTGCGCTGTTCAACTCCATCGAAGGATACCGCGGCGAACCGCGCAACAAGCCCCCCTTCCCCACCGTGGCGGGCCTCTTCGGGAAGCCAACGGTCGTGAACAACGTCGAGACCCTCGTGAACGTCCTCGACATCGTCCTCGACACCGGGCCGACGTTCGCCGCCGTCGGCACCGCCGGGCCGACCGGTACGAAGCTCTTCTGCGTCTCGGGACACGTGGCTCGGCCCGGGCTCTACGAGGTGCCCTTCGGGACGACCCTGGCGGCGCTTCTCGATCTCGCCGGAGGAGTCCCGGGAGGACGTAGCTTGAGGGCAGTGCTCCTGGGTGGCGTGGCTGGGAGCTTCGTGACACCTGAGGAGCTCCATGTTCCCCTCACCTTCGAAGGGACGCGGGCCATCGGCGCCAGCCTTGGATCGGGAGTGGTCGTGGCCCTCGATGATTCGGTCGATCTCTGGAGCCTCGTCCTGCGAATCGCCGCATTCTTTCGCGACGAGTCCTGTGGGCAATGCGTGCCCTGCCGCGTCGGCACGGTACGACAGGAGGAGGCGCTCCATCGTCTGGCTCGTGTCCAGCCACTCGGTTCGAAGGACGACGAGGAGCGGCTTCTCGGAGAGATAGGCCAGGTGATGCGTGACGCGTCCATCTGTGGTCTGGGCCAGACGGCGGCTGGCGCAGTCGCTTCGGCGGTGGCAAAGCTCGGGCTCTTGAACGAGGGCTCCCGATGAGCGTTGCGCCCGGGCCGGCGCGACTCATCGAGATCTCGGTCGACGACCGCTCCGTGACCGTTCCCGAGGGGACGACTCTCCTCCAGGCGTGCCGACAGGAAGGCATCGACACCCCCACCCTCTGCTACCTGGAGAACCTGACCCCCGTCAACGTCTGCCGGATTTGCGTGGTCGAGGTCGAGGGGTCCCGAACCCTCGTGCCCGCCTGCTCTCGCGTCGCGGAGCCCGGCATGGAGGTGAAGACAGACTCCGAGCGGGTCCGCTTGAGCCGCCGGATGGTCCTCGAGTTCCTGGGATCGTCGGTTGATTTAACCACTGCGCCAGAGGCCCAGGCCCAGATGCTTCGGTACGGCGCCCGCCCGGAGCGTTACGGGCCCGCGGCACCCCCGGCAGAGGAGGGGGCGAGGGACCGGGCTCGGATCGGACATCACGACGAGCCGCGGGGCGGAACGGCAACGGTTCGGCAGCCCGTCAAGATCGACAACGACCTCTACGTTCGCGACTACTCGAAGTGCATCCTTTGCTACAAGTGCGTCGAGGCCTGCGGGGTCGACGCCCAGAACACCTTCGCCATAGCGGTCGCGTGGCGAGGCTTCGACGCCCGTATCTCGACGGAGTTCGCAGCTCCCCTCCCCGACTCGGCCTGCGTCTACTGCGGCAACTGCATCGGCGTCTGTCCCACCGGCGCGCTCATGTTCAAGAGCGAGCACGATATGCGGCAGGCAGGCACCTGGGACGAGAGCCGACAGAAGAAGACCGACACGATCTGCTCCTATTGTGGTGTCGGCTGCACCCTCACGCTCCACGTCCAGGACAATTCCATCGTGAAGGTGAGCTCGCCTCTCGACCATGAAGTGACCAGGGGGCACCTCTGCATCAAGGGTCGTTTTGGCTGGGAGTATGTGCAGACCCGCGAGGAGCCTAAGCCCTAGGCTGCCAGGGAGGGGCGGCCTCGGGCAAAGAACGCTATGCCGGGGCCGACGTGTCGGGGCGGCTGAGCACGGTCAGGACGTCGGCCTTCCGGCTCACGAGGCGAACGCCCAGCTCGTAGCGAGCTTCGCGCCCCGCGGTGCGGTCCACCCTCACGACCTCGCCCCGCAAGGCCATGGCCGGGCCGGTCGTGGGCCGGATGACGAGGCTGAGCTTGCTGCCGACCGGCACCGAGTCGTGGATGCTGACGAGAAGGCCGCCCTCAGAGACGTTCTTCGCCCGCGCGATGGCCTTTCGGCCGGCACGAGCCTTGAGGGTCATGGGATGACTCGCGGGAACGCGGAGGTGACGGCGACGTTCGCCTTGAGCCAACGTCATTCGGTTCTTCCCCGCGGCCTTGGAACGGTAGAGCCCCTGGTCCGCGCGGCGGATGAGGTCATCCATTGCCTCGGCATCTTCCGGGTAGGCCGCGACGCCCCCGGAGACCGTAACCTTGGGCCCGCCTCGCTTCCGTCTGAAATGCTGTGCGATCTTCAACCTTATGCGCTCGGCGACGACAAAGGCACCGGACGCCGAAGTCTCCGGCAGGATGACCGCGAATTCCTCCCCGCCGTAGCGCGCCGCCACGTCGATCTCCCGAAGGGTTTCCTTTATGAGGGCCGACGCCTTCATGAGGACGCGGTCCCCTTCCAGGTGGCCTCTCGAGTCGTTGAGCTTCTTGAAGTCGTCCAGATCGAACATCGCGAGAGACATCTTGAGCTCGTGGCGCTTCGAACGATGGACCTCGCGCTTCAAGGCCTGGAGGAAATAGGCGTGATTGTAGAGGCCCGTCAAGCCGTCGGTGATGGCCGACCGCTCGGTGCGCTCATAGATGGATATCTCGATGATCTTGGGGTTCTTGAGCTCTCGATTCAGGTTGACGAAGTAGTCGAGGAGAGCGACGCGCGTCCCCACGTCCCGGCCGAGGTTCTCCTTGAGGCGATCGCGATGGGACCGGATTCGCTTCCAATGACGGCGGGCTTCCGCTTCCGGAAAACTGAGATGCGTGAGGATGTAAAGAATGGACGAATAGAGGGGTCCGTCACCGCGGCGCCGCTCGAATTCCGCGAGAAGTTTCTCCTCATGGGGAGGGTTGGCCTCGAGCAACTCGAGCAGCGATTGCTTGAATCCGACTTCGGAGTCCGGGGCCTTCACATGAGCCACCGCATGGGATGGGAGGTCGCCGCGGCTGAGGATATGATAGCCAGGGTCGCTTGTCCAACCTCGAGGTGCCGATGTCCCTGGCCTGCGCGCTGGCCGCTGCCTTGCTACTCGCCAACGGCCCTGCCCCGGGGCTCTACTTCGAGCAGACGACCGTGACCTACAGCGCAGGGCGCCCCACCGGCCCCGGAGTGGCGTCGCGGGTCTGGTACTCGGGCAAACGGATGCGCTTGGAGGCGGGAGATGAGAAGGAGGGCCCGGCGTTCATCCTCCACCTGGATCCCCCGGCAGCGTATCGGCTGGAGCCTTTCCAGCGAAGGGCTGTCCGCGTGGACGTGGATCGCCTTCGGACCCAGTCCCAGATGGACATGTCCATGGCCGGCGACCTGATGGGCGCGGGCGAGGACGAAGGACGGGTTCGGACGAGAGCCCTTACGACGCGGCGGACCATCGCGGGGTTCCCCTGCGAAGGGTTTCGGATCACCGCGGGATCGACAGTCATGGACCTCTATGTGACTCGTGCCCTTCCCGTCGGAATCGAAGCCTTCGCCGATTTCCTGGAGTGGTCCGGGGCCACCCAGGCGTTGGGCGGGCTGATCGCCGAGGTGCGGAAGCTCCCCGGATTCCCCATGGAAACGCGTTCGCAGGTGACGGTCTTGGGAGAGGTCCACGAGACCCGCGCCACGGTGACCCGGGTGGCGACCGGACCCCAGCCCGGGTCCCTCTTCGAGCCCCCACCCGAGTACAAGATCGTCAGCGAGGAGCAGGACGAACAGGAGGAGAGAAAGCCATGAGACTGATCGCCGCCATCGTCGCCAACGCCGTAGCACTTCTGGCAACGACCGTCGTGCCGGGCATCACCTTCACGGGCGGCTGGCTGGCGCTCGCCGTGGCGGGAGCCATCTTCGGCCTCTTCAACGCGGTGGTCCGGCCGATCGCATTCTTCCTCTCCCTGCCGGCGCTGATCCTGACCCTGGGCGTCTTCTATTTCCTGCTCAACGGGCTCTTGCTCTGGATGGCGTCGCTCTTCATCCCCGGCTACCACGTGGCCGGCTTCCTGGCCGCGGTCCTCGGGGGGCTGGTGGTGGGCGTCGTGAACTGGGCGCTCCACGCCCTCTTCGGCCTCGACAAGAAGTAGGAGCACCCCTGGGGGTGTAGAATCGAGAGGTCAGAAGGAGAAGGTGAAGTGACGCTCAAGGATCGGATCAGCTTCCTGACCACAGCCGAGGAGGTCGACGCGTTCGTTCGGGAGAATCCCGCCGCGGCGGTCTTCAAAGCGGGGACCTGCCACAAGACCCAGGAGACGTTCCAGCACGTGCAGACGCATCTCGAGTTGCGTGAGGATCTTCGCCTGGGGATCATCCGCGTCGTCGAAGCGCGAGCGGCCAGCAACCGGGTGGCGGAGATGACGGGGATCGCCCACGAATCGCCTCAGATCATCCTGTTCCGCGACGGAAGGCCCGTCTTCGATCGGGACAACTGGGACATCACGGGCGAGGCCCTCACAGAGGGGCTGCAAGAGCATTTCGCGACCGCCTGAAGCACCAGGGAGGTGCTGTTTTGAACGACAAGATCGTTGTCCTCCACACCGCAAACTGGGACAAGGAGGTCCTCCAGTCGAAGGAGCCTGTCATCGTCGATTTCTGGGCCGAGTGGTGCGCGCCCTGCCGGATGATCGCGCCGCTGGTCGACGCGCTGGCCGAGGAGTACGCCGGTCGTGTCCGGGTGGGAAAGCTGGACGTCGACGAGAGCCCGGAGATCGCGGGGCGCTACGACATTCGCTCGATCCCGTCCCTGCTGGTCTTCAAAGGGGGCCAGGTGGTGGAGCAACGCGTCGGAGCGCTCCCGAAGCAGGAGTTGGCCCGTCTCGCCGATCGTCACATCGGCGCCGGCGTCGGCGCCCAGGGCTGACCGCTCGGGGTCGGACCAGAGACGATTGGGCCGCCGCCTCTACCTGCGGTCCAGAGGCGGGAAGACCATCAGAAGGTTCTGGTACGCCTCTTCAGTGAACTCGACAGGGCCGGTCCGTCGCCGGGAGGCTTGCCCTACCCCCAGGAAGGGAGCAAGATCCACGACCGGAAGACTCGCCCCTCCTTCGTTGATCTTCGCGATCCACTCATTGGCGAGCACCGCGTAGCCCAAGTCCGAAGGGTGGATGCCGTCGTAGCTGAAGATCCCGCCAGTGAGGTAGTCACTGTTGAGGGTCACGCCACCCACGTTCCGGCCGCGAGTCGCCAGGTCCCGCAGGAGGCCGTTCACGTCCAGAACCGGGATCCCCGCCGCCGAACAGAGGTCCCCGATGGCCAGGTTGTAGCCCGCGACGTGATCGCGGATCGAACCGACCTCGTCGGCGTCGAGGATGACGGCGTCGGGCAGCGGCGTTCCCTGCCCACCCAGCGCCTTCGGAATGCCGATCCCTTGAGCGAGGAGCGAAGACGCGGATAGGAGAACGTGGGCATTGGACGCCAGGCTCCCACTCGGACCGATCAGGGGCACAGGCTGTCCGCTGACTAACACCGGCGCGTGACTCACCGGATCGACGACGACGGGAGGGATCGTGCTCACGAAGGGGATCGTATCGACGTCGGGGATGTTCGCGGCGACGACTTTGGCCCCCGTCGCCTTCACGGCGTCGACGACGGCGCTGTATCGCGCCCGGAACTTCGCGACCGACGTCAGGGTCAGGCCTTCGATGGCCCGGCCCTGCGTGGCCGCACCGAGCACATCGTTGTTGCCGATCCAGAGCGTGATGAACGTCGGATGAAGGGCCGCGCCTTCTTTGAGGGCCGTCCCCTTGCCTCGCAGGATCAGATCGTGGAAGCCGCCGCCGTCGGTGACGGTGCTCAGGATATCCAGGCTGTCGGCGCCGGGGACGCCGAGGTTGTTGTAGGGTCGCGGCAATTGCAGGTTGGTCGGCGAGCCGTGCGCCGAGGACTTCGGCGCCACGATCGGTCCGGGCGTGAGACTGACCAGGGCCAGCTCTGCGGGAATGCCGGGTTCGGAAATCGTGGGCTGCTGGAAATCCTTCGTCGCGGCCGCGAGGGCGATGAGCGCGGGGTAGGAATTCTTCTGATGGGTCTCGACGAGAGATCCCGAGGAGAAGCCGGCTGTGAGGCTATCCCCGAAAGCTACGTAGACGTCGAAGCTGCCCTGGGCCCGTGCCGGGGACGATCCGAGGACGAGAGCGAAGGCCGCGAGAGCCAACGTGAAGCGGTGGCGCATCGTCATCCCCCCCTTCAGAAACTATACCCGAGGGAGAGCCCCAGCGTGAGGGCCTTCCCCGAGTAAGTGCCGTTGTAGTTGTCCCGCTCGACGCCTTCGGTGGAGCGATCCTTGAGCTTCACGTACCAGGCGCCACCGTCGAGGCGTAGATGCCCTTGCTTCCATGAGCCACCGAGACAGAAGCCGTTTCGCGCGGCGTCGGGCAGGAGCGGGGACACGGACTCGGGTGGAGAAGGGCTCACGTCGTGGAAGTACCCCCCACGAACCGCCCAGGTGTCGCCCAGTTGGCGCTCGACGCCAAAGCGATACTGACGGGAGTCCTGGAAATTCTCCGCAACGATCGAGGACAAGTCGGACCGTCCCTCGATGACGATGGGGAGCGACCCGAAGGTCGACCATTTGTAGAAGTTGACGTCGCCCTCCACGGTCCAATCGTTCCAGGAGTACGCGACGCCGAGAGAAAGGATCGAGGGGTATTCGACCGAGGTGCTGGCGGCAAGCGAGCCCGCCGGAACACGGACGGCGATCAGCGTATCGAGTTGGCTGTTGCCCGTCTCCAGCCGTGTGAAGTCGGCGGACCCCGTGTAATCCTGCTTGACGCTGTGGCGGTAGGAGACGCCGATCGAGAGGCTCTCCGTGGGCTTTGCGAGGGCCCCCAGGTTCCAGCCAAGATCCTTCGCCGTGTTGCCCTTGAGCTCGACACTCGCCACGTCCACGACGGTCTGGGTGAAGGGATTGACGGCAGGGACGTTCCGGTCGAGGGTGACCGAAGAGATGCGAATGTCCAGGCCGAAGCCGACGGAAAGGCGGTCGGCCAGCTTGTAGCCGATCGTCGGGTTCAGGGAGAAGCCCTTGAGCTCGGCTTTCTTCGAGAGAAAGCGCCCCGTGAACGTCCCGGGGCTGTCCCATTCGGTCTTGAGACCGAAGGGGGTGTTCAGGCCGACGCCCGCGACCAGGCGGTTGCTGAGCTGTTGCGTGTAGTAGATCGCGGGCGTAGGAGTGATGCCGACGTTCATCGTCTCGAGCTGGCCGGCTCCCGGGAAGGGAGCGGCCCCCGTGAAGTCGGTGGATGGGGCAATGAGGGTGCCGCCGATGTAGATCTGCTTCCCTTTGAGGAAGGCGATACCTGCGGCGTTGTGGAAGATGGCCGAGGGGTCGGAGGCCTGGGCCGTGTAGGCCCCGGCGAAGCCCATTCCGCGGGCGCCTTGCTCGAACAGCGCAAAACCCGCTGCCCTCGCAGGGGAGGGTACCAAAGCGAGGCCGAGGGCCGCCAGGGTGGCGAGGCTGACGCTCCTTCTGGAGCGGGAGAACATGGTTACCTCCTGATGCGAAGCATTGGTCCCGAGCGGCCGCGTGATGCTACCGTTGCAGTCGCACGACTGTCAATGCTCCGTCTCACGCCGCTGGAAGGAAGAGACGCGTCTCCAGACCGCCCCCGGGAAGAGGTGCGAACCGCACGAAACCCCCCATCTCGCGGACGAGACGGCAGGCGTCGCCGAGCGGGCCCTTGTCCCCGCCCTGGAGAATGCGCTGCTGGTCCTCAGCGGTGAGATCACCGCCGTGGGTGACGGCAAGCATCAGGAAGTCCCGCTTGACCTGCTGGCCGTCCTTGCCGCGAAGGAGAACGGGCTTCTTCTCGGAACGGAGAAGCGCGGTCGACCCCGAAGGCGAGACGAGAGACACGCCATCGAGTAGGGCCACGACGGCGCGCTGGACGCTCTGGGCGGGACCTCGCGGCGGCTCGGCTCCCGGCGGAATGCGAAGCTCGACGGACACCTTACGGGCCTCGGTCGTCGGACGAGCCGACGCGACCGCCTCGAGCAGGAGAGCGTCGAGCCCACCGCGACCGTCTGGCTGAGGCGGGGGGGAGGGTGGAGCGGCGGGGCGCGCCGCTGGGACAGGCGGGGCGACGGCCGGCTTGGCGGCAGCGGGCGCAGCCGACTCCCCGGCCTGGCCCAGACCCTGGATGATCTTTCGGAGGCGACCGGCCTCCTCCTGGATCGCGGTGATGGCGGCTTGCCGTTTCTCCCGCGCGTCCTCCCGGTAGACCTTGAGCAGCTCGGCGTGGGACTGGATGGAGCCGAGGCCGAGGTTCATGTCGTGGACCAGATTGGCGAGAGCCTCCGCCAACTCGACGTTGGACCTTATGGCTCGATGGAGCAGCTCCTCAGAGACGAGTCCCGTCTCGGGTGTGGCCTGGAGCGGCGCTCCGTGATCGGCGTTCGTGGCCTGGGACAGGATGATGCGGTTGGGGAGCGGCTCGCCGGTCGGAGGCGGAGCCGCCGCCGCCGATTCCTTCAGCAGGCTTGAAAAAGCCTGAGCCACCACCTCGGGCACGCTCGCCGGATCGAGGCCCTTCTCCTTCAGGTTGTACTTGACGGCGATGGCCGCCAACATCTCCTGGACCACCGCGACGAACGTCTCCAGGACTCCCTGTCCCTGCGCCGCAACGGCGGGGAAGACTCGCCGACCCCAAGGATTGAGCGTTCGGCTCATCTCGCTCTCGGCCTGCAGGTCGGGAAGATCGCGCTTGTTGTATTGAAGAACCAGGGGCACCTTCTCGGGAACGAGACGGTTGGCCAGGAGATTGACCTTCATGTTCTCGAAGGCCGCCTGGTTTTCCTTGAAGTTGGCCTTGCGCGAATCGGCCACGAAGACGACGGCGTCGGCTCCCGCCAGGACCACGCGCCTCGTCGCGTTGTACTGGACCTGGCCCGGAACCGTGTAGAGCTGTACTTTGAAGTCGTAGCCGGAAACGGCACCGAGGCTGAAGGGGAGAAGGTCGAAGAAGAGGGTCCGATCCTGGGCGGTGTTCAGTGAGATCAGGCGGTTATTTGCGGCCGGATCCGTGAGCCGATGGATCTGCTCGAGGTTTGTGGTCTTGCCGGACTGCGCCGGGCCGTAGTAGACCACCTTGGCCTTGATGGTCCGTTCGCTGAAGTTGAACTGGACCATAGACTAAGGGTGTGCAGATCTCCTCGCTTCGCGGGCCGGCGAGGACTATAGCACGGGGTCGCAGGGGGCTACAACGACGGCTGCCTTGACGCCTCCGAACGTGCGGTTATAATTGGGGTTTCGCGTGAGGGCCGGGTCGGGCCCCGTGATCGGAGGAGACGATGGCTCAGAGATGCGACATCTGTGGCAAGGGACCCCAGTACGGCAACAGCGTGAGCCATGCCCACAACGTGACGCACCGGCGCTTCAATCCGAACCTGCAACGGGTGCGAGCGCTCCTGAATGGTGTCCAGAAGCGAGTCAAGGTCTGCACTCGCTGCCTGCGCTCGGGGAAGGTTTCGAAGCCCACACCTCAGCGCAAGACCGCGGCCGCCTAGAACGCGG